>NZ_JACSWA010000286.1 GCF_016888125.1 Spirulina sp. CCY15215
TACGCTAATGCCTAAGTCCTACGCTAATGCCTAAGTCCTACGCTAATGCCTAAGTCCTACGCTAATGCCTAAGTCCTACGCTAATGCCTAAGTCCTATGAGTGAAAATCGCTACTCTTCCGCGATACCAAAAACGCGGTTAAAGGCCTTGCTAACCTTATAACCCGAATCAATGGACTCAAGGGGGTCTTTTCGCAGGCGATGGCGCAAGGAAAGGACAACGACTCGCCGAATATCATCTACAGTAACTTCTTCCCGTCCTTCAAAAGCAGCCAAGGCTTTAGCAGCGCGGTTGGTGACGATATCTCCCCGCAACCCATCCACATCCAGTTCCGAACAAACTTCAGAAATATTCACCCGCAAGTCATAATCGATCGCCACATTTTTGAGACGATGTTGGGCGCTGACTAATTTTTCCTGTAGGGCATCTTGTTCCCCCTGATATTGGTCGCAAAAAGCGTGGGGTTCCCCATCAAACTGCGATCGCTGTTCGACAATTTTCACCCGTAAAGCCGGCTCTTTCACCGTATGAATTTCCGCGTGCATTCCAAAGCGATCGAGCAATTGGGGGCGCAATTCCCCTTCTTCAGGGTTTCCCGATCCCACCAACACAAAACGAGCAGGATGGCGAATAGAAATCCCCTCTCGTTCTACCGTATTCCAACCACTTGCCGCAGAATCGAGGAGAACATCCACAAGGTGATCATCAAGAAGATTAACTTCATCCACATAAAGAATGCCCCGATTAGCTTTAGCCAGCAAACCAGGCTCAAACGCCTTCACCCCTTCCGAAAGTGCTTTTTCAATATCGATCGTGCCGCAAACCCGATCCTCCGTCGCCCCGAGGGGTAGATCGATCATCGAGACTTTTTTACGGATCGTGGCAAAAGTTTTTCCTTCAGCCATAGCCGTGCGAAGTTCATCGCTCATTAAATCAGGGTCTTTGGGATCGCTATTAAAAGGATCGTTTTCAACGATTTCAATTTCTGGCAATAACTCCGCCAGAGCGCGGATAGTCGTAGATTTCCCCGTACCGCGATCGCCCATAATCATCACCCCACCAATTTTAGGATCGATGGCGTTGAGTAAGAGAGCGAGTTTCATTTCCTCTTGACCGACAATAGCCGTAAAAGGAAAAACAACACGACGAGTTTGGGTAGGTTGTGGCGGTGGAGCAACAGTTGCTGTCATAAAACTTTATATTTCTCAGGCCAAAATGCAAGATGAACTACTAATATTTGCAGAAAAACAAATGTTTATTTATATTAACGCTTTGTCGCCCCGATTCTCTCAAGATGAGAAACTGAAAGCTCTTGCGCTTAGGTCAGTATTTCCTCGTAGAGTCTCTTTTGGGGATTTCCTGAATATTGTCAATTGTTAAATTTATGTTAAATTGCTCAAACTGAAAGTAAGGATATCCGCCTTTCTCCTCACTAAGAGTGAAAACAAAAAAAGTTGAGACAGGTAAAAATTCGCTATGATAGATTATGATAGATTCTTATCTTTCCCAGTCTCAACATAGGTGAGTAGGGGAAAGGAATTCCACTTATCAAGTTAGTTAGTTAGTCGATTGCCTTATGACCATCATTCCTGCAGATTATCTCAATGAAATTGCCGACGAGTACGGCGTGACCGATGCGGAATTGGAAGTTTTGTCCCTGGCCATTCAAGGGGTTTCCAATGCCGATATTGCTGCCCGCTTGAATATTCAAGCCGCCGCCGCCCGCAAGCGTTTGGGTGAAATTTACAAAAAGTTTCACATTTCCGGAGCCGGCCCCGGAAAACTGGCCAAACTCCAACAAATTCTCGTCGAACGCCATCGGATGAAAGAGGCTCGCGGTGGTGACGATCTCGAACCCAAGACCGATCCGAGCCAACCTTTGCGAGATTGGGGACAAGCTCCTGATGTCTCTATTTTCTACGGTCGCGAAGAAGAGTTAAAAACCGCCAGCACCTGGATGATCGAAGAAGATTGTCGCGTTCTCGCCCTGTTGGGTATGGGAGGAATCGGCAAAACTTCCCTTTCCGTGAAACTGGCCAAACAGTCCGAAGAAGAATTCGATTGTGTTGTCTGGCGATCGCTTCGTCAGGCACCGTCTTTATCGGAATTGCTGACGGATTTATTGCGAATCCTCGCCCGTCCCGCTCGTTCGATTCTTTCGGATCCTCTCGACGAAAAAATCTCTCATCTGATTAAAGTCTTGCGCGATCGCCAATGTCTGTTGGTTTTGGATCGCGTTGATGCCATCCTCAGCCCCGAAGAATTGGCCGGTCAGTATCGCGACGGCTACCGCAATTATGGCGACTTCTTCCGCCGCTTGGCAGAAGAAACCCATCAAAGTTGCGTAGTTCTCACCAGTTTGGAAACCCCTCGTGAAATTGCGCTGCGGGCGGGCAATAATGCTCCCGTTCGTACCATGACCCTAGGAGGCTTGCAAACAGACGATGCTGGCGAAATCTTTAAAGTTAAAGGCCTCGATAGCAAAACCGAAGAGAAGAAAAAATGGGCTGATTTGGTGGAACTTTATCGCGGCAACCCCTTAGCGCTGAAAATTGTTGCCACCACCATCAAAGAACTGTTCGGCGGTAGCGTGCGAGAATTCCTCAAGCAAAATACCCTCGTCTTCGGCGATATCGATACCCTCCTAGAACAACAACTTTCGCGCTTGTCAGAATTGGAACGAGAAATCGTTTACTGGCTGGCGATCGAGCGTTTCCCCGCTTCGATGGAACAGTTGCAAAATGATATTTTGCTGCCTCTGCCTCCAAAAGATATCTTGGAAGCCCTCGAGTCCTTGAAACGACGTTCTTTAATCGAGAAAAGCCAAGAAGACGGTGTGGCCGTGTTTGCCCTGCAACCCGTGGTTATGGAATACGTGACCCAGCAGTTAGTCGAGCAAGTTTGTGCAGAAATCGTTGAACTGAGCCGCTCTCAGAAACTCGACAAGGTGAAAACCTTCCGTTCTCATTCCTTGTTGAAAGTGGATGAAGAAGACAGCGAATTGCGGACTTTGCAGGAGAATCTCTTGCTTAAGCCCGTAAAAGAGCGCTTGTTGCGGATGTTCCGCAGCGATCGCCGTCTCAGCGAACGTCTCGGCAAGATTCAAGTCCTCCTTGAGGATAAATTCCCCTTGGAAGTGGGCTATTCCATCGATAACATTCTCAATCTGCTTGGCGAACTCAATCTAGAGCCGGTGGCGAATTAGAGTTGTAAAGAATTGTTAAAACTGGTTGGATTTTGCATAAAAAGACTTGGTTAATTCCAAATCTTTATTAGAGGGGCTAATTTTCCTAGTCTTACTGCACAAACCCAACGAGTCGCAATTCGGTGCGGCACATTACGCCATGAATGCTCTAGATCCTGCTATTACCTATTGCATCAATCCTGATTGCCATCACCCTAATCCTGAGCAGCTTGAAGAATGCGAAATCTGCGGTACACCGTTGTTAATTAACAATCGCTATCGTGCCATTCGCCCCTTGCGGGAACTGTCACCAAGCTCTGCCACGGATATTTACGAGGTGGAAGACTGGAGTTTAGAACCGGAACAGATGGGTACAAAAAAAGTTCTCAAAATTCTCAAATTAAATAGTTCGCGCTTATGCCAATTGTTTGAGGAAGAAGCGCGGGTATTGATTTGGTTGAGACATCCTTGTATCCCAAAAGTTGAATCGGTGGGTAGTTTTACCGTCTCCTTTGCCAATACCTTAAAGCCGTTACGTTGTTTGGTGATGGAACAAATTCCAGGGCTGAATTTAGCCGCGCAAGTTGAGAAAACTGGGGCGATCGCAAGTCAACAGGCGATCGCCTGGTTGAGTCAAATGGCTGAGATTTTGGCCTTTGTTCACCATCGCGGCTTATTACATCGGGATATTAAACCGGACAACATCATGTTGCAACCGGATGGGAAACTCGTGTTGATCGATTTTGGAATTGTGGGAAATTTCCAAGGCGATCGCGCGCGAGTAGGAACGCCAAATTATATGGCTCCCGAACAAAAAAGCGGTAACGCGGTAGTGCAATCGGATTTGTATGCGTTAGGACGGACGATGGTTCATCTCCTGACGGGACAAAATCCTATCAATTTACCCGAAAGGGAAGGACAATTACTGTGGCGAGAGCGCGTGTCTGGGCTAAATCCTCAGTTCGCTGCGCTGATTGATAATCTTATCGCAACTTCAGTAAGGGAACGTCCAGCTAGTGCGATGGTGGTATTAGAGAGCCTCCATCGACTAGGAACAATACCCTCGATTTCCGAAAAACGTTTGCTGAATGCCTCTTGGCCAGCGATCGCCTAATTGGAGATCGAATAGCAGAGATCGGGTTTGTGTGTGTTTGAATATTGCTTATCTTGTATTGAAGAAGGCGATCGCCAATTGGCGATCGCCTTCTGTTTGTGTGGTAAACCGCTTCGGGGGCATCTCCTCGCCGCCTGCAAGCGATTAATAGTCCGATGCTTCGGGATTTTCAATTGAGTTGGGGAGAGAAAGAGCAATTTGATAAATGTGGCGGCGAGAAATATCCGTCGATTGTGCCAGATGGCGACTGGCTTGGGATCGCGACATTCCCTCTTCTAAAAGTTGTTGTAATTCGGCGGCGATTTCTGTTTCCGTGAGAGTTGTCGGGTTTTGGGAAATTCCGGCAATAACGAGGGTAAATTCACCTTTGGGGGGACGTTGACTGTAATGGGCGATCGCCGCTTTAATGCTACCTTGCCAGAATTCTTCGTGGAGTTTGGTGAGTTCCCGTGCCACAACAATAGGGCGATCGCCCCCCAAAGTTGCCGCCAAATCCTGCAAAAGAGAGAGTAAGCGGTGGGGTGCCTCATAAAGAACAAGAGTGCGAGATTCTGCTTGCAGTGAAGTGAGGCGATCGCCCTTGGCTTTGGCTTGAGTTGGTAAAAAGCCCTCAAAAACAAAGCGATCGCACTGCAAACCCGAGGCCACTAAAGCAGTAATTCCAGCACTAACTCCCGGAATGGGGACAACAGGGAGATTATTTTCTCGACAGGCTTTAACCAACTCGTAACCGGGATCGGAAATCCCAGGCATCCCCGCATCCGTAACTAAGGCGATCGCCTCTCCAGATTGCAAACGCTGAATTAATTCAGTCAAACGCTTGTGCTTATTATGTTCGTGATAGCTAATTTGCGGCGTTTGAATTTGAAAATGTTTTAATAGCTTTCCCGTGTGGCGAGTATCTTCTGCGGCAATTAAATCCACTTCTTGCAAAATACGAACCCCCCGAAAGGTCATATCCTCCAGATTCCCGATAGGCGTACCAACCAAATAAAGCATTAAAAAAATATTCCTTATGTTGACTGTTGCCTCTTGCCTCTTGCCTCTTGCCTAATTGCCTCTTGCCTCTTCCCATGCAAAGCAAATGTCTGTAATGATACCATGAAGGAATATTACTTCGGGCAATACCCCGACTCCTATTCGTTTCAGTGCTTATGTTCACCGACCAGCAAACGCGATCGCATCATCCCCTCGGCGGACTCACCTCAAAACAAGTTGAAATCAACCGCGAAAAATATGGGGCAAATGTCCTAACTCCCCCAGAACAAGAACCTTGGTGGCGTTTATTTTTAGAAAAATTTGCCGACCCCGTGATCCGCATTTTATGTATTGCGGCCATAATCGCGATCGCGGCGGGGGCAGTGCAAAACGATTATATCGAAGGATTGGGGATTATCGTGGCGATCGTTTTGGCCACAACTCTCGCCTTTGTTAATGAATACCGTGCCAATCAAGCCTTTGAGATTCTCAATCAATATGTGGATGATGTCAAAGTGCGAGTCATTCGCGATGGCTGTGCAACCACAGTACCCCAGAAAGACATCGTTGTAGGAGATTGGGTCTGTGTGGAACAAGGGGACGAAATTCCCGCCGATGGGGAAGTTGTGGAAGCCGTGTCTCTCCTAGTGGATCAAGCCAAAATTACAGGAGAATCGGAACCCGTACAAAAATTTACCCCTTCCGAAACCAAAGAACAGGCTGCAATAGAAGCAACTTATCCCGCGTATAATCTTTATCGCACTACCATTGTCGATCAGGGAAATGGCATCTTTGCCGTCACAGCAGTGGGCGATCGCACGGAAATCGGAAAATTAGCGCGGGCTGTAGCAACCATCGAAAATGGGGAAGATACCCCCCTCAACCAACAACTCGATCGCCTTAGCAAACTGATCGGAGTGGTAGGGCTATCTTTTGCTACGGTCATTTTCATTGCTTTAACAATACGAGGCTTTCTGACGGGAGAATTTTACCTAACGGGACAGCAGGGCTATTTTTTGACCTTTTTGGTAGCCAGTATTGCGATCGCACTGATTCCGGTTTGGTTGCCCGTAGTTTATGATGGCTTAGACTTTCTCGATCGCGGCATTAAGGCACCGGAATGGCTGGATGATAGTTGGGGAAATTGGCTCAAAGCTGCTGCTGTGGGGGGACTGGTTTTGGTCATCGGGGCTGGAGTTGGCTATCCTTTGCATCTCGTTCCGGTTTGGGGGGAAACCTGGCTACCCGCAGAAGCAGGATTCGCCCTCTTAGAATACTTTATGGTTGCTGTGACTATTATCGTCGTTGCGGTGCCGGAAGGGTTGCCCATGAGTGTTACCCTTTCCCTTGCTTATAGCATGAAACGCATGGCGGATTCTAATAATTTAGTGCGGCGGATGCACGCTTGTGAAACAATTGGGGCAGCGACGGTTATTTGTTCTGATAAAACAGGGACATTAACGCAAAATAAAATGCGGGTTCACGAAGTTGTCTTTCCTGTGTTAAAAGCCACAAAAGTTGCCGATTTGGACTTCGCCCGCAATTTAATTGCCGAGGCGATCGCCGCCAATAGTACCGCCGATTTGGAAAAAGAAGAGGGAAAACCCACCAAGGCGATCGGCAATGCCACAGAAAGCGCTTTACTTCTTTGGTTAGATGAACAAAATCTTGACTATCTCGACTATCGCTATAACTTAAAAATTGAATTTCGACTCTCGTTTTCGACAAAGAATAAATATATGGCAACCTTTGGTCATTCTTCCGTAACTGAAGGAGAAATTGTCCATATTAAGGGTGCGCCAGAAGTCATTCTCGAACGCTGTTCTGAAATTCTTACCGAATATGGAGTTCTACCTCTGCATAACCCAGAACCGATTTTGTCAGCGTTGAATGACTATCAGAAACGGGGAATGCGAACATTAGGTTTAGCGTACCAAAATTTGCCTGACAATTTAATGCAGCCAGATCTGGAAGGACAGAAGAAACCCCATTTAACATGGTTGGGATTTGTGGCGATCGTCGATCCTTTGCGCCCCGGTGTTTCTGACTCCATTAAAACTTGTCTCAATGCGGGCTTAAAAATAAAAATTATTACTGGAGATTGTGCAGAAACGGCAGAAGAAATTGCTCGAGAAATCGGTCTTTGGCAAGGGGAAGAAGAACGGCATCAGTATGCCTCTCTTACTGGTAAAAAGTTCCGCAAAATGAGCGATGAGAAGGCTAGAGAAGCAATTCAAGAGTTAAAAGTATTATCTCGTGCCATTCCCTCGGATAAGTTGCGCTTAGTCAAACTCTTACAAGAGCAAGGTGAGGTTGTTGGCGTAACAGGAGATGGTACAAATGATGCGGGAGCATTAAAACAAGCAAAAGTGGGTTTAGCAATGGGAAGTGGAACCGCGATCGCCAAAAATGCCAGCGATATTATTTTATTGGATGATTCTTTTCAAAGCATTGTTAATGCCATTGTTTGGGGGCGTTCTTTATACCAAAATATTCAACGCTTTATTCTCTATCAATTAACGATTAATGTTGTCGCTTTAGGAATTGCTTTACTCGGACCTTTTATCGGGATTTCCCTGCCCCTTACAGTAACACAAATGCTTTGGGTTAATTTAATCATGGATACTTTTGCGGCATTGGCATTAGCAACAGAACCTCCCCATGAGACAGTTTTACAAGACCCCCCTCGAAATCCAGAAGCGTTTATTATTTCCCCAGACATGATCAAAAGTATTCTCAGCAATGGTTTAATCTTTTTAGGATTTTTAGCTGCCTTTTTAATCTATTTACAAAAAGATGGCAACATCGATCCTTACGAGTTATCCGTCTTTTTTGCCGTTTTTGTTTTTATTCAGTTTTGGAATTTATTTAATGCACGCTGTTTGGGATTAAAGCAATCCGCATTTAAAGGAGTGTGGCAAAATAAAGGTTTTATTGCGATCGCGGCGGCAATTTGTATCGGACAGATTTTAATTATTCAATTTGGGGGAGAAGTCTTCAGAACTGTTCCCCTTTCCTTACAAGATTGGTTTGCTATTATTGGTACTACCTCGATCGTTCTCTGGATCGGTGAAGGGTGGAGATGGGTCGCCAATCGATCTTAAAGCAAAAATGACTGAACGTATTGAGAAACTGCACCCTTTGTATTCTGTTTGTGATATAATTGTAGTATCGCTGAATTTGACTTTGTTTTTCTTCTCATTTTCTCGTAATTTTTCTGGTAATTTTTGCAGATGAGGATTTAGCATAGAAGGGTGATTGAACTGTACTCTCCCTTGGATTCCTTAAAGTCGGGTCGCTGGTTTAAACTAATCTGTGGAGCCAGTTTCCAACATCTCCCGGCGATACGCTCTCTCGCTTTAGCCTATACTTTAGCGGGAGTCGATTGTGTTGACGTTGCAGCCGATCCAGCCGTAATTGAAGCGGCCAAAGAAGGATTTGCGATCGCCAGAAAAATTGCCGATGCTGCAAATCAAAGCAATAGACCTTGGTTGATGGTCAGTCTTAATGATGGAGAAGATCCTCACTTCCGCAAAGCAGAATTTGATGCTACTCAATGTCCGTCAGACTGTCCCGCACCCTGCGAGAAAGTTTGTCCCACCGATGCGATCGCCTTCACGGAAATCGCATCGGGGGTTATTGATGCACGCTGCTATGGTTGCGGTCGCTGTTTATCTGTCTGTCCCGAAAATTTGATTTTCGCCAGGTCTTGGGTTTCCACCCCTGAAACCGTCGTACCGTTGATTTTGCAACCCGAAATTGATGCCCTTGAAATTCACACTCAAGCGGGCAATTTCCGGCATTTTCAGCGACTGTGGCAGGCGATCGCCCCGAAATGCGATCGCTTAAAATTGCTGGCTATTAGCTGCCCCGACAGCCCCGATCTACTCGATTATCTTGCCTCCTTATATGAGTTAATTTCCCCCTTACCTTGTCCCTTAGTTTGGCAAACCGATGGTCGTCCCATGAGCGGGGATCTGGGGAAAAGTACAACTTATCCGGCGATCGCACTTGCCCAAAAAGTCCTAAATTCTGGGCTTCCAGGCTATATCCAACTCGCAGGAGGAACGAATCAACATACAGTGTCCGTGTTGAAAAAAAAGGGGCTATTGGGTCGAGTTGCAGGTGTCGCTTATGGCAGTTACTCTCGCAAACAACTCACACCCCTTCTCGATCGCCTAGAAGCGCAAAGCCTTGCTGACGGGAACAAACCCTATCTTGAATGCTATCCCGATTTACTTTGGCAAACAGTCGCCCTAGCACGCAAATCGATCTCTCAAATCAAACCTTCATTAAGCGGTTAAAAAGTCAAAAGTGCAGGGAAATTTCCCGCCAACTCTTTCTTTTCCCGTTAATTTTCTCCCTTTGTTATGGCAAACTTCAAGAGCAATACTCCCGACGGAAACGAACGCGATCGCAATTTAAGCAAAACAAATTTATTATCTTCTTCAGCACCTGCTGTGTCCAAATTAAACGATTCCCATCACAACCCCAAAACCAGAACGGAAATCACAGACGATCTCGATCGCCTTCTCGATATCCTTCCAGTTAAGATTCGCACCGCTTTAGAGGGTCATCCCAACAAAGATAAGGCGATCGAAGTTGTTTTAGATTTGGGACGCTTACCCGAAGTCCGCTTTTTCGATGACGCGGAATATTTGAGCCAAGACCCGGTTACAAAAGAAGATTTACAGCATAGCATCGAACGGGTAGGACATTTTAGCGGCGATAATCGCGCCGGAATTGAACGAACCTTGCACCGCATTAGTGCCATTCGCAACCGTCAAGGCACGATTATCGGGCTAACTTGTCGCGTGGGACGGGCGGTCTTTGGTACCATCGGACTGATTCGGGATCTTGTAGAAACCGGGCAATCTATTTTGCTGCTGGGTCGTCCTGGGGTCGGGAAAACAACGGCTTTGCGGGAAATTACCCGGATCATCGCCGATGAGTTGAAAAAACGGGTGGTCATTATCGACACCTCCAACGAAATTGCTGGGGACGGGGATATTCCTCACCCGGCGATCGGTCGCGCCCGTCGGATGCAGGTGGCAAAACCAGAATTACAGCATCAGGTGATGATCGAAGCGGTGGAAAACCACACCCCTGAAGTGATTATTATTGATGAGATCGGTACAGAATTAGAGGCTTTAGCGGCGCGTACCATTGCCGAAAGGGGGGTTCAATTAGTGGGAACTGCTCACGGTAATCAAATCGAAAATTTGATTAAGAATCCCACTTTAGCCGATTTAATTGGCGGCATTCAAGCTGTTACCTTGGGGGATGATGAGGCACGGCGCAGGGGGTCCCAGAAGACGGTTTTAGAGCGCAAAGCCCCTCCTACCTTTGAAATTGCCGTAGAGATGCAGGAGCGCTATCGTTGGGTGGTACATCCCGATGTGGCCGATACCGTCGATCGCCTGTTACGAGGACGGGAACCCATGCCGGAAGAGCGGACTTTTGACGAAAGTGGGGAACTTAAAATCGTCCAAAATGACCCTCCTCTCTACTTGGTGAATTCTAGCCAGAAAAATGCTCACGAGCCTTCGCAGCCGAGGGGATGGCGGGCTTCCGGGCAAATGCGTGCTTTACCCAGTTTAGACCCCAAACAATCCGAATCGGACTTTGAAGAGATGCTGGCTCGCTCTTGGCCGCCGGAAAATTGGCAAGAGAAAGTGCGGCTTCCAGGTCCCAATGGGGAAGATTTGCCCTTGTATGTCTATCCTTACGGTATCGGGCGATCGCAGTTGGAGCAGGCGATCGATGTACTGAAGTTACCTGTAATGCTCACTAAGGATATGAATAGCGCTGATGTGGTTTTGGCCTTGCGATCGCAGATTAAAAACCATTCTAAGTTACGGCAGATTAGTAAAGCGCGACAAATTCCCATTCATCCAGTCAAATCCAATACTATCCCTCAAATTAGCAAAGCCTTGCGCCGGGCGTTGGGGATGGAGGACTTAAGTAGTTCTGATGCGGTGGATCTGCGGTTGTTTAGTTTTAATGGTAGCGACGATGAACTCGAAGCGCTAGAAGAGGCGCGGTTAGCGGTGGAAAATATCGTCATTCCCAAAGGACAACCCGTCGAGTTGTTGCCGCGATCGCCCAAAGTTCGCAAAATGCAGCACGAATTGGTGGAACATTATCGCCTCCAATCTGATAGTTTTGGGGAAGAACCTAATCGCAGATTGCGGATTTATCCGGCATGATTTTAAATGTAGGGATGTTAAATTTAACGTCCCTTCTCTCCGATCTAGAATTGACTCCTACTGGCGATCGCCAGTGCTGTTTTTCTGTAATCCAGGGTGACGGGGATTTGTAGATAGCAAACCCAGCGTTTCTTCATCGATCGCTATGTCTCTGATGGTACAATGAAAATGTTCGCCTATTTAATATTACTTTTTGATCCAAAACCTCATCCTTTAATATTACTTTTTGATCCAAAACCTCATCCTTTATTATGTGTTGAAGAACCCGAAAATTAACTTTATCCAACTCTCTTAATAGAAATCAAAAATATAGATCATTTATCGGCATTAGCACCTTTTCATAATCATCGGCGGTGATCTTGCCCACTGCGGAAACAGCAAGGACGCGATCGGGTAAATCTGTCAGAATTTTAAACATTTGAGAACTCCTAAATTAAGTATCTAAAAATTGTGTATTCCGATATGCGAGAGGTGCAAGCTCCGCTTTTATAACGTCTTGAGAAAACCAATCAAGTCGGCTAGATCTTCATTGCCAATTTGCCAGCGTGGCATATCCCTGTTGAACATTTTTTTGCCATCAGGATCTTGACCTTGCGTAACAGCCAAACGAAATTTTTCAGCATCGAATTCATCCTTGAGGGTTGACCAACGAATGTCTGGAGCGTCCATCGTCTGCATTCCTGCCGTTGTATGAACACCACCCCTACCATCAGAGCTATGACAAACCGCACAGCTTAGACCCATCATGCCGCCCTGTGAGCCATTACCCATCATGCCGCCCTGTGAGCCATTGCCCATCATGCCGTTGGAGATGGGAGCATCAGTATAGGTAATGTTTGTGCCGCGATCGCTCGTGGAGGAGAAATAGATGCGTTCACCGTTGGAACTATAGCTCCTTGCTGTCTGAGCGTTTCTATTGGGTGCTGCTGTCTGCATAGGCAAGTTCCCCTCTGTCTGCATAGGCAAGTTCCCCTCTGTCTGCATAGGCAAGTTCCCCGCTCTCTGGGTAGTTCCATTGGGGACTACCGATTGCTGGTGAGAGCCACAGGTTACGAGTAGCAGCATTACAGCAACGGCCAAGAAGCAATTTGTGATTATTTTGATTTTCCGGTTCATTATTCGTTCTCCATTAATAGTAATAGTGATTATTTTGATTTTCCGGTTCATTATTCGTTCTCTGTTGATAGCGATCGCTGCTTAGGCTTGAGAGAATTCTTACGGGGCGATCGTGACACGCTCACAAGCCAATAAGCGAGCAGTTTCACACGGTCATTCACCACAAACCATGCCAAGGCATAGCCCCAAACGAACAGTGCCAAACCCCAGCCGAGTGGTGTCATAAAAAGACCATAGACGGCGATCAGCGTTGCTAAAATTTGTGTGCCGAGTACGGCGATCCAGAGAATTTTGGCGGGAGGAATAGACCAGAATGGACCGCGTGTCCGCGTCAGAAAAATCGTCAGATGTCCAGCTACAGACAGTTTCAAATACATCAAGGTCTGGATGTGGTCGCGATCGAGATGGAAGACGCGCTCACCCAGATAAAACAGACCAAATGCGGAGACAACCCCGATCAAACCCAGCATAGTGGAAACCCCCAGCACCATCCGCATATCCCAAGACTCCGGCTGATTTTTGTACTGCACGTTGTCATAAGCAATAGACAGAATCGCGCCGTCGTTGAGCAACGCCAGCATCACGATCATCACTGCCGTCAAGGGATAAAAATTGAACAAAATGTCGAGTGCAGTCCCTACCCATAATCTTTGATTTGGGTAGGGTTAGCGAGACCAACAAAGGAAATCGCGAAGCATCCGACTAGAG
>NZ_JACSWA010000287.1 GCF_016888125.1 Spirulina sp. CCY15215
TCCCTAGTTCTTTAATTTTAATCCCTAGTTCTTTAATTTTAATCCCTAGTTCTTTAATTTTAATCCCTAGTTCTTTAATTTTAATCCCTAGTTCTTTTAATGGCGTTTTAATCCCGGATAATTATCAGGATTTGGCATTACTCAAGTTCTGGCTGTAAAATTTGATAACATTCCGGAGGAGAGGGCTGAGTAGGACGAACAATAGCCGCCATTTTCCCATCCCGATCGCAAAACAAAAGAACAATATCTAGTTTGGGATTAGAGTTTTTCACCATTTCCGCGATCGCCGTCAAATCTTCTCCTTCAATTCCCATGCGACTGAGTTTCTTTTTGAAAGAACCTTGGGAAATATAACTCATCTGAAAAGGAGACTCTCCCATATCTCGCACAAAAACCGCACCTTTTTGATGGTTTTTCTCGTATCCTTCCCAGGCGATCGCACCTAATACCTGTTCATTCGCATCGCAAAAAGCATCCCCATCCAAATTCTCTCGCTCTTTATTATTGGCCAAAGGATTGAGGCGATCGGGTAGGCGATCGAGAACTTTACCCAAAAAAGAAGTCTTTTTTTCCGGCTCTTCAGGGGTAGGTCTTTGCGCCAACTTTGCCCAAGGAGATTGTTTAACGGGAGCAACTGTCGTTGATTTGACCTCACCCTGTTTGCGTTCTTGTCTGAGTTTTGCCTGTCTGCCCACGATCACCGTCCTTCACGCTATTATCCAAACCCGATCTTACCAAAATGATGCTCGCAGTTATTAATTTAAAACAAAGGTTCATTTCTTGTCAGGAATTCTTCTGCCTCTCGAGCATCCAACACCTTCGCAAAGAAGTATCCTTGAGCGAGATCGCAACCAAACTCCCGCATTTTCTCTAATTGTCGTTGCGTCTCAATACCCTCCGCGATCGCCCGCAAGCCCAAGTTTTTTGCTAACATGACAATAATGCGGGCAATTTCTGCTTTTTGTGCATCATGCTCAATGGCACTCACAAAAGAGCGCTCAATCTTCAGCCCATGAATGGGAAATTGTTGTAAATATTCCAAGCGAGAATACCCTGTACCGAAGTCGTCAATGCACAATTGAATATTTCTTTCTTGTAAACTTTGTAAAATTGAGCGTGCTGCATCAACTTTTTGCGTCCACAGACTTTCTGCAATTTCCAACTTTAACCAAGAGGCATTGAAACCAGTTTGAGTGCATATCCGATCGATGCGATCGATTAAATCTGGTTGTAATAATTGCTTACTAGAAAGATTAACATGAATATCTAAAGGAGTGGAAATCTTACCTTTCTTTTGCCAAGATTGGATTTGTTTGCAAGCAGTTTCTAAAACCCAATTACCAATCGGAATAATTAACCCGCTTTCTTCAGCAGTATCGAGAAATTCAGCCGGATAGATCATTCCTTTTTCTGGATGTTGCCAGCGTAATAAGACTTCAAATCCTTGCAATGTTCCCGTTTGTAAACAAACAATGGGATGATAATGAACAGCAAACTGTTTTGCTTCCAAGGCTTGACGCAATTCCGTTTCCCATTGCCACTGAGAAACGACGCTTTGGTGCATGGCTGGGTTAAACAGTTCGTAACGCCCTTTTCCGAGTTCTTTGGCTCGATATAAGGCTGTATCTGCATCTCGCAATAAATCTTCGGGATTTTGATAATAAATGCAGGCTTCAACGAGATCGCCTTGTTGGTGCTTACAAAGCACTCCTTGTTGTTTTTCTTCTGCCTTCTCAATACTCACTGCACAAAGACTATCGCCACAAGAAACAATACCAATACTCACCCCTGTAAATACAGTATAACCATCTAATTGAAATGGTAATTGCAATTCTTTTTCGATGCGTTCTGCTACATGAATCGCCGTATTAATACCTTCTATATTATCCAACAAAATTGTAAATTCATCCCCACCCAAACGCGCTACCGTATCCCCTTGTCGCACGCATTTTTCTAAGCGTCGAGCAATTTCTATCAGGAGGCGATCGCCCACTAAATGCCCCAAACTATCATTGACAACTTTAAACCGATCCAAATCTAAAAAGAGGACGGCAAAATGATAAGATTTCTCGAAGCTATTTTGCCTCCCACGTTCTAAGGCATTACTCAAGCGTTTGCGAAATAAAGCGCGGTTGGGCAAGTTGGTTAAGGCATCATAAAAGGCACGTTGGTGCAGTTCTTCTTTATCCTGTTTCTGTTCGGTAATATCGACAACCATGCCTTCATAGTAAAGGATTTGGTCTTGTTCGTCTCTGACGACGCGGGCATTCTCAGATATCCAAATAATACTGCCATCCTGTCTATAAATTTGCGATTCAAAGCCGACAACTTCATCATTTTGTTGAATTAAACGGGCAAATTCTGTTCGTTGGGAAGGTTCTACATAAAGTTGATGTTCGATGTCTGTTAGAGAGATAATAAGAGCTTCTGGGGTGCTATAACCATAAATTTTAGCTAGGGCAGGATTGGCGCTAATATAGTGACCATCTGGGGTAGTTTGAAAAATGCCCTCGACGGCGTTTTCAAAGATGCTGCGATATTTGGCTTCAGCTTGTTTGAGGGCTTCGCGATCGCCTTTGGCTTCGGTGATATCTCGAGCCACAAAAATGACGGTATTTTCTTCTGTAGCTGCAATAGTTGCGGCAAACCAAATTTCTTGCTCTTGGATGATGAGATTATATTCAATATTAATGGGCTTTTTCTCTTTTAAGGCCTGTTGAATATAACCCAAAAAAAGCTCCGCTTGTTGGCGATCGAAGACTTGATGCAGATTTTTGCCGATGAGATGGCGCGAAGGTTTATAAAGTAAGGTGGGGTTGGTGGGGGCAATTTTCAGATAGCGTCCCTCGGCATCAAAGACGATGATAATATCTGTCATCGCCGCAAATAAGGCTTGCAGTTCCAATGCTTGCGATCGCAGTGCCTGTTCTGCTTGTTTGCGTTCGGTGATATCGGTAATAAAACCCTCTAATCCCAAGACATTCCCCGCTTCATCATAAATGCCGCGTCCTTTTTCCCAAACCCATTTGCATTCTCCGTATTTGGTATGGATGCGATATTCGACGACGTAGGGTTTATAATTTTTGACGCTGCCTGCGATCGCCTCCAAAACATGGGAGACATCTTCGCGATCGATAATTTCTTCAAAAGAGTGAGGATTTTTGGCAATTAATTCCTCACTTCTGTATCCGGTTAGAGTTTGACAACCTTCACTCAAATAATTCATAGACCAACCCGCGTCATTAGTGGCATTAAAGAAAATACCTGGGGTTGAATCAATTAAACTTCTAAGTTGGCGCTGACTATCGCGCAAGGCAACTTCTGCTTGCTTGCATTGGATAATCCCCCCGAGTTGGGCAGCAATAGTAGAAATTAGATCGAGTAAGCGACGATCGATTTGGCGATCGCGGTAGCTGAAAAAGACTAAAACGGCAACAACTTTATCATCGGCAATAATCGGAACCCCAAAAGCGGTTTTCAAACTAGATTCCCAAGCGAGTTGGCTGCGGAGAAATTCTGAATGGCGAGAAAGATCCGGAAACCATTGCGGTTGGCGGGATTGCCAAATCCGTCCCGGTAGACCGACACTACAGGGAAAATAATAAACGTGACTTTGTTCGCGAAACTCTAAAATATTGGGCAAACTGCGATCGCCGTACCAAGCGGGACTCAATTCTAAAACTGTTTCGCTTTCGTTGGGAATCCATGCTTCTCCAAAATCCCATCCTAAAACTTGGCAGGCACGGTTTAGGACTAATTCAAGGGCAGAATTTAAGTCTGGTGCTTCTCCTGCAGCCCGAGTGAGATATTGCAGTAATTGTAATTCTTCTTCACCGCGTTTGCGATCGCTAATATCATTGAGAAAGCCCTCTAAAGCAATCAATTCCCCTTGGCGATCCAAAATGCCATTTCCTTTTTCCCGCACCCATTTTTGTGTGTGCGATCGCGTTATGATGCGATATTCAAGGGTGTAAGGTTGACGGCATTTAATGGCACCTTCTCGGGTTTTGAGGACGCGATCGCGATCGTCGGCATGAATGAGGCGATCAATGTCAATAATTTGCTGGGTAAACTCTTCTGAGGTATATCCCGTTAAAGCCCAACACCCTTCGCTGATAAACTCGTAAGGATTATTGAGGCGATCGCAGAGACGGCGATAGATAACCCCAGGTAAATTATCCGTGAGGGTAGAAAAATTGCGGCGATTTTCGTGGAGGAGGTATTCGATTTTTTTGGGGTAGGTAATATCGTGAAAAACCCCAACAATAGAGCCTTCTCCTTCAAAGGAAAGCAATTGTAAAGAGACAACACCCCAAAGGGTTTTACCGTCAACTCGTCTCAATTTTAGTTCGTAGTTGGGGAGAAAGTCATATTGTACAAGTGCCTGTTGAAGAACTTGCCAAGCCGCCGCTTCAAAATAATCGTGTACGCAGTGATGGCCAATCACCTCACTGACCGTGGAGCCAAAGATCGAGCAAAAATATTCGTTAGTGTGGATGATGATCCCATCCCTGAGTCTAGCCACCATAACGGGGACGGGAAGGGACTGAAATAAAGCCAGGGCAAAACTTGCTTCTCGTTCCTTTGGAGGGGATCCTTGGGAAAAAAATGTCGGAATAAAAGGTTGTGTGGCCTTGTCGATCGATTTCATGGGCTTATGCATAACATTTGTCTTGCATCTTGTCTTGTTTAAGATGCGAAGGTGTTTGCTCAATAGCAGAAGATGGGGACAAAGGAACTGAGATGCACAATTTTTGCTGATTGCAGCTTTGGTTTATACCCCCAAGGATAAAAAGAGATAATGATTAGGGATTTTGGGACTTCGTTTGTCTTTAATTAAATTAAACTATAGTTAAAAAGCAATGAACTGTTAATCTAAATACATTTTTTGGAAAAAATTATGCGTAAGTTGCCATTTCGATCGCCAATTGTGCATAGTCATCATTTAACACCTTATTTATTTTTGTTCCCGGCTCTTGTTATTTTAACGCTAACGGTTTTTTTGCCTGCTTTGCAAGCATTTTCCTTAAGTTTTGCCCGTTACGAATACGACTTAACCCAGATGCCTCAGTGGATCGGTGTGGAGAACTTTCGCCGTTTGGCAGGGGATCGGGTCTTTTGGAAAACCTTGGGAAACACGCTGCTATATTTATTGGGGGCGGTTCCCGTCTTGGCGATCGCGCCTTTGGGTCTGGCTATTTTGGTGAATCAAAAACTGAAGGGAATGCACTGGTTTCGGATGTCGTTTTATACTCCCGTGGTCATTTCAATGGTGGTTGCGGGGATTGCTTGGAATGCGCTTTATGCGTCTAATGGTGTTTTCAATCAACTCTTAAAAACCATTGGTTTTGAGTCGGGAATTCCTTGGTTAACCAGTCCTAATTATGCTCTTTGGAGTGTGATGCTGGTGACGATTTGGAAGGGTTTAGGGTATTATATGGTTATCTATTTGGCAGGGTTACAAGGGATTCCCGCAGAATTGTATGAAGCGGCAGCAATTGATGGTTCTGAGGGTTGGCGCAAACATTGGGATATTACGATACCTTTAATGCGTCCTTATTTAGTCTTAGTAACGGTGATTTCGTCAATTTCTGCCACGAAAATCTTTGAAGAAGTCTATATTATGACCAGAGGGGGACCCCAAGATAGTTCTAAAACTGTGGTTTATTATATTTACGAACAAGCGTTTAATAATCTAGAGATTAGTTATGCTTGTACGATGGGTTTGGTACTATTTTTGATTATTTTCTCCCTTTCGTTGCTCAATTTATATTTATCCAAAGGCAAAGAATCTTACGGTAATATTCGCTTTTAAAGTCAAGAGGAAGAATCAAACAATGATAAAAAATTATTATCTATTACTGGTTGCCTGTTGCCTGTTCCCCCTTGCCTCATTCGCAAATAGCGATCGCGCTTTTGCTTCTTCAACCCGGTGCCAAGAAATTCGGCGATCGCGTCGTATTGCTATTCTCGAAGGGTTAGACGATCGCAATTTAGCTATACTCGAAGCACGATATTGCGGGAGACCCCATTCTCCCCAGACTCAAAGTTCGACTTGTTCCGACCTTACTATTATGGCAGGATTGGCACGCATTGCCCCAGGAGACAACGTATTAGCGCAAATGGTGGCCAGCGAGGAACAAATTTTATGTTCCCAGTATGCCTCGAATCGGCGATCGGGGATTTGGCAATATGCCAACGGACAAGTGGTAAAATCGGGTTCTCTCTGGCATTATCCCAATGGTCAGTATGCCCGTACCGGAAGAGATTGGCGCTATCCCAATGGGGAATATGCAAGTTTTGGTTTGGTGTGGAAATATCCCAACGGTGTGAATGCTAAATTTGGCAGCAATTGGTACAAACCCAACGGCGATCGCGTCGATCGCGATATCTTAATTTCTTGGGGCTGTACTTATGTTAGTCGCTACGACTGCGATCGCCTCTTAATGGGAATGAATTCGAGAAACTCAGACCAATTTTATGTTGCCCTTTTAGAGTTAGCATGGCAGGCACATCAAAGCCAGAGATGAGCAAAAAAACCCTACGCCGTCAATTATTGCAGCAAAGACAAGCATTAACGCCGGAAAGTTGGCAGGAAAAAAGCGATCGCCTCTGTTCTCAATTGCGAGATTTATCCTTGTTTGTCAATGCGACCACTATTCTTGCCTATACCAGTTTTCGCCAAGAACCCGATTTGAGTCCTTTATGGCACGACCCCCAAAAGCAATGGGGCTTGCCTCGATGTGTCGATAAATCTCTCCTCTGGCATCGCTGGCAGCCCCAAAATGGACTAGAAAAGGGAACTTATGGCATTTTTGAACCTGCCGCCGATTTACCCCCCTTAGAAGCGAAAGAGGTAGATTTAATTCTCGTGCCAGCAGTTGCTTGCGATCGCGCTGGCTACCGTTTGGGATACGGGGGAGGCTTTTACGATCGAATGTTAGCATTACCCCAGTGGCAAGATAAGCCCGCGATCGGGATTGTTTTTCAATCTTCCTTGCTGACTCAATTACCCGTAGATGCTTGGGATCGGCGCTTAGATGGGGTTTGTACGGAAGTAGAATTCCTGTTGTTGCAGGGGAATGGGTTGCGCGATCGCGGTTCTTGAATAAATATTGCATAAATATTGCATTGCGATCGTTAGGGCGAGGAATGGGTTATAAAGTGGGTTATCAAAAAGAAATTTCGTCAAAATATAGTTTTGGTAATTCTCATGGCTCTTTCTAAACAAATTTCACATTCAACCTCTAATTTCCTTAAGAAAAATAATATTTGGTTTGAACGAGGAATGGCGATGTTTGCACTGCTCAATTATATTGTTGTTTTATTTAATTATACTTATATTCCTTTGCGAGATTTTTGGCTTCAAGGTCGAATGTATGCAGTCAACTTTAAACTGGGAGACTTTGAATATCAGTTTCCCCAAGAACCCATGATTGTGCATCAATTGCCCATTACTCAAATTTACGACCCTGTTAAAGGCATAGAAGCCAACCGGGACACCCAAGAATACTTAAAACGAGTTGAAGAGTTTGAAAAAGAATTGAGTAGTTTTCGTTCTCCCCAAGTGACCGAACTTCTAGCAGATTTGCGCGATCGCAGCACCGAAATGATCGATACCAATCCTTTTCAAGTTGCCAATAAAACCGGAACTTTAGAACGGATTAAAAATCTAATGCGCGAACGAGTGACAGAAGCAGATGATTCTGCAAAAGAAGCATTCAGAATATTTTGGAGTCAAGAGTATTTATCTAAAAATAGTGCCTCGGAAGAACTAGAATTTTTTAATAAACGCATTCGTCCTCTGATAGAAGCTAATTATTTCCGTCCCATCGGAGAAAATGGCGAACCCTTCGATAATTTTGGCTTGATTGATTTTCCCTTTACTGCTCTTTTTCTACTCGAATTTTTAGCGCGATCGTGGTTTATCAGCCGTCAGCGTAAAGGGGTTAGTTGGCTCGATGCAATGCTCTGGCGCTGGTATGATATCCTGTTATTCTTCCCTGTTCTCTATTGGCTGCGTCCCATCCGTTTATTGCGAATTATTCCCGTCACAATTCGCCTGCATCAAGCTAAAATTATTGACCTCCAAAAAATCAAAAAACAAGCCAGTCAAGGCTTTGTCGCTGGGATCGCTGAAGACTTAACAGAAGTCGTTGTGGTGGGAGTTCTCAATCAAGTTCAAGGCTCAATTCAAAGAGGAGACTTTACGAACGTTTTAGCACAGCAAGATATCAATCCTTACATCGATCTCAATAATACTAATGAAGTTGCAGAAATTACTCGTTTGGTGGTACAATTAGTCGTTAATAAAGTGCTTCCTGCCGTTGAAAAAGATATTGAATCTCTCCTGCAATACAGTCTCGAAAAAGCCATCAAAGAAGCACCCGGTTATCAAAACTTGAAAATGATTCCAGGAGTAGAGAAAACAACAACAACTTTAATCCAACAAACGATCGCACAAACTTACAATATTCTTTACGCCCAGATTAAGCAATTGATTGAGGAAGATCCCGAATTTGATAAATTATTAGAAAAATTGGTGGAAACATTTACAGAGTCAATGAGAACAGAAATTAAAGGCAAGCAAAGTATCGAACGCTTGGAGTATTTATTAGTAGCTTTAATTGAAGAAGTGAAGGTCAATTATGTCCAACGTTTATCCGAAGAAGACATGGAAGCATTGATGGATCAAACCCGTGCTTTGCGTCAAGTTACCCAAGTTTCTTCTCAGTAATACTCAACTTGCTAGTTATCAATCCGATCCTCCCACTACGGTATTCTCTTGCTATGGTAGTGGGTTAATGCGTTAGTTAATGAGGGAGAATATAGGTGCTGCGTGCTTGATAATTAGCATTGCTTAAAGCCGTCACCGCAGCGCGATCGTTTTGAACCCAAAACTTCCGATCTAAACGCACAAATTTTCCCTCTTCTCCTGTCCCAATTCGGGCCACAACGCGAATTTTTCCTCCCTCCTTATCATTCCCTGCTTGTTGTTGGAGAATACTTTTGAGATTGTTTTGAATGCGGCGATCGCGTGCTTGTTGTACAGTTAATTCGACTATGATCATTTGCGCCTCTTCTACGGGTTCTACAGATTCAACAATAAACTGAACTTTATCATCTTTGCTATCGGCTTTTCCCCAAAAAATCAAGCGTGCATCTTCTTGTAAATATTCTTCAACTTCAGCGAAAGTGCTGGGAAAAACAACTCCTTCTGCTTGTCCAGTTAGGTCTTCCAATTGTAAAAAAGCCATTGCATCGCCTTTTTTGGTCATAATTATTTTAACTGCACTAACTAGGGCGATCGCGCTAATTTTTTTGCGTTTGTAATCCCCCAAATGTGCTAGACTCACTGGAGAAACAATATCAACAGCCGCTTTAATTGTATTTAATGGGTTCGCAGAAACATAAAAACCCAAAATTTCTTTTTCTTTTTTTAGTCTTTCTTGAGGAGCAAAATCAGTAACTTGTGCTAATCTGGGAGCAGTGTCAAAACTCTTGGTTTCGCTATTATCTCCGGTTGTTCCTCCTCCCAACATATCAAAGAGATTCATCTGACCGCTAATGCGTTCTTTAGCTCGTTTTTGCGCCCAACTAATGACGGGATCGAGGGATTGTACGAGTTGATTGCGATTCTCGTTGATTTTGTCAAATGCCCCGCAATGAATTAAAGTTTCTAAAGTTCGCCGATTAACAGTCCGTAGATCGACAATACTACAAAAATCTGGGAAAGATTTAAAATCTACCTTGTTTTCTTTTCTAGCCATTAAAATACTTTCAATCGCACCATCTCCGAGGTTAGGCACCGCAGATAATCCAAATAAAATTTTCTTGCCAACAGGTGTAAAATCTATATGAGAGCGATTAATATCGGGGGGTTCGACATTAATACCCATATCGATACATCGAGCAATATAAATCTTAATTTTATCTTTATTGCCGCTATTTCCCGTTAATAATGCGGCCATATATTCCGTAGGATAGTTAGCTTTGAGATAGGCAGTTTGATAAGTTACATAAGCATAAGCCGTAGAATGAGACTTATTGAAACAATTAGCAGCAATTAAACCACTTTCTAATAAGAAATTATGATCCCCTTCTACACCAATATCGTAGACGGGTTGAAGGCCAAGGGATTTACGCTTAATAATTTTTACCATTATATTTTTTGTTTTTTTGTTAACTGTGTAAGTCCTAATTTTAACGTAAGTACCTTTAAAACTCATCCAAAAAATGAATGGTGCGACGAATGGCTTCTTGTTGCTTGCGGGTGGCAAAATCTGGATTGCGCGAGGCGATCGCCTCTAAACTTTGCCATGCGACTAAACTATCTTCCTCATAAACCTTAGCGCAACTTTTAGCAACCATTAACCCCAAACCGCTATCTTCAACCAAGCGATGAAAATTCAAAGCCACCTGTTTGCAGGTATAAGCGATCGCCCCATCTGCTTCATATTTAGCCGTTGAGACGCGATCGGCCTGTCCCAGGGCAAAGGCAGGCTGAAAGGCGATCGCCCCTAAAAATAGCGCAAATCCCTGCTGTATCTTTGTATCATTACCGCGAAGGAGATAAAAAGGCGGGGGAATAAACCCCGCAAGCACTGCATCTCGTTTTAAGTGCATTCGTAACTCCAATTTGACAAAAGCCAACTCCGAGAGTAAACCATCCTCGTAAAATTGCCGATATCCCGTCTCCTCCATCGCCAAGGCTTGTAACCAGAGAGTTTGTTGAAATAGCCCCGGTTCCAGGCGCGTCTCAGTCCACAATCGTGCCAATTTATCTTCCGCATGGTACACCTCCTCGCGATATTCCTGTTTGACACACTCGATCGCCGGACGAGATAAAGACTCAATATCCCCCAGATCAAATAAACCCTCCAAGGTGTCGCGTTTGGCGGCTAATTCTGCTGTTGCTGCTTGTAATTGGGCGGCCAAAGCTGGAGGAGTTAACCCCAAGCGCTGCCAAAACTGCACCATTGTCCCCTCAGAAGCCAAACCGAGGGCTAAAGTTACCCCCAGAGTGATAAAAATGGCCAAATTGCGATCGGATGCTTCTGTGTCCCAACTCAACACCAAGGCCAAAGCCACGCTTCCTCGCATTCCTCCCCATAATCCCACCAATTGCTCCCGAAAGGAGAAAGGGGTAGAGTCCCGCAAAAAGTTGGCTACGGGCATGAGGGCAAAAACCATGCTCCCCCGAGCAATGGTTACAATGGCGATCGCCCCCCCCAAACACAGCCAAGCCCGAGAACTGCCGTAAACTTGACGGGGTAATCCAGCTAGAGTTAATCCCAATAGGAGAAAGAGCCAACTTTGGGCCAGAATCCCCATCCCCTGCACCATCCCCGTAAGTCGCTGGAAATTCTTGTGCCTCAATCGGGTGCTTAACGTCCATTGCAGCACCAAACCCACCGTCATAGCTGCGATCGCCCCTGCCCCAGGATAGAGCCTCTCTGCCCCCAAAAATGCCCCATACAGGGCGATCGCTCCCATCGTTCCCTGTAGGATAAAATTCTCTCGCCAGCGTTGCATCCCATAACTCGCCAATCCCGCCGCGATACCACCCAGAATAATTCCGATCGGCCATGAGGCGAAAAACTGTCCAATTCCGCCGCCATAACTCCCCGAACTCAAAGTTTGTGCCACCACAGTAAACAGAACGATCGCCGTTACATTATTACCTAAACTCTCCCCTCGCCAAACCAATTGCAGTCGCTTAGAACAACCCTCTTTTTGCAAGAGGGCGATGGCTGGAGTTAAATCCACCACCGATAAGAGAATCCCCAGTAAAATTGCCCCCGATGCAGCTAAAGGGGCAAAAGCGACCAAAAATCCCCCCACCATCACCGTCGATAAAAACACCCCCAATATCCCCAATAGCAGCACCGGGGAAAGATACTGCATCAACAAACGCCCTTCAATATTAAAAGCTAAACGAGCAATAAAAAGAGGCACAAAAAGCAAGAATGCCCTCGGGGGGAGGGCAATAAAAGGCTGTAATAGCGCCCATTGCTCGTTGTTTTGCGCGAGAATGCCCAGTCCCAAACCCATCGCTACTAATCCCGTCATGTAAGGAACCGGGGGCAGTTTAGCAGCGATCGCACTTAGACCGACAATCAATAACACCAAAAGAACAACCATAAGGCGATCGCTAGCGGACTCAGCGAATTAGGGAAAAACAACAAGAAAATTGAGCAGTAAAATAATTTTCCTGCCCCTAAGATTTGGATTCAGAATCAGAATCTGAGGGGGAATCTTTTTCAGATTCCTCGGGTTCAGTGAGAATTTTCCACGCCTCATTCACGGCGCGATCGAGGCGATCGCCCCATTTTTTCATATCATTCAGTAAAAATTCCCAATTTTTCGTAGCTGTATCCTCAAGTCCCGCGATGGTTTTCTCGAGAGACTCCCATTGTTCATCAAAGAGGAGTCCTGTATTTTTTAACGTCGTTTGGGTTTGGCGCATAGTGTTGACGTAATTTTCACGGCCAATTTCCCCGGCAGACTCGAGGCTCGACTGTGCCTGTTTTTTGATAGCTTCAATTAAAGCCATCGTATGATGTTTGATTTCATCGGACTCCTCGGGCATCTTAGTTTCCACAAGGGCTTTGGTTTCCGCACTCACCTCTAAGGGGGGTGTTTCCGGTTGTGTGGCTTCGCTGTTCGCGTTAGATTCAGACATGATGACTCCTGAAGCTGCAATAAAACTTCCTTTTCACCCTAGTTAATTTGTTGCTAAAAAGCAACCCTCCGATTTTTCGGAGGGTTGATTCCCTGTTGCCTCTTTCACACCGTTACTTATTTAATCTTCTTTATCTCCAAACACCATTTGTAAAATCATGGATTTACCGCCCTTGCAGTGGTGCTTATCTGCCCAAGTGCGAATGACTTCATCTAAGTCCGCTTTTGCCATCGCTAGATTTTCCTCGGGAATGTCTAATTCTTCCAATAAACGCATCGAATTGGGTTTTTCCTCCGCCCAATCTCGCATCATACGAAAATAACGGGCGGTATCTTCTACCATTGTATAGGTGCGTTCTTCTCGTCCTACGGGAGAATAGGTAGGACGAGTAAGAGCATAAAAAGGCAAACCCCAAGGATTATCTACTCTCATCACCGTTCCCGAATAAATCAAGCGCCGTTTAATATGTTCTGCTAATGCCTCACTCATAGACATTCGCCTTTCTTCCGGTAATATTTCTTGGGAACGTAAGTGTAGAAATTCGATTAACTCGAAAAATTGAAACGAGTTGATTAAGAGGGCATCCGGTAGATTATCCGGAATTTTGGCTTCAATGTTCTGTTTTTGGTCTGTTGTCAAACTGGTGGACTCAAGCCGCGATCGCCCTGTCTGCCAAGGATATTTCTCTAACCAAACATAAGGAAATTGAATCAGATAGCGAGGTTCTTGGGATCCTAATGTTTTTAATAACTTGCCCTCGGCGATCGCCTGTCGAACCTCAGCCACGATCACTTTCACTCGTTTGGGTTCGATATGATGTAGGTGTCCAGTCATGCGAATATTTTCGCCCTGTTCGACAAACGTGGTATAAATCGCACATTTAGCCGCCGTCGCTGCCGCATCAAGGAAGGCACCATGTCGATGACCGCTTGTACGCATGGCACTAAAGGCTAAGTAAAACATGATCTGATCCATTGCACTCGGGCTGAGGGTTTTGATCAGATCGACATCGGTTTTCATTTCTAGAGATACTGACATTATTCGGAATTTGGAAATAACGTGACCTTATCTACGATTGCTACAACACTGAGCCTGAGAGCTTGATTTCCTATCTTGTCCTCTCTTGGCTGGGGACACCCTAATGTCAAAACGTTGTTTTGTATTTTCCCATTATAGTCGGCTCAAGGCAATAATTTTGCATTTTAAGATGACAGGGGGGAAATCGTCAAAGAGCGTTTATTTTCCCAGTTTAAAAAACTTCTTGAAGACTTTAATCACTTGTTCCCCCACATCAGAATAACGCATCTCACCACAGAGAATTTGACTCATGATTTTAGCGGCAACAGGACGTTTAACCCCGATTTTGTAAATTTGGGAAGACATTCCAGGGATATTATATTTGTTGTAGAAAAAATCCCCCCAAGTTTTAGCGTAACCCATATCTTTACCCCATTCTTCTTGCAGGATTTGTGTATAGTTTTCCAAGGCATTATTATCTCCCGCCAAAGAATTATCGATGGCTTCGGCAGCACGAAGACCACTCAATAAAGCTGGGCGAATTCCTTCGGCTAGGAGAGGATCTGCCAAACCCGCAGCATCTCCCACTAACAGGGAATTCTGCTGATGAAAAACACGCTCTTCACTCCATAAAACCGTCGGACAGTCATAATAAGTGAATTGACTTGCATCGAGATTGAGTTGTTTGGCATAATTGAGCAATTGTTTTTTGACTTCTGAGTTTTTTCCTGCTCCTCTCATTATCACTGCACTGGCGGTATGGGAACTACCTTGGGGAAAGTCCCAAATAAAGCCTTTTTTGAGAGAACCAAAGTCAAAATGAACCGCATCGGGAGTATCAGGAGGCGTGTTAATCTCCAATACTCCACCAGGACGAATTTCTCGCTCTTCAAAGCCGAATAATTGGGTACAAATCCCTGTGGCACCATCGGCACCGATCGCGTAGGTGGCTTCTAAATTGCCCCCGGTGGTGCTAACTTGCCAAGCCGTGCCGTTAAAGTTGAGAGATACTACTTCTGTCTCATCTCGTATCTCTGCACCCAATGCTTGAGCTTGCTCCAATAAGAGGCGATCGAGCACATCTCGCTTAACCATCCACATCGGTTCCGTATTGAGGTTTGCGGCAACGCGATCGCCCTGCTGCCAGGTAAACTCAACGCCATCGACTTTAGCGGCGATCGCTGGACTAAAATCAAAATCGAACCATTGGGCCACAACAGGAGAAACACCGCCCCCACAGGGCTTATAACGGGGGAGTTTGGCTTTTTCTAACACCAGTACCTTGCGCCCTCGTTTAGCGAGATGATAAGCAGCAGATGCTCCCCCAGGTCCGGCTCCGATAATAATACAATCCAGCATTTAGGTTCCTCAAATCGTCGTGATGTCTTTCTCTTTAGCCGCTAAGATTTTATCAATTTCTTGATTGTATTTATCCGTCATTTTTTGGATTTGCTCTTGTAAATCTCGGGATTCATCTTCGGAGATGTCGTGTTTTTTCTCCTGTTTTCGTACCGACTCGATCGCATCCCGGCGAATATTACGGATACCAACCTTGCCTTCTTCCGCCAGTTTTCCCACTTGTTTGACTAACTCTTTGCGGCGATCGCTGGTGAGAGGGGGAATATTCAAGCGAATATTCGTGCCATCATTATTGGGAGTGAGTCCGATATCTGAGAGGGTAATCGCTTTTTCGATCGCCCCCATGCTGTTTTTATCATAGGGTTGAATCAGAATCGTGGTGGCATCGGGGGTGCTGATGTTGGCCATTCCTTTTAAATGGGTTTCCGCGCCGTAATAGTCCACGGTAATGCGATCGAGTAGTTGCGTATTGGCGCGACCCGTGCGGATAGTATTAAAGTTGCGTTGAGTTGCTTCGACGGTTTGGGTCATCTGACCTTCAATTTCAGTTAACTTCACAGTTGCCTCCTACCAAGGTTCCAATTTGTTCCCCACTCACCGAGCGAATAATATTCCCATTGACGGAAAGATCGAAAACGATGATGGGGATGTTATTTTCTTTACAAAGGGCGATCGCGGTGCCGTCCATTACCCTTAAGTCATGGCTTAAAACGTGGCCGTAAGTCAAACTCGTATAACGTCGCGCCTGGGGATTTAATTTCGGATCTGAGTCGTAGATGCCATCGACTTTAGTGGCTTTAAAAATCACCTCAGCTTCGATTTCGGCGGCTCTGAGGGCGGCGGTGGTATCTGTGGTAAAAAAGGGATTACCAGAGCCTGCGCCGAAGATGACCACGCGCCCTTTTTCGAGGTGACGAATCGCTCTTCTGCGGATATAGGGTTCAGCAATTTCTTGCATGGCGATCGCCGTTTGTACTCGGGTGGGGATTTCCATTTGTTCGAGGGCATCTTGTAAGGTCATGGCATTCATAACCGTAGCAATCATACCCACATAATCGGCGGTGGCTCGATCCATTCCGGCTGCAGAGGCTTTAACCCCTCGGAAAATATTCCCTCCTCCGACCACTATGGCAATTTGGATGCCAATTTTGACGACTTCGGAAATTTCCCTGGCGATATCTGCAACTACTTGAGGATCGATCCCATAACCTAAATCCCCCATTAAGGCTTCGCCGCTCAATTTTAGTAAAACCCTTCGGTATGCCATCAGTTTTTTGCGACTT
This sequence comes from Spirulina sp. CCY15215, assembly GCF_016888125.1. Taxonomy (GTDB): domain Bacteria; phylum Cyanobacteriota; class Cyanobacteriia; order Cyanobacteriales; family Spirulinaceae; genus CCY15215. The sequence goes on from NZ_JACSWA010000287.1 coordinate 16,345, forward strand.
TACTTACGATTTTGACTAGGTTGGCTCGTTTAATTTGCCTCAATCACTATACAGGTAATGGGTAATAGTTGATAGTTAATAGTTGATAGTTGATAGTTGATAGTTGATAGTTGATAGTTGATAGCGGGATAAAAATTTAGGTTTCGCGCCATTTTAGGGGAGAACCGACTAGGGCAGTTTTGGCGGGGGAAATGGGCTTGTTTTCGAGGAGGGCGACGATCGCATTGCGGAAATAATGTTTGGCAACGGTTTGGGGGGATTCTGGGCAGTCGTCGATCGCGCCCCGATAACAGATAATGCCGCTTTTATTGATTAAAAAAACTTCGGGAGTGCCTTCCACATTGAACCCTAAGGCCACATCTTGAGAAGGATCTCGCAGATAAGGAAAATTTAAGGTTTGCACTCGAGCAAAGATTTTCATTTGTTCAAAATTGTCCGAGGCAACTTGAGTGGAATCGTTGACGTTAATGGCTATGAGGGAAAAACCGCGCTCGCCAAATTCCCCTTGAATTTGTTTGAGGCGATCGAGATACAGTTGGACGTAGGGGCATTCATGGCTAATAAAAACAACCCCCAAACCTTGCAACGGTTCGAGAGCAGAAGCGAGATGATACACTTCTCCATCAATGCCAGGTAACTCAAAATCCGGAGCATAGTTGCCGATCGTACTTGCTGATGTTTGTGTTTGGGTCACGATTTTGCCTCTAAACCTACCGATCCCAGTGTATCAAGATAAATCATCTTCTGCTGGCCAAAATCTGACTTCAGCACGGTGCGAAAATCTCGCGCTAACATCGATAAGGTTAGAATTTTGCTTAAATTCTGCACTTAGTTTCTTAACTGAACTTTATAACGATGCGTTTTTTAACAGCCATGCAAAGATTTGCTACCCATTTACTAGCATTAATTGTGGGTGTGGTCTTGACTTTTGGGACCTTGCGCGTCTCTTCTTCCCAAGCAGATCCCGCCCCGATCGCCTTGTCTCCAGTCGAAAATTCTGGCACTCTCGTCGCCCAACTGACTTCCCCGAGTCAAGGCAGTTTTGTCACCAGGGCGATCGCCAAAACCGGACCTTCGGTAGTTCGCATTGATACGGCGCGAACGGTGGAAACGCGCCGCCCGCCGATGTTTGAAGACCCTTTTTTCCGCGAGTTTTTCGGCGATCGCTTTTCTGAACAAATGCCCCAAGAACGGCGTGTCTCGGGTCAAGGGTCAGGGTTTATTATTGACACTAATGGTATTGTTCTCACTAATGCTCATGTGGTCAGTGGGGCGGATGAGGTAAATGTCACCCTCCAAGATGGTCGCGAATTCGAGGCGACGGTGCTGGGATCTGACCCCGTGACGGATTTGGCGGTGGTGAAAATTAAGGGGGCGAGTAATTTACCTGTGACTCCTTTGGGGGATTCTGATCGGATGCAAGTGGGAGACTGGGCGATCGCGGTGGGGAGTCCAGGAGGATTAAACAATACTGTCACTTTGGGCATTATTAGCACATTAGATCGTCCTTCTTCTCAAATTGGCATTCCCGATAAACGCCTCAATTTTCTGCAAACCGATGCGGCGATTAATCCTGGTAATTCTGGGGGTCCTTTGTTGAATGCCAATGGGGAGGCGATCGGCATTAATACGGCGATCCGCGCCAATGCGACGGGGATCGGGTTTGCCATTCCCATTAATAAGGCCAAGGAGTTAAAGGATATCCTTGCGGCGGGTAAGGAAGTTCCTCACCCTTATGTCGGCATTGAAATGCGAGATATTACGCCGGAATTGGCAAAACGCAGCAATGAAAATCCCAATTCAACCTTTACAATTCCGGAAGTAGAAGGAGTCTTAATTTGGCGGATTTTGCCCGATACTCCTGCTGCTAAAGCGGGATTGCGCCGTGCCGATGTTATCGTGGAAATCGACGGCAAGCGTGTGAAAAGCGGGCTAGAAATTCAAAATATAGTTGAGGAAAGTCGCATTGGTCAGTCTTTGACTTTTAAAGTTCGGCGTGGCAATGATTCTCTCAATATTGCAGTGAAACCCGCTCAATTACAAAATCGCTAATAGCCATTTCCCCCTCCTTTTCTAAGGATGGGCTAGGGGGGGGTAAAAATACCTTCAAAAACCCCTAGCCCCTAATTCATCAGAAACCCCCGTGGAGACCCCCACCATATCTGAAAGATTGGTGGTGGGAGGAAACGGGGCGTATATTTTGAGGGTTCGATACCCTCGAAAT
>NZ_JACSWA010000288.1 GCF_016888125.1 Spirulina sp. CCY15215
CGAGAGTGCGTTCCAAGCTGAAACTCTATGCAGTATTCAACGGTTTAAATCAAGGTTTCTCCCTCAATCCCCATCGCCTTGCGTTGGGGTTGTTGAATTTAAATTTTATTACGAAAAGGTATTATTTTTCTTGAATATGCTAGGGCAATTCAAAAGAATCAAAAAAGGTTTGTCGGGCTGAGGAAAAGTTGATTTCGTCTTGTAAAGTGACTTCTAAAATATAAATGCGATCGCGTCCCTGATAAAAGCGCACTGTCATTGTTTCCTGGTCTTCCATCCAGCTTAATTCGCGGCCAGGATAGTCTCCGAGGGCAATTTCAGCCTCGCGAGTGGGAGTTATACCCCTATCTCCAACAAGGCGATCGCGCAACTGAGTGAGTAATATTTCCGTATCGGAAGAGGAAAGCGATCGCAAGGATTGAGAAGAGTAAACCAGAAAACGAGACTCCGATTGCTCGGCATAAAATCCCCTAAAATTTAACATACCCAGAAAGGTAGGGATTTCCCGACCTTTTTGGGCAATTTCTCCCCCAGGCATCCAAACGCTAAAATTTCCCTCTCGATCGACCAATTTACGCCATTGTAGCTTGCCAGAATTAATCGTCAGGACAGAATTAGCAGGTGAAGACTCTTGCAGGGTTTGAATTTCCCTCTCCAATTGATCGTAACCATCCTCAAAGAAATCTGGGCGATCGGGGAAGAATTGCGCCTTCAGAGGCAAACACCAGCCCCAAATGAGAAGAAACGCGGCGATCGCCAAAAGGTTCGGTTGTTGCGGCGAATTCATAGTCAACCCTCCAATCAAGAGACAGTTTCAGCACTCTACCTTCATTTTATAAGTTAAAATCAATAAATAGCCGTTGGCGCTCGGGTCAAACTCTCTGGTTTTTTCCCGCCCAGCCCAAGCAAGAAAAACTTGCCAATTTGTTAACCTAACACAATTATGAACCAACCGATCCGAGCCGTACAAGCGCCTTATCGAGGAGATACAAATTATCGCACCCCTCCTCCAGATTTACCCTCTTTGTTACTCAAAGAAAGAATTGTTTATTTGGGATTACCTCTTGTTTCCCCAGACGAATATAAAGAACAGATGGGACTGGATGTTACCGAATTAATTATCGCCCAACTGCTATTCTTGCAATTTGACGATCCCGATAAACCCATTTATATGTATATCAATTCCACAGGGACTTCTTGGTATGGAGGAGATGCGATCGGTTTTGAAACAGAAGCCTTCGCAATTTGTGACACCATGAACTACATCAAACCTGCCATTCATACCATCTGTATTGGTCAGGCCATGGGAACCGCAGCGATGATTCTCTCTTCAGGTAATAAAGGTTGTCGTGCCAGTTTACCCAATGCGACAATTATTATGCACCAACCCCGTCAGGGAGCGCAAGGTCAAGCCTCAGATATTCAAATTCGCGCCAAAGAGGTGTTAGCCAATAAACAAGCAATCTTAGAAATTTTTGCTAAAAATACAGGGCAAACAGTTGAAAAACTGAGCAAAGATACAGATCGAATGCTTTATCTTACCCCACAACAAGCTCTAGAATACGGTCTGATCGATAAAGTTTTGGCAAGTCGCAAAGATCTTCCGACTCCCGTTCCAGCACTCCCTTAGTTTAGGTTCATTTGCTGTGTTTTGTTAATGTTCTTTATTTGCGATTTTTATCATGCCTATTGGTGTTCCCAGAGTTCCTTATCAAATTCCCGGTCAACCCTATAGTGACTGGATCAATATTTACGATCGCCTCTATCGCGAACGGATTATTTTCTTAGGTCGCGGTGTTAATGACAGCTTGGCGAATCAGATTATTGCGGTTATGCTGTATCTCGATTCAGAAGACCAAAATAAGCCCATTTATTTGTACATTAATTCCCCTGGGGGTTCCGTAACCGCAGGCATGGCAATTTTTGATACTATGCAGCATATCAAATCGGAAGTTGTCACTCTTTGCGTTGGTTTAGCGGCTTCAATGGGAGCTTTTTTACTAACGGCTGGAACGAAAGGAAAGCGTTTAGCACTGCCCCATTCTCGCATTATGATTCACCAACCGTTAGGAGGAATTCAAGGTCGCCGACAAGCCACAGATATCGAAATTGAAGCTAAAGAAATCTTGCGAATTAAGCGACAATTAAACGAAATTATGGCAGAACGAACGGGTCAGGCGATCGACAAGATCGAAAAAGATACCGATCGCGATTTCTTTATGTCTGCTCATGAAGCCTTAGAATATGGCTTAATTGATAAGGTAATTGAAGAGAAAGATATCTAATTTTCTGGTGATTCAATCCTGAAAAGCACGCAAATTGCGTGCTTTTTTTGGGACTAATTTTTGTGTTTTTGTTGCCATTGTCTTTGCCGTTCTTGTTGCCGCGATCGCTTTGCTTCGGTTAAAGTGTGAAAACAATGAGGACAAGAAATTCCTTCTTGATAAGAGGATGAGTCTTTATCAGCCTGGGAAATCGGATGACCGCAACTGCGACATAATTCATATTGTCCCTCTTCTAAGCCATGTTGAACCGCAACGCGATCGTCAAAAACAAAGCATTCTCCTTCCCATAAACTCTCTTCAGCCGGAATTTCTGCTAAATATTTCAGGATGCCACCTTTGAGGTGATAAACTTCAGAAAATCCTTGTTGTAAAAGGTATGCCGTCGCTTTTTCGCAGCGAATTCCCCCCGTACAAAACATGGCCACTTTTTGATGTTTTTTGGGATCGAGATGGGTGCGAACATAATCAGGAAATTCGCGAAAAGAGTGGGTTTGAGGATTTTCCGCACCTTTAAAAGTACCGATCTCAACTTCATAATCATTACGGGTATCAATGACCGTAACTTCAGGATCGTTAATGAGTTCATTCCATCGTTGCGGAGGAATATAAGTACCAACGCGATCGCCAGGATCGGCATCGGGAACACCAAAAGTAACAATTTCTGATTTTAAGCGCACTTTCAACCGTTCAAAAGGCGGTGTTTCCGTTTGAGATTCCTTATATTCTACATTTGCAAAACGGCGATCGCTTTGCAAAAATGCCAAGATTACCGCGATCGCCTCGCGAGGTCCCGCGATCGTGCCGTTAATGCCTTCCGTTGCCAGTAAAATTGTTCCCTTAATTTCCTGTTGTTGGCAAAAGGCAAGAATTTCGCGTTGTTTTTCCCGATAATCTGGCAGGGGAACAAACTTGTAAAACGTAGCAATAATCAGAGTCATAGCGGTTTGCAGGGAAATGGCGATCGCAAGATAAAACTTTTCTTGTTTTTTTCGGCACAAATACCGAATATTGTGTATAATAGCAAAAGTGCTTATAAATAGCAGACAACAAGGGGGTATAGCTCAGTTGGTAGAGCGCCTGCTTTGCAAGCAGGATGTCAGCGGTTCGAGTCCGCTTACCTCCATACAAAACAAATATGCAAAAAATAAGAACTATAAAATAAGAACTATGAAAGGACTTTGGTTGGAAGGCGATCGCCTCGAGTTAAGGGCAAATATTCCCCCGCCTCAGCCTCTTGAAAATGAAGCCTTAGTGAGGGTTTTGCGGGCGGGAATTTGCAATACGGATTTGGAGTTAATTCGCGGTTATTATCCTTATACGGGTATTTTGGGTCACGAATTTGTCGGGGTTGTGGAGGAAGGTGGGGAAGCGTTACAAGGACGGCGAGTTGTGGGAGAGATTAACGCAGCTTGCGGTCAATGTTCGTTATGTCGTCGCGGCATTCCCACCCATTGCGAAAATCGCAGCGTTCTCGGTATTGTGAATCGCCATGGCGCATTTGCGGATTATTTGGCTTTACCGGCTGTTAATTTGCATCCCGTACCCGACCATGTTTCGACGGATGCAGCCACCTTCGTCGAACCCCTAGCCGCCGCTTTGGAAATCCAAGAACAGGTTAGGGTGAAGGAAGGCGATCGCGTTCTTGTGGTGGGGGATGGTAAGTTAGGTCAATTGGTGGCACAAACTTTGGCGCTGACTGGGTGCGATCTTCTGGTGGTGGGACGACATGAGGAAAAGTTGGCCAATTTAGGCGATCGCGGCATTAAAACGGGTTTGATAGATGCCATTACCTGGCGCAGTTTCGATCTTGCGGTAGAGTGTACGGGAAATCCCGAGGGGTTTGATATTGCCCGTCGTGCTTTAAGTCCGAGGGGGATTTTAGTGCTTAAAAGTACCTATGCCGATCGGCTTACTTTAGATGCCTCTGTTTTAGTTGTCGATGAAATCACCCTGATCGGTTCTCGTTGCGGTCCGTTTGCTAAAGCCTTAAAATTACTCGAACAGGAGAAAGTAGACGTAACTTCTTTGATTCAAGCACGCTATCCTTTGGAGAAGGGAGTAGAAGCGATCGATCGCGCTAAACAACGGGGAGTTTTGAAGGTGTTATTGGAAATAAGTTAGAGATTCTCAATTATCGATGGCGATCGCTCTTTTAAAGCATCTCAAATTTGTAAATCTATCGGTATTGAGTATTTTTGCAAAACTGAGATGGCTGAGATGCACCCTCAAAAACACCTATTATGTTATTAGCTGACAAACAATCATTACACGGGAAAGTAGTGCTTCAATGCGATAAGAAATGATTTCCAGTCCAGCTTTCTGAAAATCCTCAAAGATAGCAGGACAACTTGTATCGCTTTCAATAGCATAGGAAAAGAACCGATAAATATTAATGCGATCGCCTTGATTAAACTGCACTATTTTCTGGGAGTTTTTTAGCTTGAATTCAAAACAATAATCTTGTTGAAAGAGAATATCAGTTTTATAACCTCCCCATTTTTCATCAAAATAGCCCACAATTTGTACATCATTGGGGTCAATTCCCAAAAGTTCGATAACATAACGACAAGCTGCCGCAGAAATATGAGTTTCAACCTCAAATTCTTTATTTTTAGCGCCAATAAAATCAACGCCAAAACTAACACAGAGCCATTCTGAAGGTAACATTCTCTCGGCGATATTTTTTAAGACATTAATTCGATCTTTAACATTACAAAATGTACCGCCGATATATAAGTATAAATTATTGATTTGTTCTGAAGTGCGAGCCTGTCTCTTTTCTGCTACAATAGTGGGGATAATCTCCTTTTCAAAATCCCAAAGATGTCCTTGCCAATTCAGATTAGGAAACCACTCTGTGAGTTGAGAATGGGATAGATCGAGAATCCCTTGACTAATATCTAAAGCAATGTAAGAATTGAGAATATCTGAATCTAGAAAAGTCCCTACTAATTTTTTAACCAAGAGAGGATTTGCAGCCCCAATATCGACAATATTCCAGCGATCGCAGTCGGATTCTGCTTGAAAGAGATGAATACAAACATTTTTGAGAAACTTATCATCAGTTTTCGCACTACTCAATCTCGCTTTTTCTTGAGCCTCATTAAATTCTTCCCATTCTTTGACCATATTTCCCTGATAGAAAAACTTAAAGGGAATTTCTTTTTCAGTGTCGAGATAATGAACAATTTCCTCAATCTTATCAGGAGAAAAAACCGAGTAAAATTCAGGTTGTATCGAAGCTGCGATCGCCATTTTTATGATTCGTTAAATAGTCCTATCATATTGATTTTAATATTATCATTATTCCCAGCCATTTCCAAATTGATAAAGCGAACAATTTGCAAAATACAAGGAATTAATTGCCGATCGCCCATTGCCAAGTAAAAAAAGTTAACATTCCGACAACAATAGTGAGTAAGAGATTTTTTCGCCAATAGGCGATCGCGATCGCCGCGATCGCCCCAACAAGTCGAGCATTAGTATAATTAAACTCAATAGTATTACCATCAGGAATTAGGACTTCTGGGACAACAATTGCCGTGAGGATCGCCGGAGGAATATAGCGTAAGGCTTCAATGACAATTGGAGGAAGTTTAATGCGATCACTGGCACCCAAAACAGTATAACGAATACCAAAAGTAACCAAACTCATCCCTAAAACTAAATAAAATTCCATTTTTTTAATTATTGATAACTCTTGAGGCGATCGACACACATTCCAGCCATAATTCCCGCAAAAGCAGCCATGATTAATCCCAGTTTATGAGGAAGAGAATAGCTGAGTAAAGATACACAACTTGTTACTAAAATAGTAGCAAGCATAGGACGATTTTGAATATAAGGAATAATCATACCAATAAACGTAACGCTCATAGCAAAATCTAAACCCCATTTAGCAGCATTGGGAATTAATTGACCAATGGTTAAACCCAGAAATGTACACAGTAGCCAATTTGCATACATAAAAAGCGCTGCTCCTAAATAATACCAATGTTTGTCAGGAGAGCGATCGTTTTGATTGTAACGATTAATGGCGACAGCAAAGGCTTCATCTGTCAGTAAAAAACCAATCGGAATTTTCCAGCGTTGCGATAAATGTTTAACATGAGGAATCAAACTGACTGCATAAAGTAAATGGCGTAAATTGACAACAAATGTGGTCAGAATTATCAAATATAAACTGGTTTGAGAAGCTAAAAGCCCCAACGCAATAAACTGAGAAGAACCTGCAAAAACAAATACAGAAAGTCCCATTGTTCCCCAAAAAGAAAGCCCGCTACTTTTGGCAAGCGTACCGAAAATAATGCCAAAAGGAATTGCACCAATAACAAGAGGAAAAATAGCTCTTGTTCCAGCCATAAATTCTTGTAAAATTGTTGAATTATAATGAGAATTTTCCTCAGACAAAAGATATATCTCCCACGTATAGTCTAAAAATATTGAATTCTCTAGGGTTTACAGGCAATCCAATATTTACTCAACCAGTGTAACTGTATTTCTACATTTTGAAAACCTGTTTCTTTTAAACAATTACTTAAATCATCTCGCACATAATCGCTGTAATATGGCTCGTGAAATATACTGGCAAAATTGCTTAAAACAAGATCAAACTCTGGAATATCTTCCGCTTGTAAGCTATCACAAAGAACAAGAATTCCACCCGGTTTTAAGACGCGATCGCATTCTGCAATAATTTGTTTGCGAATGGATCGAGGTAATTCATGGAAGGTAAAAGTTGATGTAACTGCGCTAAAAAACGCATCGGGATAAGGTAATTTTTCACCTTGACCTCTTTTTAAATTAACAGTTTTACCCAGTCTTTGTTCAGCCTTTTGCAAATAAGGTTCTGATAGATCGATACCATAAAGCGACATTTGTGGGAATGCAGCTTGGATAAATTGTAGCGATCGCCCGGTTCCACAAGCAATATCTAAAATACTCCCCCGCTTGTCAATAATTCCCGCTTTTAAAGGGGCGAGAATTCGCCGTCGCATGGCATCTGCTGCCCCATTAAAGAGCAATTCTACCTGCAAATCGTAAATTTCCGCAGAGCGATCGCTGAGATAACCATCGGTTTGAAAATGGAAATTTTGAAAGTAATATTGAGGATATTCTGGTTCTTTTTTGGCAATTTCAGGGGCAAAATCTTTAAATTTCTTGCTATTAACACGCTGCCATGTTTGCGGATGATCTTGCCAAACAAAAAAGTATGCTTTTAAAAATTCTTCTACATCATTATCAAACAAAATCTCAATCGGATAAATGCCTTCTCGATAATCTTTCCAGTCTATTTCTATTAAGCGATCGCGGTACTCTTTCAATAATTGTAGGGCTTCGGGAGAAAGAGATTGAGTTTGCTTCTCAAGGGAAGGAAAAAACCACTGACGAACTTGACTGGCTATCTCTTTATGAGTCAGCGCAAATAGTGCTTGTCCTGCCTTAAACAGGATGTAAGCGTTTTTCTCCAAAGCATCATCAAGTAAATCAAACATAGTGTAAAATAAGAAGTGTAAAACAAGAATATTAATTTCTGTAACTTTTTTTATCATAAACGCGATCGCGCCATGTTTCAAGATTTTGTTATTGTTGATTTTGTCATTATTAAGGTAAAGTAACAAGAAACCAAACGAAAAGATAGCAATGCCAGATTCTTCATTTCATCATATCCCCGTTTTACAGCAAGAATTAATTGCGGGCTTAAATATTCAAAGTGGAGGGCATTATTTAGATACAACAGTGGGAGGAGGAGGACACAGCCATCTGATTTTACAAGCTGCAGCCAATGTTAAGCTAACTGCCATCGATCGCGACGAGAATGCGATCGCCGCAGCCAAATCAAAGTTACCCCAAAGCGTGCAGTTTTGGCAAGGAAATTTTGCCAATTATCGTCCTCTCAATCTTAAATTTGACGGAATCATTGCCGATCTAGGAGTAAGTTCTCCTCAATTCGACGATGGCGATCGGGGTTTTAGTTTTCAACAAGATGCAGCCTTAGATATGCGAATGGATACCCGTCAATCCTTAACTGCTGCCGAAATTGTTAATCGGCGATCGGAAAAAGAACTGGCTAATCTTATCTATCAATATGGAGAAGAAAGACTCTCTCGACGCATTGCCAGACATATTGTTGAAAAACGCCCTTTACAAACAACCAAAGAACTAGCAGAACTTATTTATTACGCCGTCCCTGCTAAATATCGCCACGCTAAAATTCATCCCGCAACGCGAACTTTTCAAGCCTTGCGAATTGCCGTTAATACTGAATTAGAATCCTTAGAAAAATTAATAGAAATTGCTCCCGAATGGTTGACAATTGGTGGAATAATTGGTATAATTAGCTTTCATAGTTTAGAAGATCGCATCGTCAAACACAGTTTTCGCAATTCCAATTTACTCAAAGTTATTACTAAAAAACCAATTACTGCCCAATCTGAAGAAATCCAAAATAATCCCCGTTCTCGTTCTGCCAAACTCCGCTTTGCTGAAAGAGTAGAGAACTTTACGGGATAGGCGATCGCCGTTTTGAGATTATCAATTTGTTCCTTGCTGAATACTCCTTTAATCCAGCAATTAAGGAGAACTGGCACTAAACCGCATCGGGATCGATGCCATTTTCAATGAGCAATTGCCGTAATCGTTCAGCTTGTTCTCGGGCTTGTTGTTCTCCTAATTCGGCTCGTTCTGCCCGTAGGGCTTGTTGTTCTGCACGTTCCTCAGCAGCCAGTAGCAAATTACCCTCGCGATCCCACCACCGCAACCAAGGGAGGTCGCGATTTTGATAGACCCCTTGCCAAATCCCTAACTCGACCCCTAATGATTCGATCGGGAAATGCCCCCGTTTGTTTGGGGTCACGAGTTGGTAACTGCCGTTAACCAAGCAATACACTTCAACTCGCCGCCGTCGTACCTCATAGATTGCGTAATATTCCGCTTGGATTTGGGTTTCATAGACCCAAAATTTGCCTCCTTCATCGCGATCGCGTTCTTCGACACCATTCCCAGAAACGAATTCCAAGACGATCGCGGGAGGAATCCTCTCTTGCCAGAGGACATAGGAGCGTCTCATCTGTCCATTCAATAAGGGCGGAATATTGGGAACGTAGAACCAATCGGGAGATACCACACCTTTAAGCGGTGGGTTGGTAACTTGCCAATAAATGCCGCAATCTTGCCCGATATCGTAACATCCGTCAGGATGAAGGAGAGCCAATATAGGGCAAATGGATGTGGTAATGAGGATGCTTTGGGGGTGTTCTTGGAAGTTTTTCACAAAAGTATCATCTTCGCAAGGTAACTGGGTATGGTCGGGTAATGGAATAGTTGTTGGGGTAACGATCATGGTTCTTAAAGAGTAGAGATTCTTTTATACTATTACGCTTTCGCAATGGAGACGGCGATCGCACCTCCTATTCAAAGCGATCGCATCAATCGCCGAACTTCAACCCTAACATCGGGAAATGCTAACGGTGTAACCCAACCATCCGTTAGCGTTAACTCTGTCTCATAATTCCCATTGTGTAAATCTCGAAACACCTTCAAACGCAAATTTTTGAGGTCTACTACCCAATATTCTTGTATTCCCGCATTGCTATAAATATCTTTTTTCCGCACTAAATCCTTACTTAAAGTCGTGTTAGCAAATTCAATTAAGCAAAAAATATCTTCCGGATAGGGGTGATGTTCTAAATAAACTAAACCCAACGGCTTCGCAATAGTAATATCTGGTATGGGTTCGGAATTGTTAGGAAGAATAATCGGTTTTGCATCCCGAATTTGAACGCGATCGCCCAATAATCTTCTCAATTCGTCGGCAACGGCGGTATTGTAATAAGCATGAGTTTCTCGTTCGGGTGACATAACGATAATCTCTCCCTCTAATAACTCCACAAATTCGCGATCGAAGATTCCCGCTTCGATGGCTTGATGATAGCGTTCGATTGTCCATTGATAGGTTGTTACAGTCATGGCGATCGCATTAATCTCAGTTGGTTAATCTCAGCATAACAATTACATTAATTTGTCTGACAAAAGCATAACTAACTGTTAGCAGCAAAAACTCCCGCCCGAAGGCAGGAGTTTTTTACTCAAATTAGAATCGCTCTAATCCCTCAATTCTAGTCGAGGTCAGGCATAGAGAGAACCGGTTCGGTTTCGCGTTCGATTCCTTTCTCAAAACCAGCCGCAGCCGCACGAGCGCGTCCAGCGTGCCACCAGTGTCCGATCAAGAAAAAGAACCCTAACACAAAGTGAGCAGTTCCCAACCAAGCACGAGGGTTAACGTAATTAAACGAGTTCGGCTCGGTAATAATGCCACCAACCGAATTGATAGATCCGTTCGGCGCATGAGTCATGTATTCAGCAGCACGACGTAATTGCCAAGGCTGAATATCATTTCTGAGCTTGTCTAAGTCCAAGCCATTCGGTCCGCGTAAAGGCTCCAGCCAAGGTCCTCGGAAATCCCAGAAACGCATGGTTTCGCCACCAAAAATAATTTCTCCAGTGGGAGAGCGCATCAGGTACTTACCCAAACCTGTCGGTCCTTGAGCAGAACCAATATTTGCACCGAGGCTTTGGTCGCGAGCAAGGAACACCATCGCTTGAGCTTGAGAGGCTTCGGCGTTGGTGGGTCCGTAGAATTCGCTGGGATAAGCCGTGTTGTTAAACCAGACATAGAAAGAGGCAATGAAAGCCATCAAAGATACAGCAGCCAAGCTGTAAGACAGATAGGCCTCTCCCGTCCAAATCAAGGCACGACGCGCCCAAGCGAAAGGCTTGGTCAAAATGTGCCAAACACCGCCGCCAATGCAAATCAGTCCGATCCAGACGTGACCGCCAATAATATCTTCCATATTATCGACGCTGACAATCCAACCTTCGCCGCCAAAAGGTGCTTTGATTAAGTACCCGAAAATGACAGCAGGATTTAAAGTTGGATTGCTGATAATTCGGACATCGCCGCCACCGGGAGCCCAACTATCGTAAACACCGCCAAAGAACATGGCTTTAAAAACCAACAGCAAAGCACCGCAACCTAACAGGATGAGGTGATAGCCGATAATATTGGTCATTTGGTTTTTATCAGCCCAATCGTAGCCGAAGAAATCAGAATAATCTTCTAAAACTTCAGGTCCGCGAATGGCGTGATAAATACCGCCCAAGCCAAGAACGGCTGAGGAAATGATATGCAGTACGCCAACAACAAAATAAGGGAATGTATTGATGACTTCGCCACCGGGTCCGACACCCCAGCCTAAAGTAGCGAGGTGAGGAAGGAGAATACAGCCCTGTTCGTACATGGGCTTATCGATGTTAAAGTGGGCGACTTCAAATAAAGTCATTGCCCCAGTCCAAAAGACGATCAGTCCGGCATGGGCGACGTGAGCGCCAAGCAGTTTACCGGAAAGTTCGATGAGACGGGCATTTCCTGCCCACCAGGCGAAGCCGGATGATTCTAGATCGCGGCCTGCGCCGGCAAAAGATGTATTAGAGAGCGTTACCACGCGGCAATACCTCCTCGGGGAATTTAAAGTTTTGATGGGGTTGGTCTTCGGGAGCTAACCAAGCTCGCAGACCTTCATTTAACAGGATATTCTTGGTGTAGAATGTCTCAA
>NZ_JACSWA010000289.1 GCF_016888125.1 Spirulina sp. CCY15215
ACAAATATTGCCAGACAATTCACAAAAAAGATGGTTACGTTTATTCAATGTAAAGCCGTCCTATAAGGACGGGGTTTCTACCCAATTTTTCTGATGAAAAGAACATTTGCTCTACTCTCCCTCGGACTTGGATTAGCATTTACCACCCCTCATTTAGAGGCGGAAGCCCAACCTCTCGAATGGTCTAATCCTCAGAATAATTCTTCTTTAGGCTATGACGAGCAACTCTGGCGCAGTTTTCGAGGTGCAGGGGATAAAGATGCTCTTCTACAATCCATTGATAATAGCTTGCGCTATTTAAACACCCCTAAAGCCGCAGAAGTTTACAGAAATTATCCTGTTCGTTGGATTACCCGCGATCGCGTCCTTCGTTCCCTCCTCCGCTTCCGTCAACTGGTACAGCAGGCCGCCAGTCCCCAAGAACTGCAAGCTGCTGTTAAGCAAGAATTTGTCTTTTATCGCTCCACTGGGCAGGACAATCGCGGTACAGTCTATTTTACGGGCTATTACGAACCCATTTATCAAGCCAGCCGCACCCCCACGGAAGAATATCGCTATCCCCTCTATCGCCGTCCTGGAAACTTAGAGCAATGGCGCACTCCTCAACCCAGTCGCGCCCAACTCGAGGGAACCGACGGTACTGGAAAAAATAGCATCTTGCGGGGTTCAGAATTGGTTTGGTTGCGCGATCGCCTTGAAGCCTTCCTCGTCCAAATTCAAGGCTCTGCCAAGCTCAAATTAGCCGATGGTGGTACCATGACGGTGGGCTATAGCGGCAGTACGAATTATCCTTACTTCAGTGTCGGACAAGCGATGATTCGGGATGGGTTGCACCCTCGCGATGGCTTTACCTTGCCGAAAATGATTAACCTCTTTCGTCAGCGTCCCTATTTGCTCGATCGCTATATTCCTCAGAACAACCGTTTTATTTTCTTCCGAGACACCCAGGGCGCACAAGCATCGGGAAGTTTAAGTGTTCCCGTCACTGCCGATCGCACCATTGCCACGGATAAGGATTTAATGCCCCCAGGTGCATTAGCATTGATTGACACGCAAATTCCCATCCCCGATAGTCAAGGACGGATGCAAACACCTCGGGTCAGTCGTTATGTTTTGGATCAAGATGCGGGAAGTGCCATTAAAACCCCGGGTCGCGTGGATGTTTTCATGGGAACCGGAGAAGTTGCGGGTTCGAGGGCTGGTGTTATGGGTTATCGGGGTGCATTGTATTACCTGATGTTAAAAGAATAACTATCTTTATCTATGACCGCGCGATCGCTCTGACAGGAAGAAAAAATCAGTCTCTCCTGACTCTGCGATCGCGCCTAATGGTAAAAACAAAAATGTTAAGATGAATAGCTTTTATATTCCCAAACATTTTTCCTCTCCTCTAGATAGCAGGATTTTAGTTGTCTAGAAAATATCACAAAATCTACCAAGATTTGGCGATCGCAATAAATCTTTGCAGAACAAAAAAAACTTAAATTGATCTCAGAGAATTGTCAATATTTATCCCCAAAAATCAAATAACTACCATAAACAAATTTGAGAGGAAAATAGTAGCCGAGATAGCGAGATAATTTCCCAGAACCCAATATTTTCACGCCAGAAAATCCGTGCATTTGTAAGCGTAATTTAAGAATTTGGGGAAAATGCTGGGTCAAATGACTGACTCCATAAACTGTTCCACCCGTTAATTTATTTTTGAGATAATGGGGATGAGGTGTAGTTAATAATAAACGTCCCTTTATTTTCAAGATTCTTTGAAATTCACAAAGAGTTCGATCGACATCACTCGGGTATAAATGTTCGAGAAATTCTCCTGCAACAATAGCATCAAAAGATTCATCGTCTTGAGGGATATCATTCGATAATCCATAAATTTTTCCCGTATAGGCATCGGGTAAGGCATTTAATCTGTTTTGAACGCAGTCGAGGCCAAAAATTTCCAAAGCAGGGTTGAGAGTTTTTAAACGTTCTCCTCCCCGACCAGTATTGCAGCCAACATCTAAAACACGCTGTACATTTTGGGGGAAAAATCGACAAAATTGTTCGTATCGTTCTACTGTAAAAGGATCGTCTTCAGAGAACGTTTGTAATTGATTTTGGCTTTCATATTTCTGTTGAATTTCTGGCATTTTTTGAATTTAGTTTGATTAAAAAATAAAATTTATGGAGATTTTGTTGCTTGTCGGCAATTTCTGATAATTGTAATCGGAACACCTTGCCTGGCAACATTATGAACGATCGGACATTCGGGAAATAAATCCTGAAATTCGATATAAGGCATGGCAACATAGTAATCGGGACGACCTTTTAAACCATAACCTAGATCTGATTCTATATCTAAAACTTTAAGATCGGGTTTGGCAAACATTTGTCCGATATAAGTTGCACCACCAAGGGAAAGGGTAGAGTTAGCCTCGGCATTTTCGTTAACCCATTCCGTCCCTTCTCGCAAAGTTAATCCCCAGTAGTCTGTATCAAAGTTTCCACGAGCATGACTCAAGCCCCCCGATATGCGACTAAAATAAAGATATTGGTAGGGATGTAGCGTAATTGTATCAAAAATAATGGGACTAATTAAAACAATGAATAAGGCGATCGCGAATAATTTCCCCAGGTTTTGCCAGATTTTTTGATAAATCCAACTGAGAGTTGCAGCAGCAATAGCCGCAACCCCTGGAATAATAAAAAGAAATTGACGCATTCCCGAGTAAATGTTTGCGTGTAAAATAATTGCCACGAGAGGGGAAAAGAAAACTTGGAGTAATACTAAAACAATACAAGCACGTTGTAAATTAGTAAAAGCCCGATAGTTTTGAGCAATAAAAATCAGACCGAGAAAGAGAGAAATAATCCAGATAAAAGGATTAGAAAGAAAGAACCATAAAGGCAAATAATACCAAGGATTTTCACTGGGTTTAATCTCCACTCCTGCAAATAAATTAACCCCCGGCCAAGCATGATTAGAAGTATAGTGAAGCGTATCGAGAAACCAGCCAACAGGATTCGACCAGGAAGCCGGATAAACTAGAGTTGTTGTCCCCATCCAAGCAATACCAATGAGAAGATAAAAAAGCCAATAACGAGGAATATCTCGCCAAATCTGACCCAAATTGAATCGTGTCAAACAATGAGCCAGAACAATAAAAAATAGTAAGAAAAATCCACCAATTCGCGTTCCTGTTACTAAACCCACTAAAATTCCATACAAGATAGAATAAAGAGTAATTTTATTCCATCCTAATTTGAGTTCCCATTCCTTCCTTTGCAAATAAAAATTGACTAAAAATGCGCCCATTAATGTTCCTAAAGTAAACATGGCAGCAAAAGGAATATCTTTAGGATTAAAAAAGCCATGCCCCCAAAAACCAGGAAATAAAGCTAAAACAATGGGAGCAAACCAAGCATAATCAATACCAACAAGAATACCAACGATCGCAGCAACACAAAGATAAGCAATCATGGCCACCAAAAAAGTAACCGGATGCTTAACTTTTAATCGTTCGTAAATCGCTTGAGCCATGCCTGGATCACCTTCCTCGATCGCCTGTGCTTCTAAAGGATTGTGGGATAGTCCTTTGGTTGCATATTCTTTAATTTGAAAAGCAATTTCGCTGGTAACATTAAAAACAATGCCATAGTATTTTAAATCTTTGGGAATTTCTCGACCTTGAGTAACCAGTTCGTAATTATACTTCACCGTAGAAATTTCCGTCCCTGCATCCCAGCAGACACCATAATCACCAACAGTCGAGAAACCAATTGTTAACAACACCAATAAGACCGTTGCCACCTTGAGGAGAGCCAGCTTGAGATTGGGTTGTGGGAGAAAAGTTTTCATTACAGAGGTACAGACTTAACTTTGGCTCGATTATCTCATTTTTTTCCCTTCTGCGATCGCGCGATCGAGGTGATTCTGCAACCTTTGTCAAAAAAAGCTATTTTGGATGAAGGATGTAGAAATTTTTCATGCTCGCTCTTTGTAACTGTCACTAATGAAACGACTAGCGCTTTGGCAAAAACTCTTTTGTTACTTCTGTATTGCGGTTCTGGCTTGGAGTTTGCTTCCCAGCCGTGCTTTCGCCCAACGGACGACCTCGGCTTCTCAAGCTAACCTACAACCCTATCTCGATCGCGCGATCGAAAAGGTGACGGAATTTACCTTGGACAATGGCTTGAAATTCATTGTTTTGGAACGTCACGAAGCCCCAGTTATTTCCTTTGCTACCTATGCTGATGTGGGAGGGGTTGACGAACCTGATGGACAAACAGGGGTTGCTCATTTTCTCGAACACCTTGCCTTTAAAGGCACCAGTCGCATCGGGACTCGAGACTACAAAACCGAAAAATCTCTCCTCGATCGCCTCGATGAACTGGTTGCTGAAAAAAAAGCGGCGATCGCCGGCGATCGCACCGAAGAAGCCAAAAAACTGGAAGCTGAATTCCTCGAAGTGCAAAAACAGGCTGACGATCTCAGCATTAAAAATCAATTCGGTCAAATCGTCGAACAAGCAGGGGGACAAGGCTTAAATGCAGCAACTTCAATCGATTTCACCGTTTATAGCTATAGTTTGCCCGCCAATAAACTCGAACTTTGGATGTCCCTCGAGTCGGAACGCTTTCTCGATCCCGTCTTTCGCGAATTCTTCAAAGAACAAGATGTCATTCTCGAGGAACGGCGGTGGCGTACCGATAATTCCCCCATTGGGCAGTTGGTTGAAGCCTTTCAAGATGCGGCTTTCACCGTTCACCCCTACAAACGTCCCATCATTGGCTACAACAAAGATATTCGTAATTTAACGCCGGAGGATGTGAGGAAATTTTTCGATATCTATTATGTGCCTAATAATATTACCGTGGCCATCGTCGGAGATGTCTATCCCGATCGCGTCCGAGAACTGGCGCAAACTTATTTTAGCCGCTACTCAGCGAAACCTACCCCTCCAGAAGTCAATCTGGTAGAACCTCCGCAACGAGAAACCCGCGAAGTGTCCTTAAAACTCAAGTCTGAACCCATTTACCTAGAAGGCTTTCACCGTCCTTCCCTCAACCATCCCGATAGCGCTGTTTACGATGCGATCGTGGCAATTTTGAGCAACGGTCGCACATCTCGCCTTTATAAATCTTTAGTCGAAGAACAGCAAATTGCTCTCAGTGCATCAGGGTTTACGGGATTTCCGGGAGATAAGTATCCTAACTTAATGGTGTTATATGCGACCACGGCTCCCGGTCACACTTTAGAAGAAGTAGAAGCTGCCTTAGATCGAGAAATCGAACGTTTAAAAACAGAACCCGTGACCTTGGAGGAATTAGAACGGGTTAAAACTCAGGCACGTGCCGATGTTCTTTATACTTTAGATTCTAATCAAGGGATGGCTTATTACCTCGTCGAATATCAAGCAAAAACAGGAACTTGGCGCAATTTATTCGAGCAATTGAATAAAATTGGAGCCGTAACTGCCGAGGATATTTTACGGGTTGCCAAGGCAACATTTACCTCAGAAAATAAAACCATTGGACGACTGTTAACAGATGAAGAATGAATGCTGAAATGAAATTGTTCTTTGATTCCCTACTCCCTAAAACAAGAATGAAAAAAACACAAAACTATTTCAAGTGGTTGGGATTGTTTTTAAGTACGTTACTTTTGATTGCATTTTCGGCGCGATCGGTGACGGCTGCAACTCCAAAACATTATGACGAACTGGAATTTCCCCCGCTTTCAGAAGTTCAACTTCCTGACTACGATCGCTATCAACTCGATAATGGTATTGTCGTTTACCTCGTCCAAGATCGAGAATTACCTCTTGTGGGAGGAACAGCTTTATTTAAAACTGGTTCTCGTTTAGAACCTACCGATAAAATCGGTTTAGCCGGACTCACTGGGGCAGTAATGCGGAGTGGAGGAACCCAGAAACATCCTCCCAATGAATTAAACGAAACCCTAGAAAGTCTTGCTGCTTCTGTAGAAACAGGTATTGGCGAAACTTCAGGAAGTGCAGGGTTTAATACTCTCAGTGAAGATTTAGAACAAGTTTTTAGTCTCTTTGCTGAAGTGATTCAAGAACCTGCCTTCGATACTGCACAATTTGAGTTAGCAAAAAAGCAGATTGAAGGGGGAATTGCTCGGCGAAATGACGATCCCGATAATATTGCCAGTCGAGAATTTTCTAAGCTGATTTACGGCGATAAAAGTCCTTACGCTCGTACAATAGAATACGAATATCTCGATAATATTTCTCGACAAGATCTGATTGATTTTTATCATCGCTCTTTCCGTCCAGAGCAAATGTTGTTAGGAATTATTGGGGACTTCGATCGCGATCGCATGAAAGCCTTAATTGCGGAAAAATTTGGACGTTGGCAACCGAAAGCCACCGATCCATTGCCACCTATTCCTAATATTTCCGATCGACAAAAAAGCGGTACTTTTTTTATTGAGCAACCCCAACTGACCCAAAGTTACATTCAGATCGGTCATTTGGGAGGAGTCTTAAAAAATCCTGATTATCCTGCTTTGAGTGTCTTAAATGGGGTTTTAAATGGATTTGGTGGGCGCTTATTTAATGAAGTGCGATCGCGTCAAGGGTTGGCTTATTCAGTCTATGGTTTTTGGAGTCCTCAATACGATTATCCAGGAATGTTTATTGCGGGAGGACAAACGCGATCGGATGCAACTGTGCCGTTTATTCAAGCCATTTTTAAAGAAATTGAAGTCCTGCGTACTTCCCCCATTTCGCAAGAAGAGTTAGACTATGCGAAAGAGTCTATTCTTAACTCTTTTGTTTTCAACTTTCAAGAACCCGGCCAAACGATTCAACGCTTAATGCGTTATGAATTTTATGGCTATCCTCCGGATTATATTTTCCAATACCAACGAGGAATTAAAGCCACGACTATTGAAGATGTGCAACGGGTGGCTCAAAAATATCTCTATCCCGATCGCCTCACAACTTTAGTGGTTGGCAATTCAGCAGATATTCAACCGCCTTTGAGCAATTTAGATGATAATGTCAAGATCGTTGATATTACCATTCCCTCTTCTCAAAAAAGTTAAATCGAGCCAAGGTTATGAGCAATTAATCATTACTCATAACCGCGATGCCCCTTTTTCATCCCCGATCAAAATGGAAATCAAAAAGACAATTTCAAATCTTGCGATTTATGCTGGTATCTTTACCTTAAGTTATGTTTCTTTGACAACTTTGATACCCTCGATCGCCTTCGCACAAAATACCAAAGCAACTCAATGCGATCTCATTATTAATATTGCCAATGAAGCCGTAACAGCAACACAGTCAGCAACTCCAGAGGAAGGCGAAGATGAACTCCAAGCACTTTTAACGACTGCCAATTTAATTGATGAAACAGCTAATAAGATGGCGGATTTATCCTTAAATGATGATACTTTGAATGGATATAGTCAAGAACTTATCGCCATGTATCAGCAAACCAGCCTCATGACGAGACGCTTTATCGAGGCTTTTATAGCAGAGAACCGGGAAGATGCCTTTGCTGCCCTTGATAGTTTACAAGTTGCTACCGAGGTTGAAGATCGCTTGGTAACAGAACTTAATCGTTATTGCGATCGCACTTAAAGTTAATTGATTCCGGCGATCGCCAAAGTAACAGGCGATCGCCATATTAAGAGTTAAGAACCTTCTTTTTGATGTTGTACTTCAATGACAGTATGGACATTTCCTCGGGGGGTAAAATCACCCTTAACCGTCACAGCTAAGGGATCGCAAGCTGCTACAAAATCATCTAAAATTTGATTCACCGATTCCTCATGGGAAATATAGCGATCGCGGTAACTATTGATATATAGTTTTAATGTTTTGAGTTCTACTACCCGCAGATTGGGAGAGTAGGTTAGATAAATTGTAGCAAAATCAGGATAGCCAGAAAAGGGACATTTACAAGTAAATTCCGGTAAAGTAATCTGGATATCGTATTTTCGCCCAATGCGAGGATTGGGAAAAGTAATTAATTCTCCTTCAGCGATTAATCTTTCCCCATATTTCACCTCTGAGAAAGTATCTGGAGAAGCAATGCGATCGCTTTGACTCATGTTCAATTTATTGATAGTTAATAGTTTAGTTCCTAGTTTTAAATTTCAGAAAAAATCTATTCTTTTTGTAATCTATTGAGTTCTTCTTTTAATGCTTCCACTTGACTGCGTAAACGGTCTGCATCTTCTGTTTGTTTGCTATCCTCTGAAGAAGATTCTCCCTCCTCAGAAATCTCGATGCGTCGAGGTTCTTTCTGTTTTGGGGGTGTTTCTTCTTCCACAACAGGTTGCTGTGCCTTTTTAACCAGATCGTCTACAAACTTATTGGCTTCCTCAGCGCTGAGTTCGCCGCGCTGTACCATTTCATCTGCTAGTTTTTGAGCCTGAACTTGCAACTGTTGTAACTGTTCTCCTGCTTTTTCGCCAGCGTAGGAAGCCACACCCATGCCAAAATAGAAGGCTTTTTGAACAATATTCAAGATTCCCTCTCTTGTCTTGTCAATTCAACTCCTTAATTGTAACGTCTAGAAGCCCTAAAAGGTCAAGAGGTGGGAGAGGCGATCGCCTTCTTAGCATTTTTCTTGTTTTAGTGATACAAGAAGAGAGCCTATCTAATTTTTTGCACAAAAAGAGAGAGTAGTATCTCCATTACTAACCCTCTCAAACAATCTAACAATTTTTACAGTCTCTCGGAAGAATGAGCGATCGCCCAAGGCCGTCCGTTTTTAATACTTTGGTATCTTGGAGATGCGGGAGAACTTTTTTGTTTAACAAGGCGAGGTTCTTGGGGCGATCGCGGCAAACTCCCCGCATTAAGATTGATATTAGGGGCGCAAAAGATGCGCTGGGCGATCGCATTACAAGTGGGACAATACATCGGATTATCAAACTCAGCTAAGGCTCGTAATGCTTCAAATTCACCACAAGGATCGCATCGAAATTCATACAAAGGCATTGGTTTTCTAGATAATGGGTAATTCCTAGTTTCTCCTGTTTTAATGAGGGAGAATATCCTGCTCGAAAATAGAGGTCGGCAAAGCTAAAGTACAACAAGCATTGGGAATATCAACAATACCGCTAATTCGACCCTCAACAGGAGCGCAACTTAATAATAAATAAGCCTGTTCCCCCGTAAAGCCAAATTTCTTGAGATATTCGATCGCATTGAGACAAGCGCGACGATAGGCAACATGAGCATCAAGATAGTATTGTTCTCCGGTAAACTCATCAACAGAAATACCTTCAAAAATCAAATATTCTGAGTAATGTGGTTCCACTGGACCGGGTTTAAAAATGGGGTTAATCATGCTGTATTTTTCCATCCCACCTTTAATAATATCGACATGAAGATCGATATAACCCGACATTTCGATCGCACCGCAGAAGGAAATTTCCCCATCTCCTTGAGAAAAATGAATATCTCCCATAGATAATTTTGCCCCATCAACATAGACGGGAAAATAAATGCGGGAGCCTTTAGAGAGGTTCTTAATATCGCAATTTCCCCCATGTTCTCGCGGCGGTACTGTCCTTGCTGCTTCCCCCGCTACGCGATCGAAGTCTGCCCCTTTTAACGTCCCTAAAATCGCATTTTCTGGATTAGGTAGGGCTGCATAAGGGGTCATTTTCGGTTTCCACACAGGCAATCCATCGTTTGCTCCTTTCTCCACTAATGCCCGTTCTCGCGCGTTCCATGTTTCCAGTAGTTTTTGCGAGGGAGCGCAACCAATGAGACCAGGGTGAGTAATGCCCGCAAAACGCACCCCAGGAATATGCCGAGAACTCGCATAAATCCCTTGCAAATCCCAACAGGCTTTAGCGGCATTGGGAAAATGATCCGTGAGAAAACCGCCGCCATTTTCCTGGGCAAAGATGCCCGTAAAGCCCCATTCGTCCCCTGGTAATGCCCCAATATCTAACAAGTCAACCACAAGAATATCTCCAGGTTGAGCGCCGTTAACATGGATAGGACCGCTAAGAACATGAACTACAGTGAGGTCTACATCGCGAACATCGTTGGGATCGTCATTATTTTTGATCTGTCCATCGGTCCAATCTTTGCACTCAATGCGGAAGATATCCCCAGGGTTTACCGAAGCGATCGCGGGGATATCTGGATGCCATCGATTATGACCTACGATCTCTTGTTCTGACATAGATTTCGAGAGATCGACTTTGAAAAGTGTTTCTGGCATGGTTTTCTAGTAATAAATTTTGTTTTCATCATGTTGCATCTTGTTAAGTTAAAATAAAAATGCTTGACAAATTAACTTGACTTAACAAGATTAAAATCCAGCGATCGCAATTTTAAGCGTTCTCAGTCAAGACAATCTCGTTTTTAGACTAAGGTGGGATTTCATTTTATATCCTGACTGATTCATGGATTACCTAAACGTAACAATTGCTACAAAGATACTCTTTTTTAGAAAAAGAAAATGACTCAATCTATTACACCAGAACAACTCAAAAACTTAGCACCCAACGCCTCTCCGGGGCAAATAGAAGAAAATAGCAATCCCCTCGGGGAATTTAGCCAAGAAACCCTGGCTTTAACCAAACGTCTTTTTATTCAACTTAAGCGCCGTCCCAGTACCCTCATGGCGGGAATTGTACAGCCATTAATGTGGTTGATTTTATTCGGGGCATTATTCTACAATGCTCCTCAAGGATTTTTAGGTACAGATATTAGTTACGGCAAATTTCTCGCCCCTGGAGTGATTGTTTTTACGGCTTTTTCTGGGGCATTAAATGCAGGTTTACCGGTCATGTTCGATCGCGAGTTTGGATTTCTCAATCGCCTTTTAGTTGCCCCTCTCGCTTCCCGTTATTCCATTGTTGCAGCTTCTACTTTATACATTATCAGCCTTGCTTTTCTACAAACTGTAGCGATCATTGTGGCTAGTGCTTTGATTGGTGCAGGTTTACCAAGTATTGCGGGTTTGGGGGCGATCGCCGCGATCGTTTTTCTCATTGTTGTGGGAGTAACTGCATTAAGTTTGAGTTTGAGTTTTGCTCTTCCTGGACATATTGAACTCATCGCTGTTATCTTTGTCACCAATTTACCTTTACTATTTGCCAGTACCGCCCTTGCACCCCTTTCTTTTATGGCCAATTGGTTGCAGTGGATAGCCTCTTTAAATCCTTTAACCTATGCGATCGAACCCATTCGCTATCTCTATTTGAATGACACTTGGGGACTTGATAGTATTGTCATGAATGCACCTTGGGGATCAATGAATTTTGCCACGGTATTACTCGTACTGTTAATATTTGATGCAATTGTTTTGACTGCGATTCAACCTTTATTACAACGTCGTTTAGCATGATTTCAAGGAAGAAAGAATGAGAAAAAGATCGGGTAATGAGAAAAATTAATCACTTATAATTCATTACGTCTTCCTAACTCAAAAATACCACAACAGAAACAGCCCAAAATCCCAACACTAATTGCCCAACTATGACCTAAACTCAACTTCATGCCATAATCGCACAAGAACCCAACGAGTAAGAAAGGAAAAATCGCAAAAATTGACGCATAAAAAGCGTTTTGAGATTCTCGTGCCGGACGAGTACGCTCGAACTCCTCGGCAGACAAATAAAGGGAACGATCAGCAAAATTAAACCAGCGATCGAACATTTCCACAAACCATTCTCGTAGGGAAGCTAACCCCAAATACAAGGCTAAAGACCACAAGGAAGAGCCTGCAATTAAGGCTGTATCGATTTCAATCCGAAAGGGTAGCAGTTCGTTTAAGATCATCGAACCAAGCAATAAAGTTAAAAAATGTTGAAATTACTTTTAAGTAATTGTAACAGACTGCGGAATGACTTTTCTTGATCTCAAGGTGATCCCCCAGGACAATAAAAACTCTTCACCATTTGATTTTTAGAATTTAATGATTGCACTTCCACAAAATTCAAGTTGGCAAGGTCGCCTAGAATTAGTTTATGAAAACAAAGGCGGTTCTACACAAATTCTGCGTGCTTTTAATCAAGCCCCTTTAAAGGTACAGCGACCTTTTTATCCTGAAGGAAAGCACATTTGTCATACAGTTTCCTTACATACAGCAGGAGGAATTGTGGGGGGCGATCGCCTCATTCAATCTCTCCAATTAAATCCTAAAAGTCGAGTTTTAATCACAACGGCAGCCGCAGCAAAAATTTACGGCAGCAACGGTAAACAAGGGCAGCAAATTATCACCGCCCGAGTAGAAGATCGAGCCTTTTTAGAATGGATGCCGCAAAGTATGATCGTTTTTAATGGTGCGATTTATCGGCAAGAAATGCGGGTAGAATTGGCAGATCATGCTGGGTTTTTCGGTTGGGAAATCTTGCGTTTTGGACGTAGTGCAAGAGGAGAGAAATTTATACGAGGAGAATGGCGATCGCATTTAGAAATTTGGCGCAATAATAAGTTACTGTGGTGCGATCGCCAATGGTTGCCAGGATGTGAAGAAACTTACACCCACCCCCATAGTTTAGGAGGATATCCGGTTGTGGGTCATTTAATTTGGTTTGGAGATTTAGAGATAGAAAAGGCAATTGTTTCCGTGAATCAACTCTGGACAAATAATCAAAGACAAGGAGAAGCAGGAGTAACGCAAATGCAAGGAAATGGCTTGCTTTGTCGCTATCGTGGGACATCAGTGACTGAGGTAAAAAACTGGTTTATACAAACTTGGCAATTTTACCGTCAATCCGATTTTGGAGAGAAGGCGATCGCCCCTAGAGTTTGGCTGTAAAATAACATCATAAAGGAATTTTGAAACGTAATGAAAAACTGGACAAAAAAGAACTATTTCGAGATATTGTTTCTACTCGCTTTGATAGGTATTATTGCCCTGCAATTTTTACCCAACCTCTTTAAACAAGAAACAATTACGATCGCGATCACTGTTTCCACACAGGAGAGGGCTGAAAATTTTACAGGAGGACGAATGGTTGACGGTGTTCAACTATATGTCGATAAAATTAATGCAGCAGGAGGAGTGAATGGAAAACAACTGCTATTAGAAATTCATGACGATCGACTCGATCCAGAAGTTACCGCGCAAGAAATTGTCAACTCTTCTGCTATTGCCGTACTTGGACATTCTACAAGCAAAAATTCTTTAGAAGCCGGGAAAATTTATCAGAAATATGGAATTCCTGCAATTAGTGGAAGTGCAACTGCAGATGAGATCACCAATAGTAAATGGTATTTTCGTACTACCTTCAATAACACAGAGCAAGGGCAATTTCTTGCGAACTATCTTGAGTATGTTGTTGCCGCGAAGAATATTTATCTGATTTATGAAGAAGATGATCCTTATAGTTTGACCTTAACAAAAGCAATTAAAACTAGACTAAATTCATTCGATCGCCAATTGGTAGGCGAACAAAAAATTGATCGTAATGAGAATATTGAAAAAGCATCTAAACGCATTATTCAAGATTTACTGAGATTGAAAGAAGGAGGCCAGAATCCTGATGCTATTATTATTACAACCCAGAGTGTTACAGCTACCGGTATTATTCCCATTATAAAACTAAATGGGTTAGATTATCCGATCTTTGGTGGTGACTCTCTTGCCAACTCTTCTTTTCCAATGCAGTTTGCTGAAACTCCTCAAGAACGAGAAAAAATAGGGTTTTTTACCAATGGAATTCACTCTATTACTCCAGTTATTTTTGATATTGCTGATAGCAAGGCGCAAAACTTTAAAAATGAGTTTTATCAACGCTATAACTACGAACCGGGATGGGTTGCTACTCTTTATTATGATGCGGCTCATGCTATTATTCAAGCAATGCAAAATATCTTAGAGCAACAAAAAGATTTACCTCAAAATGTTTTTACAGGACAAAATAGTAAACGCGATCGCGAGCTAATTCGTCAAGGATTAGCACAAATTAACTCTCCCGATACGGCAATTCAAGGGATTACAAGAAAATTTTACTTTGATGAAAAAGGAAATACTTCTGCACCTATTTTGATGGGGATTTTTAATCGCAGAAATTTTATTTCTGACTTTATTCAACTTTCTCCCATTGACAATATTAATCATGTTTATAATCTAGAAAGACAATTAAATAATGGAGAAATATTTCAAGTTAATGGACAATATTTCCAAAAAACTAATATCATTTATACAGGTATTGATGTTAATGAAATTTATAATATTGACGAGAAGACTTCATCTTATTTGATCGATTTTTATCTTTGGTTTAAATATAGGGAAGTAAATATTAATCCCGAAAATATAGTATTTCTCAATTATGATACAAATCGATTAGATTCTGGAGAAACATTAACACTGAATGAACCGATAGAGGTTAACAAAAATGATGGAATTACTCATTCTCTTTTTCAACTGAAGGCTGATTTCTATGACAAATTTGATTTTCATAACTATCCTTTCGATCGCCAAATCTTATCCGTCAAATTTCAACATAAGAATTTAACGCGAAATCGAATTATTTATGTCCTAGATTTGGCTGGGATGCGCGATACAAAAAAGAATGAAATTCTGAAAAACTTTCAGGAAAATGATGTGTTTGGAACGATTACGGATTGGCACGTCCAAAATGCTATTTTTTATCAAAATACTGATATCGATGAATCAACTTTAGGCTATGAGTATTTACTGGATACTAACTCACAGTTTGAATATTCTCAGTTTAATGTAGAGATCGAAATTGCGAGAGATATCATCAGTTTTATCCTGAAAAATTTATTACCTTTATGGTTTTTTACTTTTGTAACATACTCTCTGATGTTTTTGCCTTTTGATGATATTTCTGTGGAAGCGATCGGTGGTGTACTATTAGCGGTAGTTTTTTACCATCTCAGCTTATTGGACTCACTACCCGATGGTGTTGGTTATGTTGTCGCCCTTGACTATGCTTTTTATTTGCTGTATTTTTTGATTGGTTTGCAATTATTCATAGTTATTTTAGGGAATAGTAGGAGATTTCAAGCAACAGGAGTTCAACAATTCCAACTCGTTCAATTTGGAAAAATTGCTTTCCCCATAATTTGGCTAATCGGTTGTTTTGTTTGGTATTCGATCTATGCTTAGATGAAAAGCGATCGCACTTCAAGCATTCCTCATTTATCAATCGAACAATGGGTAATTGGAGACAGCAATTAAAACATCAGCCAAGCAAATATTTCTCGTGAGGATAATTGCCAATCTGCCAAACAAGCGATCGCCGGTAACATTTCTTCACCAGACTTAATTTCCGGCAGGCAATTCGGTTTAAAAATCATCACCGATTCTTCTTCAGAATCAATCAACCATCCGAGTTTTGTGCCTTGCTGAAGACAAAATAGAATGTTGTCAATGACTTTAGTTGTTGATTGGTCTGGGGACAAAATTTCAATCGTCCAATCAGGAGCAATTGTAAATTTATTAGCAAGTCTTCCTGTCTCTGTCTGTGGAATTCTCTCCCATGCAAACACCGCAAGATCGGGAACAACGGAACGTTGTCCAAAAGTACAGCGAATTTCAGTTAATGCTAAAGCTAATTTTTGAGATTCGCCAACTTTATTGACTTCTGTACACAAGCGACTTTGAATGCGACTATGTTCTCCTTGAGGCATGGGTTTTTGAACAATTTTTCCATCAATATATTCCCTTGCAGGTTTGGTCTCGGGAAGTTGTAAAAACTCTTCTAACGTCAATCTTTCGGCGGCAATGGAATGTGTAACAACCATGTTCGATTTCCAAATAGCTGTAGACTTACATGAAATTATTGTAACACAAGACGGGTTAAAACCCGTTGCGTTCGATGTCCATTGATTAAAATCAATGGCTAACCCTCA
>NZ_JACSWA010000029.1 GCF_016888125.1 Spirulina sp. CCY15215
CGACTTTTTTAATCTTTACAGGCATGGAAAGCTGACAGGTTCTTTTGTTGACCACTAATGCCGGAGATTTTATCTCGTTTCCTTCCACAAGATGGCGGTTTTTCCCTTGTTTTTTGACGGGGATTTCTGCTGACCATACCCAATCTTTTCCATTCCAGATTTTAATTTGAATTGTGCGATATTTTTCTCCATAACGAATCTGTT
>NZ_JACSWA010000290.1 GCF_016888125.1 Spirulina sp. CCY15215
TTTTGAGGTATTTAGGGTGAACATCGAAAGGTTTATTTTCTGACGTAGAAAGTCGAAAACAAGGTCTAAATCGAATCGCAATACGACCGATATAATCACCTGCATATTTTCCTTAATAATTATCTGACTTCATATCCGCATAATTCTCCTTGCTGGTATTCAGTACCGGAGATTTCGGGATTCTGAAGTGCTTGAGTATTGAATCGCACTAGCTCCTGAGAAATGCCTGATATGGGACAGATTTTACAGAGCCGATCGCACCTCCTCACCGCATTCATGAACAACAGGTCATGATACTTTGACCAGGCTTAACATCCGCTGTTCTGCCCCAACATTGCTCTTAAAATCGTTGATCGCCTTCAGCGTTTTCTGATCTTCTTTTTGGTATTTTATATTCTTAGTTTTATTCTTACAAATTTTCTCTTGATACACAATTAACTCAAGAGCCTCCTTTTCAAGCACATTAAGACACTCTGCCATTGCATTAAGGATATCCTGTCCCAAAGGAGACTTATTGATAATAAACTCTTGTTTCATCTGATTATACGGATATAAATACTCAACAAGATCCACATATATTTTCGGTGGCTTGTTTAAATTTTTGACCCCCACGCTAGTCAAAAAGGTTTCCGTTGAAGGCAAGGTTTGTGTTGTGAGAAACGTATTAAATTCAGCTTCTTCTAATTGTTCGTATGCTAGTTCCTCTTGAGACTTCGCCTTGAGAGCATTTTCGCTTTTCTGCGACTCCTTGCTTTTCTGCGACTCCTTGCGGTTATTGGTTAAGGTTTCAATCCGAGCCAGTAGCAAATTTTGCTCTTTAAACGCTTGATCATAGATATGGCGAATTATATCCTGGATCTTGGGATCATTCTTGCCGTTGGGGTCAAACTCTGGATAAGCTACTTCGCAGAAATCTATAATACGGATGATGTAATTCAAGAGTTTTTTGATCGAAGTTCGTGAGTCATAATTAGTTCGTGTCTTTTTAATATGATACCATTTCATGGCATCCGAAAGTTCGCTTAAATTGAAGGTAGATTTTTCATAAGACACCGGATCGCCTGGAATAAAGTTCCATTTCTCAATAAGTGTAGATACAGTCATGATTTGTGTACCAAACTTGCGATGTTTTTCAGCGGCATTATCATACATTTCGCCCTGTTGTAAAGTCCCTTTTGGACTAGGCAGTTTTCTTTGAGTTTTAGGTTGTTTAATTTCTACTTCTGTATTTTCTTGAGGACTAGAACTTTCCCCAGAAGTTGCAGAATTTTGGTTTGCATTTTTTGCCGAGCTATCTTGAGCATTGTCCGCAGAGGATTTCTTCTCCAGTGCAGATGATAGTTCGTCTAATTCATCCTCAATATTGCTGTAGATCGATCCAACGCAAGTTGCAGGGCAGTCCTTCGTGATACAATTCCAATACTCACCCGTAATCTCTTCCATCTGTCTGAATAAATTGATCGCATCGGCAAGATTGCTTATTCCCTTTGAATTTTGATCCCGGAATTTTGCATACTCCTGCAAAATATTGATCATCTGGCTATGGGACTGGACATAGTCTTCCTTCTGTGCATTATCACCATTACTCATTTTATAGTCAAAGACCGCCGCTTCTTGCTTTTCAAATTCCGCTGCGGTCATGATCTCATTAGTCCAGAAATATTGAGTTGAGTCTATTTCAGTGGCATCCTCTTGACCCTGAGCCGTTTGGCGATCGCTCCCTCCACTCTGTTTGCCATCCTCTATTTTAACCTTTTCACCCTGACCTTCTTGCAAGCTGGGAGGGTTAATCGTCACATCTACTTCTAGATCTTCCGATGAAAGATGTTCAAAATTATCAATAAGGGACTGATAATCGTTTATATTTTCTTTGCGGTCTTTTAGCGATTCAAAAATCCCTTCCATATACTCAGGAGTTTCTTGTATTTCTTTGTAAATGTTGGCAGAGTGTAGGAGCTTGCCGTAAATCACAGACATGACCTTCCAAAGACTAGACACAGCAGTATCTTCACCAAATGATTTGATGTATTCATAACAATTAATCGTAACTTGGTCAATCAAAGAATTGAGAGGCAAAATCATTTTAATTTGCTCAACAACGCTCAGGCTTCCCTGTTTAGCAAAAAATGCTTGCCTTGCTTTTATAAACGATTGAAAACTATGGTCAATTGCGGCAAACCTTTCATTTTTCCGAGAGCCAAATAAAGGAGTTGTTTTTTTGACAAAATAGTCGAACGACATTACCTTAATTTGCACCGCATCCATCATCTCTTGCAGCTCACGATTTCGTTCGTATTCAATGGCAGTGATTGATTTAAAGTACTCTTTGACTTCTGCTTTTAAATCAGCTGCATACTCGTGATTAGATAAAGCAACTCGAATTTCTTCAGCAATGCGTTCTTTGATACCCGTTTCAACATCTGTCTTTGCCGGCAAAGCTTGGATTGTTTTGAGCTTATTTAAGCATAGACCAAGCTGCTTAATCAAGCCATCAAAATCTGTCTCGATTTCCTTCTGGATATTACGCCGCTCTTTAGAAGGAATATTTTTACCACTCATCTTGGCTTGAACGCCAATAATTTGGTCTGCCTTGTTATTTACATCATAAATTTTTTGAAGGCAACTAACATTAAAAATTAAATATTTTTTGTAGAGGTCTTGAATTGTTTCCGACGACTGACTTTTATTTGTAGAAACATCATTTATTTGAGAAGTTCCTGTTTTCTGGATGGATTGGGAACCGCCGGATTGTTGCACCACATGGGTTAATTCATGGGCGATCAATTCCTGACCCCCAGAACTGCCGGGGTTATATTCCCCTTGGCGAAAAAAGACATCTTGACCCGTTGTAAACGCCTTGGCTTGGATCGCCGTGTTTAATTGGTTAGACTGGCTATCTGTGTGAATCCGCACGCCGCTAAAATCTGCCCCCATCGCCTGCCCCATAGACTCCTGCAAACCAGCATCCAAAGCCTGGCCGCCGCCCTTCGCCCTCTGAATCCCTGTTTCCACATCCGCCGCCACCGCGCCCCCTCCCAGATTCCCCTGGGCCTGCATCACCCCCGCTAGGGGCGACACCGTTAAATTGCGGCCGACGGGTTGAGGCAAGGCGGATTTAGTCTGGACAGAGGGGCTATTGATCGCTTGTACCACTTGTTTGGCGGTGGCATCGGCTTCCTGTTCGTAGCGATCGCCCACCGCCCCCAAGGTCAACTTAGCTTGTATGGGGGGCAAGCCAGAATGCTCTACCGCCACCGTCGAGGGAGGAACAGCATGGGGCAGGGGAGCTAAGGTAGGAGCCTTTTTCTGTACCGGCGGCACAAAAGAACTAGACTGCTGAACTTGATTTTTGGCCATGGTGTCACCTGCTAACTGACTCTGTGAAAAATACGGATCTAGAAAAATTTTGCCTTGAATAGTCACCCACCGGGCATTACATAGGTTTATAATATCATGAAGGATAAATTTAAAATACGACATTAGTCTAGACTTTGAACTTTGAATCACTTTTTATTTTGATCATTTGTCGATAAAAAAATCCTGATTTGTTAGAATGCTGGTGAATAGTCAGTTTTTAAAAAAAAAGGGGATAATTCGTGTTTTTACAGAAATGTTCTATTGAAACCGATTCAGCAAAATAACGCGATGAATAATGAGTGGTATGCCGTCAATTCAGAATCTCTGATTGAAAATATCAACCAGCTTCAGCAGTTTTTAGAACGGCGGTGGTCTACGCAACAAAACCCCGATCAGGAGATTCAGGATGATGGCGATCCCATCGTCAAGATCCCGGAGCTTTGGCCCGCCTCCCGCCTGGAAACCCTTTACACCACATTTAGCCTTTCCCCTTTTGAGCTTAATTTGCTCCTCATGGCTCTGGGAGTTGCCCTGTTTCCTCGGTTTTCCGCCCTGTGCGCCCACCTCAACCATAACCCCCAAATGCCCTATCCTACCTTTGGCCTGGGGTTACAACTTTTTACTAATGCCCATTGGAATGCTTTCACCCCTCAAGCTCCCCTCCGGCGTTGGCAACTCCTCGAAGTGGGAACTGGCCCAGTGATTACCCAATGCCCTCTTCAAATCGATGAAGCGATTCTTCATTACCTAATGGGGGAATCCTATCAAGATCATCGCCTTGCTCCCTTAATCACTCCCTTGGGGGAGGTGCAAACCGAATCCCTCGCCCCCTCCCACAGTAAGATTGTGGCAGAGTTATTAACTTTCCTCGATGCTCCGGGGAGTACCAAGCAGGGCAAAATTGTGCAACTCTGCGGTTGGGAGAATAGCGATAAACGGGCGATCGCCGCCGCAGTGGGGGAAGCCCTCAAGATGCCGGTGAAAATTTTATGGGGCGATCGCCTCCCCACCGAACGGGACAACATCCAATACTTAACCCATCGCTGGCAACGGGAAGCCGCCCTCACCCAAAGCCTGTTAATTCTGGATCTCGACGGTTTCAACGTTGCTGATGCGGCGAAAGGGGCGATCGCCACCCAACTGATTACCGATCTCCACACGCCGTTAATCATCTTCACCGAAGAACGAATCCATACCCCCCGTAATCCGCTTCTTTCCTTGGAAGTCCTCCCCCTCAGCTATCAAGAACAGTTGCATCTCTGGGAACGTAATTTAGGGGAGGCAACCCAAGCCCTCAATGGTGAGTTAGGGGTGATGGTGTCGCAATTTAACCTCAGTCCCCAGGCGATTAAAACCGCTGCCGATCATCTCCAAAAACAACCTCAAACCGGCTTAACACTCGAAGCACACAATCCGATTATCACTCAACAACTCTGGCAAATTTGCCGCACGATGGCGCGGCCCCGCTTAGATGATCTCGCCCAACGCATTGATACCAAAGCCACTTGGTCTGATCTGGTTTTACCGGAAAACCAACTGAAAATTCTTCAGCAAATTGCCGCCCAATTTTGTCAACGGGCTAAGGTTTATCAAGACTGGGGATTTGCGGCTCAAAATAATCGCGGTTTAGGGATGACGGCGTTATTTGCCGGCCCCAGTGGGACAGGAAAAACCATGGCCTCAGAGGTGCTGGCTCAGGAATTCAATCTGGATCTATACCGCATTGATTTAAGTACGGTGGTGAGTAAGTATATTGGCGAAACGGAGAAGAATTTACGGCGGATTTTTGATGCGGCAGAATCTGGGGGAGTGGTGCTGTTATTTGATGAGGCGGATGCTTTATTTGGCAAGCGCAGCGAGGTGAAAGATAGCCGCGATCGCCACGCCAATATGGAAGTCAGCTATCTGCTCCAACGAATGGAAAGCTATCAAGGGTTAGCGATTTTAACCACCAACCTGAAAGGCTCCTTGGATCAGGCGTTTCTGCGCCGGATTCGCTTTATGGTTGCCTTTGCCTTTCCTGATCTCAAAGCTAGGGCTGAGATTTGGCGGCGGATTTTTCCCCCCAACCTTCCCAGCGAGGGTCTGAGTTTTGAGAAATTAGCCCAACTTGCTGTCACTGGGGGAAATATCAAAAATATTGCCCTGAATGCTGCGTTTATTGCTGCCCATGAGGGGAAACCCGTGATAATGCAGCATATTCTTGCAGCGGCTCGCAGCGAGTATTTAAAAATGGAAAAAATTCTTGTTGAGTCGGAAATAAAAGGGTGGCTCTATTAAACCTGGTGTGCCTCTCATCTAATAAACCTATTTGATGTATTGCTTTCATGAATTTATTTACGAATCTTAATGTTTATTAGTTTTCATGATACCAAGATAGAAAAACTCTTAAGAGGTTGCTAAGATAGATTTTACAATAACCTCGTCTCCTCCTTAAGGCAGAAAATTTGTGAAAAACGGGGTTTTGTTGAAGTTTTTGGAAGCAATATTACCAATG
The DNA here is from genome assembly GCF_016888125.1 of Spirulina sp. CCY15215. Lineage (GTDB taxonomy): Bacteria > Cyanobacteriota > Cyanobacteriia > Cyanobacteriales > Spirulinaceae > CCY15215. The sequence goes on from NZ_JACSWA010000290.1 coordinate 5,855, forward strand.
CGATCGCCAACTCCTCTAAAAGTTTCTTGGATCGTCAATGCGCGTTTGTGGGGCTATGAAGGTTTACAGGCGATCGCGATCGAAGATGAGAAAATTACCTGCATTGTTCCGATGAGCAGTGTTAGTGTAGCAGAAAATTCCTTAGATATAGAGGGAGATTGGCTCTCTTTGGGAGGTGTCGATCTACAAATTAATGGGGGTTTGGGACTCGCATTTCCCGATCTAACCCGAGGCGATCTTCCTTTTTTAGAAAAAATTGGGCGCTATTTATGGGAACAAGGAATTGATGGATTTTGCCCTACTATTGTCACGACTTCTGTTGAAAAAATACAGCAATCTCTCTCCATTATTTCTCAATCTTCTCTATGGGAAAATAGTGCAGAAACTGCCCAAATTTTAGGCGTTCATTTAGAAGGTCCATTTCTCAACTATGAAAAAAGGGGCGCACATCCTGCCGAATATTTGCTTCCTCTCACTATAGAGAATATGCAGCAAGTTTTAGGGGAATATACTTCGGCGGTTAAAATCATCACTCTAGCACCAGAATTGGACGAAATTGGAACAGTTATTCCTTATTTGCGATCGCAGGGCATTACGGTGAGTTTAGGGCATTCTCTGGCGACATCATCCCAAGCAAAAGAGGCTTTCGATCGCGGTGCCTCGATGGTGACTCATGCTTTTAATGCGATGCCAGGATTACATCACCGCAAACCGGGATTATTGGGAGAAGCCATGCTGCGATCGGGGGTTTATTGTGGATTCATTGCCGATGGACAGCACGTTTGTCCGACAATGTTACAAATTTTACTGCGGGCAGCAAAAGAGGTATTTCTTGTGAGTGATGCACTGGCTCCCATTGGGTTGCCCGATGGGGTCTATCCTTGGGATACAAGGACAATTGAGGTAAAAGAGGGAACCGCAAAACTGCCCGATGGGACCCTTTCTGGGACAACTTTGCCGCTATTAGTGGGGGTGGAAAATTTGGTTAATTGGGAATTATGTGAGACAGGAAGGGCGATCGCTTTAGCCACGGAAAGCCCGAGGAAAGGGATCTCACTACCTGGACTTTCTTTGGGGCGATCTGCTTCATTTTTGCGCTGGCATTGGGATGAAGAAGTGAGAAAATTATCTTGGCAGCGTTTGCAATCTAATCTAAATTCAGGCGATCGCATTTTGGAGGTGTGAATTAATTAACATTAATCAATAAATTTCCCTCAACAAAATTATTTTAAGTAATTTTTCAAATCAGCTTGTACGCGGTCATAAAAACTGCGATCGCATCCTTTTAATCCAATTACACCATAAAGTCGAATCAGATCGCTTTCTCTCCCTTTTAAAGGATGTTCTCCCAGATCGATCGCCTCGATATCATCTCGAACAATATTATAAAGAGATTCAGAGATTAGAATATCAGTTTTTAGTTTTTTTGTCAACCCTTCAACACGACTGGCAACATTAACAGTATCTCCCATAACTGCATATTCTCGTCGTCGCCAAGAGCCAATATCTCCCGCGATCGCTTCTCCATAACTAATACCAATGCCATTAAATAAAGGAATTCGACCCGTTTCTTGCCAACTACTGCGTAATTTAGCGAGATTTTTCCGCATAGCAAGGGCAGCATAAATAGCATTAAGTGCATCCTGTTTTTCTCCTCGAGATAAAGGGAAGCCAAACTCTGCCATCACTGCATCACCGATAAACTTATCGAGAGTTCCTTCCACAGAAACGATCGCCTCTACCATTTCGTGAAAATAGATATTCAGTTGAGCAATTAAATCTTCAGGGGGAAGTAAAAAAGAGAGAGTTGTGAAGCCACGAATATCAGAAAATAACACCGCTACTTTAATCTTTTTCCCCTGTACCATCGAATAAAAATTCTCTGGATTTTTGAGGATTTCTTTGGCGACAGGTTGGGCAACATAGCGTTCTAAAGTTGTTTGTAAAAAGAGCTTTTCCAGATTATTATGAACAACGGAAATAGCAAAATAAGAGCCACTACAGAGTAGAATAATAATCCCAGGGATAGCCGTGGGAATGGCAATTTGAGCATAGGTAAACAGCCCATAGGAAATACCAATCCAAGCGATCGCGATCGCGATTCCTGCGCTTAATTGTCTTAGAGAATATTGGGTCAACAACCAAAGGGCGATCGCGATCGCACTAATACTCAGAAAAAAGAATACACCTCGAAATTTTAAATTGGGAAGAATTTCAACAATTGCTTTATCTTGCAACAGTGTGGCGATCGCATGGGCATGAATTTCTACCCCAGGCATTTGCAAGGAGAAAGGAGTTGCTTTAAAATCATGTAAAGTCGAAGCTGTTGCACCGATCAAAACAATTTTATCTTTAAACATTTCCTCCTCTTGCAAACGCTGCCACTCTTTTTCTTCCAAGATTCTCCAAAAGGAAATATAGCGAAAACTCTCAAAGCGATCGCCCCAATAAAAAATACCTTCTCCTTTCCTTTCTTTTTGCCCTTCTACTTGACTAGAATTCTGAGCTAAAATATTATTATCTCGATAAATTTGTACCGTTGCTTCTGCGAAAGAAGGTGAGATAGGAAGACCGAGAGGACGGACAATATTTTCTCGATAAACGCGCCCGAGATGATGTACGCGATCGTCAGCATCTAAGATAAAATCAGCAAATCCTAATGAGAGAGATTCTGTCTTTAAATCGGGGTTAGGTTCTGCTAATTGAAATGATGTGCCTTCTTCTAAAAATACTTCCAGATAAGCGGTAGCAAGAGTTATCTTTCCTGCATATTTCTCTAAACTTTGCTTCAATTTGCGATCGTCTTCTATCCCATAACCGCTTGGTAAATCAAATAATAAATCGAGAGAAATAGTTTTTGCCCCTGCCTTCATCAAACGATCGATCGCTTCAGCATAAGCCTCCCTCGGCCAAGGAAAATTAGGCAAAAGTTGAGTAATTTTCTCCGCATTGGGACTGCCTTGAAATGTTTCTGCTGCCTTTAAAGAATCGTCATCAATGGCTACAATGATAATATCTTCAGGGGCGGCGATCGAACCGCGAAAAACAAAAAATTGTGTGCGAATTTGCCCTTCTAGCCATTGTACGGGGTTGCCATCCCAAACCGTCGCGATCGCCCCTACACTGACCCAAAATCCCGCCAAAACTGCCCCCAAAACTTTGGGCTGTAAGAATTTCCACCATTGGGAAAAATTCTGGGAAAAATTTTGCGATTTTGGCTCTTTCAGACGCATGATCTTAGCTAGGGTAATAGATTGACAATAAAAGGAGCTTATTGACAGAGAATAAATATTTAATTTTGTAACAATCTGGCGAGAAATAAGTCAAGAATAGCCGAAATTGGGATTCAATTCAGATTAAGAACATTTAAGGAGTTTAATAACCATGACGGAAACCCAAGTTTTTGTTGCCCTGATGATCGCCTTACTACCAGGTGTTTTAGCTTATCGTTTGGCTTCCGAACTTTACAAGTAAATTTTCGAGCTAAATTTTAGCTACAAAATTTGAGCTATGCGATCGGGGTGAGGGGGTTTTCCTTACCCCGATTTTATGCGATCGCACTTCTTGGAAAATTAAGTGAGAACTACCGAAACATTCAACGAACTTAAAAAAGAATCGGTGAGATTATGTAATGAGGAAGGGGATTTTGTTGGCAACGAAGGCGATCGCACCAAATAATCAATTTTGTTCAAAACAAATTTTAAGACCGCAGGAGACTGAAATATATTGAATCGTTGCATCTTCTCGATATTCAGTGGTGTCCCGTGGCAGAGTATCAGGATCGGGATAAATTCCCGCAGGAATATCTGCGTTTGCACCCCCACCAAATGTACCAAAATAGAGCTTTTCTTTTGGTTCATTCTGGAAATTAACCGACTCGCGAGATTCAACTTCGCTGGTAAATAAACTAGCTTTCCCATAAATCTTTTCTGCATCTTTTATTAACATTCCTGCATGAACACCTTCCGCAGTTTGAAAAGCGGGATTATTCGTTTGCAAAAAAGTAATTAAGTCATCATCTTTTAATGGCTGTTCCGCAAAATGGAGGATATAAAACAAAACTTCGCCATCTTGACGGACTGAGATCGCATCAAAATCAACAATATAATGAGGTTCTAAAACATACTCCACTTCTTCCCCTAAAACCGCTTTGGCTTCTGCGAAAGTCATACCAAATTTTACTTGTCCTATTCCCTCACCAGAAATCAAAGTGTTATTTTGGGAAATAACTGGTTTGTCAGATGCAGTATCAGGAGATGCGATCGCAGAATTCTCGACGGGGGAACTTTCTGACACAACAGCAGGAGACTCGACGCGATCGCGACTGGAATGACTGCAACCTAAGAGAAGAAGGATATTTAATAAACTGGCGATCGTAAGAGAAATTTTGAACATGAGATTCCTAAAAGAGAAGGACTTTTTTTATATAGTTCTAATTTAACGTAAATAAATATTAATCGTGCGTTCCCAATTTTGCCAACCCTAGGTAAATTAAAAAGGAAATCCCTTCTCCGAATAAAAAACAAGGGGAAGAAAATCATGGAAATTGATCGCGATCGCTTTACTGAAATCGTCCAAAAATGTGAAACCAGCTTGATAGGGAAGCGCCTTCCTACTGCTCTCTACGTCCATATTAGCGCCCTTTCTGCCCTGGATCGTGTTCTACAAGATTACGAAAATTATGCCAGACAAGCAAGCCAGCAAATTCAAGGGGCAACCTTGATTAAATTCAATACCGAACAACCAAAACTTTCTTATTTATTTTACCCCGATTTTGACATCGATCCTCATCCTGCTTTATATGCCAGCATACAAGTCGATCTCAATACCTTAACAGCTAATTATCGCGATTATAGTCACTCGGAAAATCCTCCCATTCTCCATCGCAAAGAAACTTTTGTAACAACCAATTATCCTTTTTATAAACAATTTATACAACTCACTTGTATTGAAGAAAGATTGGGACTATTAGATAAATCTGGATTTATTGGCACTCGAAGAGAATGGTTGCAAAAACTACACCGACGAGGAGTTCATATTTCCGGCCATGAAGTTATTCAGAAAAAAGATAATCTTATTCTCACTCCAGATAATTTAACTCCTCGCATCGATCGCCACAAAGCGGCAATAGTTCGCAAACACCTTTCTCGTCCTGTTCGTACTGCATTAGAGGCAGAATTGTTTACTCCAGAAACAACTTTTTTCGACTATGGTTGCGGTCATGGTGGAGACATTGAACGGATTGCTAAACAAGGTTATGAAAGTTCGGGTTGGGATCCTTATTATTGTCCCAATATGCCCCTTATTTCGGCGGATATTGTTAACTTAGGTTATATTATTAATGTTATTGAAGATTTAGCAGAACGAAGAGAGGCATTAATTAAAGCATGGGAATTAACACAAAATGTTTTAATTGTCTCTGCACAAGTGCTAATACGAGATCAGATGGATGGTCAAATTGCTTATGAAGATGGTATTATTACTCGTCGGAATACTTTCCAAAAATATTATGAGCAAGAAGAATTAAAAACCTATATCGACCAAGTTTTAGAGGTTAATTCTATTCCTGTTGCGTTGGGAATTTACTTTGTTTTTCGAGATGAAACTAAAGCTGAAATATTTCGCGAATCGCGCTTTCGATCGCGGGCAACAACGCCAAGAATTACTGTTAAAGTTAGGCGCTTTGAAGACTATGCAGAAATGTTGGCTCCCTTAATGACATTTATCACCGAAAGAGGACGATTGCCTGTTAAAAAAGAATTAAAAGAAGAAGAAGAAATATTAGCAGAATTTAAAACTTATCGACGCGCATTTCAATTAATTTTACAAGCAACCGATGAGGAAGAATGGGAAGCGATCGCGGAAAAACGTCGCCAAGATATGAAGGTTTATCTTGCTCTGACTCACTTTACCCATAGATTAACATCGCGAAAATTAACGCGACAAGCAAGAGAGGATTTTAAAGCACTTTTTGGTAGTTACAAACACGCCTGCTTGTTGGCAGATATGATGTTATTAACGGTAGGAGATTTAGAGAATATTGCTGATATTTGTCAAGAGAGTTTTGTGGGGAAAAAGCAGAAAAATTCCTTTCTCGTGCATATTAGCGTCCTCGAAAAACTCGATCCCTTATTACGTCTTTATGAAGGCTGTGCGAGTCGTACTATCGGGCGTTTAGAATCCGTTACTGTCGTCAAGTTTCATCTCAATGCACCGAAAATTTCCTATTTATATTACCCCGATTTTGATACAGAACCTCATCCAGCTTTAGATACAACTATGCAAATTGACTTGCGAGATTTAGAGGTGAAATATTGGGAATGCGATCGTGATAATCCCTCCATTCTTCATGAAAAAGAGCAATTAATTACCCCCAACTATCCCAACTATGAAAAATTCGCCAAATTGAGCCAACAGGAAAGAGATTGGGGATTATTAGAAGAGAGAAATTTGATTCGCAAGCGTCAAGATTGGCTGAAACTTTTGCGCGATCGCTGCGTGATTCTCAAAAATTATCGCCTTTATTGGCGTAAAGATACCGATCCTTATAAATTAAAAGCATTACGCGCAGAAGTTGCTAGACGAAAACAGAAACGAAAAAAAGATTAATCTCGAAACTTTTGAGTTATGTGGTTGTATTTAATAATCTTGAGAAGGTTGCAAACCTAAACACAAAATTCCCAAAATTCGATCTAAATTAGCGATCGAATATTCAGTTAAATCGATCTGTATTGTTGTGGTTTCCAGTTGCAAAAACTTCCAAATATTGCCCGTTGTCACCGCCCCATAAATAATAGGAATTTCATTATTTTCCTGTTCATTGAAAATTTGTGCGGCTATCATCTCGGCGATACATTGTCCGAGTCCAGCATTTAAGTTTTCTTTTTTGGCTTCAACGATCGCAACAACAGGTGCAGTCAGCAACAGTTGTTCCGCAGATCGACTCATTAAAAAATCACAAATTCCATTTAATCCTTTTTGAATATCAACATTAAATTCAGTCCCCGAAAAAAGACTGACTTGGGATTTCATTCTCCTCCGAACTTCGATGAGAATAGGAGCAATAATCATTTCTGAACGGGATTTCTCTGTGTTAATTGCTAAAGCTAAAGGCAGATTTTCTTGTAAGGTTTGTTTTAAGAAATCGCTGGCTTCTAGCACGGGAGAATTACCAAAAAAATCGATCGCTTCAGCAATCTTAAAGTCAAATTCCTTTTTGATTTTGCTCAGACTAAAATCACTGTAGGACATTTTTCTGATTTTCGATGAACAATATTCTCGGATTTTCTCAATACTCCTAGTTTAAAATTGTTTCTGCACTCGAAGCAAGATTTTTCATATATATCTTGGCTTCTTCCTTCACTTCACCGCAAAGGAAATACAACCCTAAGATATTGGGAATAGACATTGCTAACATGGTCACATCGCCAAATTTAACCACCGATTCCGAATTGACGATCGCCCCTAAAAAGATAAACCCTAACAGAATAACTTTATAAATTGCCGTACTGCCTTGGCCAAATAAATAAACCCAACAGGATTCGCCGTAATAGCCCCAAGAAATCGCCGTTGATAGGGCAAATAAAAACATCGCTGCGGCCAATAAGTAGGGAAACCAAGGAATCGTATTCTCAAAAGCAATCACTGCTAATTTTCCTCCTTGAGTGCTAACTAATTCTGAATTCTTATAGACTCCCGTAACAACAATAACCAATCCCGTTAGCAGGGAAATCATGGCAATAATTAAAGGTTCGAGGGATGCTAAAAAGCCTTCTCGTATAGGGACGCTTTGCTTAGAAACAGCATGGGCGATCGCCGCAGATCCCAGCCCCATTTCATTACTAAAACTTCCTCGTTGTATGCCTTGTACAATCGTTCCCATTAATCCCCCCAGTCCTGCCTTTAAGGTAAAGGCCTCTGAGGTGATCGCAACTATTGCTTCGGGAAGGCGATCGTATTCCAGAACCAAAACGCAGAATGCCCCCGACAGATAAATTCCGCACATGATCGGCACTAACCACTCGGCAACCCTACCAATTCGTTCAATTCCACCGAGGATGACAACTCCGACGCAAACGACAAGAATTGTTCCGTAAATCCCTGGAGGTAAAAATGGCATAACGTGGGAAAAAGCGCCGTAAGATTGGTTTGTCTGAAACATTCCGCAGGCTCCCCAAGATGCAAAAATACAGAATAGACTAAAAGCGATCGCGCAAAATTTTCCTAGTTTCTCTCGACCTTGTTTGGCTAAACCCCTAGATAGGTATTGAGTCGGACCGCCGGAAAAATGACCATCAGGGCTAGTAAGTCGATATTTTTGAGCGAGAGTACATTCAAGAAATTTCAAGTTTGCGGCCAATAATGCAGTAAACATCATCCAAAAAACGGCACCCACTCCCCCTAATCCGATCGCGATCGCCACTCCAGCAATATTTCCCACTCCAACAGTCGCCGATAATGCCGTCGCTAGGGCTTGCAGGGAACTCACTTCACCGCGATCGCCGGGGTTGTCATATTTGCCCCGCGCAATCTCAACCGCATGGGTAAAACCGCGCAGATTGAGCAAATTTAATCGGAAACTGACGATAATGCCTCCCAACAGCAACCAGATTACAATTAAAGGACAACCTCCAATGCTCAAAAACAACAGGTCATAGAGTCCATCTATGATAATTTTAAATCCGCGATCGGCCTGAAGGAAAAGAAAACTCAAATCAAGCTGCAACATAAATCAAGTTAGATTTGTGAATAATAAATCTTAACATTTTCTGGGAATTAGTTGCGATCGTATTCTCTCTTCTTTATTCTGGCTTCTGAAGACAGTTGAAATTCCTGCTCCAGCTTTTCGATTATTGATTGATATTTTATCTCAGATGGCTCGAGGTAATGCGGTTAGTTTAATTCCGATTCATGCAGAATTAACAACCCAAGAAGCTGCGGATTTATTAAATGTATCTCGTCCTTCAACTGTACATTCAAAATATACTCTAGAGGAATTACTTGAAAACGTTACTCCCGATCTACAGCATAATGAGGTAGATTGGGGAGAATCTGTAGGTGAAGAAAATTGGTAAAAATTAATGGAAGAGTTCCCGATCGCGGTGATATTATTCGTTTAGAGCTAAATCCAAGAACTGGCAGTGAGCAAGCTGTTGTTGACTGTGTAGTAAGGGGTGCAGAATTCATCGAAGTTTCACCATCTGAATTCATTGATGAAGTGATGGCTAGATTAGAACCTTTAGTAACTTGAGTTTGAGAAATAATCAAAGTAGATTATACTTAAAAGGCGATCAATACTCGCCCTATTCTATTTCAGATTACCGAGGAACATTTAATGCACCCTGTTTCCGCAACCAGATTTTTTGTTCTTTACTTAACCCTTCCGCATCAGTGAAGACTGCACCAGAAACATTACAGTTCGCAAAATTCACATCTTCCCAAACAGTATTTTCTAGGTTAGTATACCGTAAATTCGCATCAGTTAGATCGACTCGCGTAAAACGCGCACCTTCCAAACAAGCAGAAAAGAGAGAAGCCCGAGTAAAATTAACATCTTTTAAAACAACATTTTCTAAACTGGCATTGACAAATTCTGCTTCTTGTGCATTGACTTTCTGCCATTCAGAAGCGCGGAAATTAGCTGCGATCGCATAAACTCCCATTAAGTTAACCTGTTGCAAAACACTGCGAGTAAAATTGGCTTTTTCTAAATTTCCCCCCGCGATCGCCACGCGAGTTAAAGCTGCACCTTCCAAACTGCTGCGAGTCATGCGAGAATAGCTAAAATTAGAGTCAATAAAGCTAACTGCACCCAAATTTGCCCGCGTTAAATTAGCACTGCTAAAATTTGTTCCTTCTCCCGTTGCTTCCCGAAAATCTGCTCTTTCAAATCGTCCCCCAGAAAGTTCGCTATTGTTTAAACTTACTCCATAAAAACTGGCGGCGATCGCGACCACTTCTCTCAAGTTTGCATGATTCAAATTGCTTTGATTGAGCCTGGTTTTATACAAACGGGCGCGTTCTAAATTAGCATAAGAGAGATTGGACCACATCAACGCCGCACTCGTAAAATCGGCCTCTTGACAAGAAGCATGAGAAAAGTTTGCCGATCGCAAATAAGCACAGACAAAAGAAGCGCGATCGAGGTGCAAATTTTGTAAGTTAATATTACTTAACTCCGCTTGAGTCAGAGATTGTCCGCTTTGTAACTTGGAAAGAACTTCATTGCTGTTGAATATTGCCATCTCAGTTTCTGGGGGTGAACACGAATTAAAGTTTTGTATCAGAATTTACCGTTTCTGTTTTTATAGTAATATTGGCTACCAAAAAATAGCAAGCAATTTTGACAAAAATTAAGGATGCGCTAAGATTTGCACCCAATTGCAAATATTGAATCGATATGATGCAAATAGTTTTTAAATGACCTTGACAAGAAGCAAATTATCCTCTTGTTTTATTTCAAAAGGTGTTAAAGGTTTTGGGGCAGGTTTGGCCACAACCCGGCCATTAAGATCGTATTTTGAACTATGACAGGGACAAACTAAGAGCTTTTCTTCTGCCTTAAACTCCACAGAACAACCTTGATGGGTACACATAGAGTCAAAAGCAACAATTTCTCCTGTGTCTGGATGTCGGAAAATTAGGACAGATTTAGCTGCATTTTTTTTATCAGTTATTACACCTTTTTCCTCTAAATCTTCAATAGTTCCGAGGGCTTGAAAACCATCTTCTCGAATCGATGTATCAATTTTTGTTTCTGTTTTTTGGGTTGAGGCAGATTCGTTGCTAGAATTGCAAGCAGCAAGAACAACAGGTAAAGAACTTGCGAACATTCCTACGCCAACCCAACTCATAAATTCACGACGATTCATCACTTTTTTGCTGATTATTTGTTGTTGTTTGTTTGAATTTTATCCTAACTAATCACTGATTCCGTTTCTTTATGGGTGACTGGTGATTTATTGCTGGTGACTGATTTACTAAACCAACCTTTATATTTAATTGCTGTTGCTAAAACAAACAATAAATCTACGCCAACAATAGAACCTACAATTAACTCCGATCCTCCCGTACTGAAACCGTAACTGTGCAACCCTTGACCTAAGACAAAATTAACCCCATACCATGCCATCAAAACCGCATTAAACGAGACAACACTTGTCACCGCCATGCCAAAATCTCCTAACCATCCCACAAGACGACCATGTAAGGGGACAATGTAACACATCAGAGCAATTAATGCCCATGTTTCTTTGGGATCCCAACCCCAGAAGCGACCCCAAGAAAAGTGCGCCCAAATGCCTCCTAAAATAACGCCAGTAGTCAACAATAAGACCCCCACCTGTAAGACACCATAATTCCATTTTGCAAGGCTACGAATGCGATCGCCCCTTTGAGGGGCAAAGAAATAGTGACCGAGGAGGATATGACCCAACCCTAAAGCGAGGGCAAAACTCGCATAACTGAGGGTAATTGTAGGGACGTGAATGCTCAACCAAAAGTTATCTCGCAGAACGGGGACGAGGGGTGTAATACTGGGATCGAGGACGGCGGGAAGACTATCGGCCAAAAGCAAACAGACGACAGAGAGAGGGGCTGCTGCGAGAAGATAATATTTGGCGCGAATAGTGCGAGTAGGAATGTGAGGAACAAAAGCAGATGGTTTCAGACTATCGGGAGTTTTTGCTGGACGAGTGAGGGTGAAAAGTTCAAAGAGAAAGGCGATCGCCGCTACACCAAAACTCACCCAAATCACCGACTCATACATATTCGTTACGGGAGGTCGTCCGGCGATCGCCATGCGATCGATAAAACCGTAAGCGTGAATCCCTAAACCGCTTGCAAATACACCCATTGCGCCCCAATAAAACTCAAATGCGGGGAAGAGGGTGACAAGCAACATTAGAACAAAAGCAAGGCTGTAGAGTTTCCACGCTTTAGCAAAAGGATGTAAGTGATAAAAACTGGTTTCTCGTTTGAGGGTGTTGGCGGCAGGATAAACCCTAGGACTGAGTTGGGTTAAGTCGTCGCGTAAAGTTTGAGCCGCATTACCAAGGGCAGTAAAATTATTAGGGCGATCGCGATAGGTTTGTTTGAGGGTGTCGTAGTCCCTGAGAACAGGTTGAAGTTGTTCGGAAGTATAATAAGTTTCGGCTGTATTAATGCCTTCCCAAGTGCCTTGAGAATCATTAGGATGAGGGATGAGAGGAAGAGTTTGGTTCGATACCGTGTTATACATGAGAGCGAGGCGATTTTCTAGGGTGAAGGCTTCGCGATCGCCTCGGCTAAGTTCAATATTATCTGCTTCTTTTTGGTGCGCTGCGAGGATAAGATTACCCACAGTTGAACTCAAAAGTTCTTGAAAAGAGAAATATTTTTGCTCTGGATCGAGTCCGACTTCTTCTTTTAAGGGACGATAGCTGAAAAGAATGAAAGGCTCCTTGTTCCAGTCGCGATCGTTAAGCCAAAGAGAAAGATAAGTTTGTAAATAGTTTAATTTTTGCCCATCTATAGGAGTGTAACTGGTGCGTCCGTGAATTTGAGCGACAGTTTCTCGGGCGACAGTATCGAGGGGCTTTTTGCGTCCATCTAGTTGTATTGCGATATTCTCTAAAGGAGCGAGGGGATCGCTTTGGAATTGGCTCAAAGGGATTGTCAGGATGAGAAACCCTAAACACAATCCTACGAGAAATTTGGCGATTTTTATCATTAGAATAAACTCCTTAACCTTAATGGGAAAATTTTTCAGGGCGCGATCGCCTCGATACTGTTAGTTATCTGTTTGCCCTTGATAGGATGATTGATTGTATCGCTCAATTACTGCCCCGGAAATCCCACATAAAGATAGTAAGTCAACATAGGAACAATAGTTGCGACAACCAGAAAACCGATTACCCAAACCGTGGCATTGCGATCGTCCGTTTCCTCCGCATCCGTAAACGTACCTTCTATATTGACTTGTGCGATAGCCGGGGGTCCGGGATCTGCCTCGCCAGAAAGAACTAAAAAGAGACGATTCTGAGCATCTAAAAAGGCTTGATTATATTTTCCCCCAGTCCGTATCGGAGTCAAGAGAGTCTCCTGGGCAATACTTTGAGCAATATCATCGGTTAATAACGCTTGTAGCCCTTCCCCTGCATGAATGGCACTATTATTGCTCAGAGTATCCAATACCAACAACAGGCGATCGCTTCCTGCTTCAGGAGTCGGGAACCAGTGATTGAATAAAGCATCCGTAAACTCCTCCACTGTATCGCCATATCCGATACGAACAGTCACCAACCAAACATCCTTACCCGTCTTGGTGGCTAAATCTTCTAAAGACTTATTCAAATTCCCTTCATTGAGAGGACTGAGGACATTGGCTGCGTCGATCGCCCTTGGAGACTGTCCGGTAATATTAGGAAGCTCGTAAATCGTTGTGGCGATCGCTGGAGTCACGGCGATCGTAAATAGCACAAATACCGTACATAATCCTAAAATGAGTCGGTTGAGCGTCGATTTTGCTGGCGCGAACTTTGCTAGTAATCGATTCATGGCTTCAAAAGTAGAGTCTATTTTTATAATTTTCCCTTATTTTACTGGGGTAGGGGGACGAAGCGGGACGAGAGACACTCAAAAAAAGATGAACTTTTTTTAACACGATGGGAAATTTCGCACCGAAGTTGCCCTAGTCTGATAAAAATAGACTAACCTTTAAGTTTTTTAACGCTTAAATCGGCTGCTCGATTAAAGAGGAGATACTTTTTTTGTCAGGAACCTCAGCCTAAAGGCGTGAGACTTGAAAGAGAAATCTGACAAGCCATTCTGACCAGACTAAGTACCCCGCGTACTACGTTATTTGGGTCACGACACCCTGGAATGCGAAGCTAGTTCCTCGCTCTGTCGTTAGCAGTTAAACAATTTTAAGGTCACT
>NZ_JACSWA010000291.1 GCF_016888125.1 Spirulina sp. CCY15215
ACTGAGAACGCCAGTTGTTCTGGGAACGCTACGAGGTCTCTCGTAGCTGAAAGAATCCCCAACCATAATCTTTGATTTGGTTGGGGAGCGTTCAAACCCTATAATGCTGTAGCATAAAAGTGATGCAGCACAACCAATAGATGGGATTGGCGAACCAACCAATCGCCGGAATTTGCAAAAAAAGTAGTCCAATAATGCCAAAGAAGGTCAGTTCAATCCCCTTCATGGCATAAATGTCATTAGGGTCAGAGGGACTCACCGTTGCCGCGTCGATGGTAACGACATTAAACAAAAGGCAAGGTAGCGCGAGTGCTATGCCGTAGAGGAAGAGCGATAATCCCAAAAATACGATTTTATATTTCACAAGTTACGTGCCTAGTGGTCTGTGTTTGGATAATAATTGAATTATCATTAACTTGTGTCGCGTCAAGCGTAGGGAGTTCGCAAAAGCGGGAATAGCATTAAAGATTTCTACGGCGATCGGTCCTTGATAGACTTGTAAAATGGGTTCTAGGAAAGATTGCCAAGATAGCCAACTGGTATGCAAAGCGCCATAGGGAATGACAATAGAACCCATCATAATTTAACCCCTTAAAGCCGCAGTAAATCAAGTGAATTAGACTTGAGGGGTGACAAGCAAGCTATAAAGCCGATTTTATAAGGGTTAGAGCGTGCAGTCCTTTCTGAAAATAGAGACGCTTATGAGATTTAAGATTCATCAAAAGAGTGGCAAGGTCTGACCAAAGTTCCATGGACTCAACCCAAAGAAAGCCATAGAGTCCAATCCAAAAGTCACTATGGCGAGGAACAGAACGATGCTTCTCAGTAGGGCGGCAAATATACTCAAAAGTTACCCAAACAATGGGCTTTGGTACAACTAATATTTTCATAAAAATAGGATTGTCCCGGTTTAATTTCTATATCTTTAAGTGCCAGATAAATTTGTTTATCAGGTGAATAAAAACTTATCTGCGATCGCAAGGTGTCACTTCTCCATCGGGCATAATCGTGCGACAGAAGAAAACATTCTCTAAAATAGCATCTTCTAAATTTGCATCTCTCAAATTCGTATCGACTAACCTCGCCCCGGTTAAATCTGCCCCTTCTAAATTTGCCCCCTCTAAATTAGCCCCAGTTAAAATGGCATTTCGCAAATCCATTCCTACTAAATAAGCATAAGATAAATCTGCATCCTGAAAATTTTTATCTTCCGTCCCTTCATTCACCAATTCTGCTACTCGTTCCGATCGCGCCTCAATTAATGTACCAGGATTAATCATTGCCCCTCGAAAGTCCACCAAAGTTAAATTTGCACCCCGTAAATCTACATCCGTTAAGATTGTATTTTCAAAATGCGCCCCCGTTAAATCAGCACCGCGCAAATCACTATGGCGTAATTCTGCGCCAATAAAATTCGTAGCAGTTAAATCCGTATTATCCATATTCGCATAGACCAGTAACGCCGATTCAAAATTCGTTCGCTTGAGATTAGCACCCCGTAATTTAATATTAAAAAGATACGCCCCTTCAAAGTTCACTTCTTCTAAATCTGCACCTTCTAAATTCACCCCCTCTAAATTCGCACCACTGAGATCGACTCCCGCCAATTCTCGTCCCAATACTCTTTGATTGACCAATTCCCAAACTAACAGCCACTTACTATCTAAAACCGTTTCGCTGCTAATTTGACTGCCTTTAAAGTTCGTCCGAAATAGATTTGCTCCTCCTAAATGAGTCCCTTGCAAATTGGTATCTTGTAGGGTTGTTCTAAGTAGATTTGCCCCCACTAAACTCGCACCGGACAAATTCGCACTCTTCAAATTGGCATTACTTAAATTAGCTAATGCTAAATTAGCTTCGGTGAAATTGGCACTTTTTAAGGTTCCATCTTCAATATTCGCTTCCGTCAAATTAGCAAAGGTTAAATTCGCCCCCGTCAAATTTGCCCGTTCTAAATTTGCTTGTTGGAGATCTGCATTTTTTAAATTCACCCGATACATATAAACGCCGGGGAGTTGTGCTTGTTGCAAATTTGCCCCTTCCATATTTGCTGCACCCAAATTAGAATTACGGAAATCGGCTTGACGCAAATTTGCTCCTAATAAATTCACCCCTTCTAATTTTGCCCCTTTAAAATCTGCCTGCAAGAGATCTGCATCTTCAATATCTGCGCCGCGCAAATCTTCCCCTCCGAGGGGGGCCCGGCGAAGATTACAACCAATACAGGCTTTTTCCTCTTTTAGCTGCGCTAAATCTCTGCGGCTATAGGCGATCGCGGCTGGGGTTGCCCCGGCGATCGCGACAAAGGTAATCAGAAAGAGAAGCGCGTAAAATGTTCTTTTTTTCAACGAGGGAAGGCGATCGCGCAATACGGCAAAAATTCTCTGGTGCATGGGATTTTGAGCCTAGAAATCCAATACCACCAATCTATCATGGGAAGGAAACAGATTTACGTTACTGCTGTTCATCATCTTCCCTCTGAGAGTTCGGCGGATCGGTTTGATGTTTTTGGGGATAGAGGCGCAAACATTACGCCTCTACTCTAGGAGGTTATTTTTTGTGTCTTAATTGTAGGGCTTCTCTGGCTTGTTCGCGATCGTCAAAATGAATTTTTTCGGTGCCTAAAATTTGATAGTCTTCGTGACCTTTTCCGGCAATTAATACTCCGTCCCCTGGTTTTGCGTTTATAATTGCCGTGCGAATGGCTTCAGCGCGATCGCCTTCAACAATCAATTTTATTTCCGAAGGAATCCCTTCTAAAATATCTTTTAAAATGCCTTCGGGGTCTTCTGTACGGGGATTATCGGAAGTAACGACGGCAAGATCGGCTAATTCTGCGGCAATTTTACCCATTTTGGGACGTTTGGTGCGATCGCGATCGCCGCCGCAACCGAAGACGCAGATCGCTTTACCTGGAATAAAGGGACGCGCTGCTTTTAACATATTTTCTAAACTGTCGGGAGTGTGGGCATAATCGACAATGACGCTAATATCTTGATCGGGGTCAATTTGCACTCGTTCCATGCGTCCTGGAACTCCGGAAAATGTTGGTAAATGGGGAATAATTTCCTCTAATTCTATACCAAAATGCAGGACGGTTCCCAGGGCTGCGAGGAGGTTTGCCAAATTAAATTGACCGACGAGGGGAGATTGAAAAGGAATTTCACCTTTAGGAGTATGCAAAGTTCCTTTAACGCCATTGGCTTTATAAGTGATATTGCTGATCCACAAGTCGGCGCTAGAATCGGCAATACTGTAACTCCAAACGCGATCGCTGGGTAGGCGATCGATTAAGCGTTTTCCGTAGGGATCGTCTAAGTTGATAATTCCTCGTCCTTTCAGGTATTCTTCACTAAATAATAGTGCTTTGGCCTCAAAATAGTCTTCCATTGTCGCATGATAATCAAGATGATCTTGCGTGAGATTAGTAAAAACTCCCACTTCAAAGCTACATTCTTTGACTCGCCCTTGGTCTAGCGCATGGGAACTCACTTCCATGACTGCATATTCACTTCCTCCCTTAACGGCTGCAGCGAGTTGTTGCTGTAGGTCGATGGCAAAGGGAGTCGTATGCACTGCGGTTTTTTCGTATCCCGGCCAGCGCGTGTAAAGGGTGCCGAGTAAGGCGGTGGGGGACTGGGTACAATGCAGGAAAAACTCGATTAAATGAGTTGTGGTGGTTTTCCCATTCGTTCCCGTTACGCCGATCGCCTTTAATTGTTGAGTCGGATAATTATAGAATTTTGCTGCTATTTTGGCACAGGTGACGGCAATATTTTCCCCTTGAATGAGACAAGCATTATCTGTGGGAGGACGCTTGGCCGCAGCTTGGGGCGTAATTAAGGCAGCGATCGCCCCCGAGGCGATCGCGCTATCCCAAAATTCTCCCCCATCCACTCGAGTCCCTGGCATTCCGATAAATAAATCCCCCGCTTTGCAAGTATGGGAGTTGGTTGAGAGTCCCGTAACATCGGTTTCTAAGGCAGAATGTTCGGGTAATTGTTGGATTTCGGGGATATTGGCTAGTAATTCTTTTAATTTCATGATTGAGTTAACTGGCAATGGGTTAACAATCGATTATCTGCGATCGCTCATGAATTATCAATAATCTCAAAATCTGCCCCCAAATTTGAGGGCAGATAGTTTCCAGTTCTTAACCGACCATTAATTCATCCGTCAGCACATCCATTGTTTTATTCTCCTAAAAAATTTTGGCGCTCTCAATGTCTCGTTCTTTTTCTTGTGAATGTAGATTTAAGGCTGATAGCCTTGGGTCAAGTTACGAAAGGCATTGTAAATATCTTCTTTCGTAACCGGTAGAGCATCTCTGACTGTTTGGATGATGAGAGTATCTTCTGGGGAAACAACATAGCGACTGGGGTTAGCATCGGCCACACAATGATAAACCCCCGAGGATTCTTCTTGGCTGAATTGCTGAAGACCCAAGGCGATCGTCACAAGAGCAGCAGAATCACGCAAACAGAGCGCTCGCGTTTCGAGTTCGTCAATTTTAGCCGCGATATCCTTGCGATCGCCATGCTGATCCCGTAGTGCTTGCAAATAAACCACAGCTTCGTTGTTATTCGCGAGAGCGCTAAAAAAGTTCTCTTCATTATCCCGAGTGAATTGGACAGGATCGGAAGAACCTTGGGGAACAGGTTCAACGGCAACGGCTTGAGGTACGATCCCCGATGCTGGAGCAGCACTGAGTAGGGGTAATCCTGGTTGCCGCGGCCATTTAACCTTGAACCATTCCAATATCCCCTTATTGATTTGAGTATCAATGTAAATCAATGCTTTTTCGGGATCGTTGGTAATCAGGTTTTCAATTTTACTCTGTTCGAGCAATAACGTTTCCTGCGCTCGTCCAAAAAGAGATTCAGCATTGATGACGACTTTTTTGGGTAGGGCTAATTGTCCTTGTTGGCTTAACTCCTGAATGAGGAGAATGCGACCGAGAGCATTCATAGCAGTAGGATCGTTGAGCAGTCGCGCTTTTTCGTACTCTTGTTCGGCTTTATCATAGCGACCGAGACGCTCGTTGATTTTCCCTAATCCTAGGGTGAGTTTGGCTTGATCATCTGCCGATCGCACGAATTTGCTGGCTTGCAGATAACTATCCCGTGCCTTAATAAGCTCGTTATTTTTCTCGAAGTTCTGCCCCTGAGCAATGTACCACCCCCCCCAAGCTGGCAAACTGGCGTTAATCAACCCCGTCACCGTCATCAGTCCCCCGGCAATACCCAAGGCGGCAGGGGCGTGTAAATTGGAGGGTAAGCGCAAGACTGTGACCATTTTTTCAATGGTTTCTTGTCCTTTTTTGGTCAATGCCCCGGCTCCTGCTGTTCCCAAACCCACCACTTGTAGGACGGTGGCGAGGTTTTGCGCTGCATCGGTTTGTACTCCCTCTACTTCCTTTGAGAAGGTTTGCGCTGTACTGAGGATGAAACTGGCTGCAATACCCAATGCACCGATCGCCAATCCGGTTATAACCCAATCTCGAGGGGAAGGGGGATCTTCTTCTGAGCCGAGAAGTTCGGGTTTGAGGTTCCACCACCAGGAATTCTCGCGCTTTAAACTGCGCTTCCACTGAGATAATTGGTTATTAAAATTGAGCGCTAACCGATGGCGTTTTAACTGGCGATCAAGATCGATCAGTTTTTTGGCCAATTTTTCGGGAACTGGTTGATTTTGGAAGCTAGCGGCGATCGCATCTTCAACTTCATCTCGCGCTAATAGTGCTTCCAGGAGTTCTTCTTCTTCTGGGGAGCGACTATCTTTAATCATACTCAAAGCGCGATCGTAGCGAGCGATCGCCTTATTAAAGAGAGGATCGAGGTCGTTAAGGTTCCACCACCATTGTGCGGGGAGAGCGTTAACGCTGGTTTTCCATTCCTCCAGATTACCATCACGAACAATGTGTTCTCTTTGTGCTTTCAGGCGTTCGTCTAAACTAATCAATTTGGCATAGGTTTCTCCCGCAGGGGCTTGATCCATTTGCCGTTTTTTCTCTACACCATCCCGAGCGATTAGTGTGGCTACAATTTGCTCAAAAGAGGGGTCGGGAGAAGCATTTTCTAAGGCAACTAGCGCCGTTTCGTAAGCGGCGATCGCGTCGTCAATAACAGCCATTATTTTATTGTTACTATTGCGTATTGTGAATGAGATTGCAGGGATGAGAAGGCGCGATCTCTAACAGATCCCCGCAAAACCATAAGCCGACATAGTTGCGTAGGTATTAGGACCGACAATACCATCGGGACTTAACCCGACTGCGGCCTGAAAATTCTGAACTGCGGCTTGAGTCGCTGGACCGAAGATACCATCTACAGAAACCATGTCGGGGGTTTGAGTTTGTTGATTGATAAACTCTTGCAACGCAACAACTTCTGCACCGCTACTACCTACTGACAACATAAAATAGACTCCTTCAAAAAACTGGATTTTCTACTCTAGGGTAATCACCCTGCACCGGAATCGTCAATAGGGAGCGATCGCCTGAAATGGATTGGCGTTATTGCGATCGCACTCAAGGTTGATAATACCTTTGCTCTAACCATACTCGTACTTCCATTTCAGACGCGAAAGTGTGACGAGAATGATCGCAAGGATCGTAAACTCGAAAATAGAGGTTTCCTTGGCGATCGCGACCTTCAGTAATACGCGGCTGCATCGAACCTGATAAAAAGTTTAAGAAAGATTTCCCAAAACCAGCCAACTTTTTTTTCACTACATCAGCAAAGCTGGGGCGATGGTTAGGAATGAGTTCAAGTTGGGCATAAAGGTCATAATTTCTCATGAATAGCACCTCAGAACGAGTTAAATGGTCTAAATAAATTTGGCTTCTTTATGTATTCTCATCGACAAATTACGATCCGAACAGAGACAATTACGATAAATTGTATTGTATACAGTTTGTTTTTTGTAAACTGTTCTGGTTAAAAAATCCTCAAATTGTATTTATGAAAATCACCCCGATCACCCTCTCCTCAGACCAAAGTTTGTACGAACAAGTCGCCGATCGCCTACAAAAACCGATTCTAGAAGGCACCCTCAAACCAGGTGATCGTCTTCCTTCCATTCGCAAACTGCGAGAACAACTCTCCGTGAGTACTTCCACTGTCCTCGAAGCCTATCGACTGCTCGAGGATCGCGGATTCATTGTTCCGCGTCCCCAATCCGGCTACTATGTTAAACAAACTGCCCTAAATTTGCCTCGAGAACCCTCTGAGACTTCACCTCCTCAAGAAGCAAGTCCGATTGATATCTCCCTCGCTTTTCAAGTAATGGAAAGGATACGAGATTCTGATACCATCCAGTTAGGAGCAGCTATTCCTGCGATTGAACATCTTCCTTTAGCGAAACTAAATCGCTTGATGAGCAAAATGTTGCGGGAAAATTCTGTGCTTGCTCATTCCTATGGTAGCGCTCTCGGTTGTCTATCTCTGCGATCGGAACTTGCTAAACGAATGCTAGATGCAGGATGTTCTGTTCATCCCGATCGCATCACTATCACAAATGGCGCGATGGAAGCGATTTATCTAGCTCTACAAGCGATTACTCAACCTGGGGATACCATTGCGATCGAATCTCCCACTTACTTTGGGATACTCGAGGCGATGAAAACCTTACAACTCAATGCTTTAGCTTTACCAACTCATCCTCGTGAAGGCATTAGTTTATCTCATTTAAAAGAATCCTTACAAAAGCGACAAATAAAAGCCTGTTTAATTATTGCTAACTTTAATAATCCGATTGGCAGTTGTATGGATGATGCTAAGAAAAAGCAGCTTGTGGAACTTTTGAATGAATACGATATCCCTCTGATTGAAGATGATGTTTATGGGGAAATTTATTTTAGCGGTAGTCGTCCCAAAGCCATTAAAGCCTTCGATACCGAACATCGTATCATTTACTGTTCCTCTGTGAGTAAAATTCTCTCTCCTGGTTTGCGGATCGGTTGGTGTGCGGGGGGACGCTATGGCGATCGCATTGCTCGGGTTAAGGCTATCATCAATCAAAGTACTTCTATTCCTCCTCAACTTGCTGTTGCGGAATTTTTGGCCAATGGGGGCTGCGATCGGCATCTCCGTCAATTGCGTCACGCTTATCAAAGCCAAATGAATCGAATCTTACAGGCAATTTGCGATTATTTTCCCACAGAAACTCGCGTTACTCAACCGAATGGCGGTCATGTGTTATGGTTGGAAATGCCGGCGGGTTTTGATTCTTTGCAACTTTATCACCAAGCACTGGCTCACAAAATTAGTATTGCACCTGGTGTCATGTTTTCTGTTTCTGGTAAGTATTATCAAAACTGTTTTCGTTTAAATACAGCCATTGCTTGGTCCCCGGCGATCGATCGCGCTATGCAAACCCTCGGACAATTAGCTAAACAGCAACTGGAAATAACAATGTTATCTCGATCGCCTTCAGCTTCGATTTGCGGGATAGTGCCAAATTCCTTTACTTTGGGTTTCAGAGAAAAATTCCCTAACACAATTGTCGGTAAATGGCAAGATCGGTTAGAGATCGCTGAAAAATCCCTGAGAATATCCTGAGAACGAACCCATTGCGATCTTGTAGAATCCCTTGTAAATAGTGGATTCTAGAAATGTAAGCAACTAACACAGTTTCTCTTTTCTCAGGAGTTCGCAACCATGTCTTATGTATCTACCTTTTCTGCAAAAATTGTTCAAGAATTGACCAACTGGAAAACCGCAGGAATTGCAGGAGGAATTACCTTAAGTATGCTATTAGCCAGTGCAGGAATTTATCAAATAAGCTACGGTAAGACAAATTTACAGCAAATTGCCATTAGCTACGAAGAAGTACAAGATTCTGGTTATTCTGTGAAAAATATTTCTTTACAATCTACGACTGAAGAAAATTTGCACTATAATCTCGACTTTGAACTGCAAAAAGAAGGAGAAACGATCGCGATCGCCCTCAATGATATTGACCTGAGTTTAATGATTCCTACTGCCCCAGAATCAGCTAAAGGCAATGCAGAATTGGTCAAATGGTTTATTCTAGAGCGAGAATTTAATCGCCAGCGTGTTGTCTTTCAAGCAGACTCTCCTCACCTGCAAGTTAAGGGCGATCGGCAACTGAAAGCGAATAATCTTTCTGTTCATTTAACGAACAATTGTTTGGGGGCAGGTTACTGGGAAATAGCAGTATTTGCAGAAGAAAATGGGGCAGCGAAGAAAATATATCAAGGCTTCTTTGATTTTCCCCGAGGGAGTTATAAAGATTTTGTTGAAACAGTGAATAAAGATTCCTATTGGCAGTACGCACAAGGCATTGAATCATGGTATCCTGGAACGACATTTTTTAAAGGTCAAACCCTTGACTTCTCTACACTACGATCGGTAAAAAACGAACGAAAAGTAGCCGTCAATGACTTAAAAAACGAAACACTTTTTATCGTTGCAGAACAAAAACAGAAAGCCAACTTAATCGTAGATGATACGCAACAGGATTGGCAAACATGGTCTGATATTCGTCATTCTAAAGTGCAATTTCAAAGTTTTGTGACTCCAGGTATTTACAACGCCGATCGCTTATGGAAAAGCAATTACAGTGAAATCGCCAATCTTACCGATGCAGTTGTCAAAGAGATCGAATCTCCTTTATCTGACAAAACTTTACAAGAAATCGATTTCTATTTCCAAAATGAAGCGGGAAAAACTCGTAAATTAGTGGTTAGTGGTGTTGATTTAAAATCTTTACCACAATTATCATCTCAAGATTATTCTCAAGGCTTGTATATGCCCCTCGGATACGGTACTCCCTTTACACAAGATTATGAGGAATTAAAACAAAATCCTCCAGTCAAAAGTCCCCTCTTTAGCGCCCTTTTTAATGAAAACGATCGCATCATCGATTATCGTCATGATGTCGGAATTAATGGCATGGTGATGCACCGAGATGCTGTTAATCCAGATTTAGTTCACTTCTACTTACTTTCCTACGAACGCATCTCGATAGTCGGCCACTATACCATCAACTTGAACAGAATTTCTCCCGCAGTCCATCTGAATTAAAGGGAGAAAGAATGATCGGAAGCAAAGATAAGCGATACTTTTCCTGTTTCCCGCATTGTTTCTCATTCTCAATACCCCATTCCTCGAATAATAACGCTAGAATCAACGATGGAATCATGCAAATTCATCATAGGAGATTTGGAAATGCGTTGTTTGCCTCAGTCTAGTGCGATCGCTTCTCTCAGTGCTATCGTTCTCTTCCTAGCTTCAGGTTGCGGGACAAGCAAAATTGTCCAATGTAACAGCGTGATCGAGATTGCTAATGGTGCCGTAGAAGAAGCAAAGAAACTCACCAATGAAGGGCAGACGAACGAACCTCAAGCCATGTTACAAGCAGCCGATGCAATGGAACAAGCCTCTCGCAATATGCAGGCACTAGAATTATCAGATGAAACCCTGCAAAAATTTCAAACGGGATTCATTACCATGTATACAGAGACATCTGGTGCAACTCGTACTTTTGTTGAAGCATTCGACAAGAAAGATCGTCCTGGCGCAGAAGCAGCCCTTGCTAATTTACAACGTGCAACACAACCTGAACAAGAGTTGGTTAATGGCATTAATGGTTATTGTCAAGGGAAATGAATGATGAGGGATAATGAGGGAGGAGGAATAATGAGGGAGGAGGGATGAAGATTGTTACCAAAACCGAAACCGAGACTTCTAGAGAATATAATTCGTGTCAAGGTACGTTAAGGGAAATCCAATCTTTGCTTTTCTCTGTTGTCCTTCATTTCTTGTTAAATCGATGAATGCAACCCTGTTTCTGTCTCTGACGCTATTTTTAGTTGGTCTTGGTGGAACTACTTCCGTGGCGATCGCCCAAACACCCTCTAGATCTGCCCCTAACTCATTACCTACCGATAGTATGCGAAATGCTGCCCCATCTGCCCCCACAAGCGGTTTATTTGTCCTTTCAGAGGAGGGAGAACCCCGTGTATTTCCCCTCAAACACACGGAAGTTAAAGCCAAGGTTTCGGGGAATGTTTCCCGAGTCGAAGTTACGCAAACCTTTGAAAACCCCTTTAGTGACCCTTTAGAAGCGGTTTATGTCTTCCCTTTACCCGATGAAGCGGCTGTGGATGACATGGAAATCAAGATCGGCGATCGCATTATTAAGGGAGATATTAAAAAGCGAGAAGAAGCGAGAGAAATCTACGAACAAGCGAGGAGAGAAGGACGAACGGCTGGACTTCTCGAACAAGAACGCGCTAACATATTTACTCAATCCCTCGCTAATATTAAACCAGGGGAAAAAATTGATGTAACTATTCGCTACACCGATAGCCTCACTTTTGAGGGAGGCGATTACGAGTTTGTTTTCCCGATGGTAGTGGGACCGCGCTACATTCCCGGTACACCCATTAACCTCCCCATACGTGCCCCCGATCCGACCCGCGAAAACTGGGGACAAGATAGCGATCGCGTCCCAGATGCCTCGAGAATTACCCCTCCTGTTTTGCCTCCAGGTACGCGATCGGGTCACGATATTGGGGTAACAGTGGAATTAGACGCGGGGGGATTAGTGCAGAATGTGCGCTCTCCTTCTCACAAAATAATTACCAACAATCGCGGCGATATTGTTGAGGTTAAATTAAACCCAGAAGATAATATTCCCAACAAAGATTTAATCTTGCGCTATCGAGTCTCGGGGAAAGAAACTCAAGCCACAGTATTAACTCAAGCAGATGAAAAAGGCGGCCATTTTGCCCTTTATCTCGTCCCCGCAATTGAATACAAAACTAACGAGATCGTACCGAAAGATGTGGTTTTTCTGATGGATACTTCCGGTTCTCAAGCCGGGGAACCGATCGCCAAATCTAAGGAACTGATGCGGCGTTTTATTAACGGTTTAAACCCCAATGATACCTTTACGGTTATCGATTTTGCCAATACGGCTCAAGCACTTTCTCCCACTCCTTTAGCGAATACAAAAAGAAACCGCGATCGCGCTTTAGACTATGTAGAAGCCTTAG
This sequence comes from Spirulina sp. CCY15215, assembly GCF_016888125.1. GTDB lineage: Bacteria > Cyanobacteriota > Cyanobacteriia > Cyanobacteriales > Spirulinaceae > CCY15215. The sequence goes on from NZ_JACSWA010000291.1 coordinate 12,026, forward strand.
AAGGAAATGGCGGCACAGAACTACTAAATGGCATTAATGCCGTCTTAAACTATCCCTCAGCCCCCGCAGGACGCTTGCGAAGTATAGTCTTACTCACCGATGGTTATATCGGCAATGATAACGAAATTATCGCCCGAGTTCGCGATGAATTAAAATATGGCAATCGCCTTTATAGTTTTGGTGTGGGAAGTTCCGTCAATCGCTTTTTACTCGATCGCCTTGCAGAAGTTGGACGAGGAACCATGCAAGTGATTCGTCAAGATGAACCTAGTCAAGAAACAGTTGAAAAGTTTTTTCAACACATTAATAATCCCGTCTTAACTAATATTAGCGTTAGTTGGGAAGGTGGAGGAGATTCTCCTGATATTTATCCTCAATTTTTGCCGGATTTATTTGCTAACCAACCTTTAGTTTTATTTGGACGTAAAGGCGATCGCACTAACGGTAAATTGAGAGTTACAGGAGTTGCAGCCGGAGGACGACGCTATGATAAAACTATTGCGGTGAACTTTAATAATGAAGGGAATTTGGCCATCGCGCAACTGTGGGGGCGATCGCAAATCAAAGAAATTATGTCCCAAATGATAGGGGGAGAAACCATCTCGGGAGTAGAAGCCATTACCAATACTGCCCTCACTTATCGTTTACTGTCCCAATACACTGCCTTTGTCGCCGTGAGTGAGGAAATTCGCGTCGATCCCGACGGCACGCGACGCAGAGTAGATGTTCCGGTAGAATTACCCGAAGGTGTGAGTTTTGAAGGCATTTTTGGCGACTCAGGTGAGAAACTTAATGATACTTATGGGGGATTTACTTCTCGTGGAACTCCTGCTTCAGCAGTCCCACCACCCTCTGTATCTGCGCCATCGGGACGGACTTTAGGAGGGGTAAATCGTCCTAGTCCTAGCCCTCAATACCGACAAAACCGACGCGATCGCGAACAAAATCAACCTGTGGATCCTGCTCTTATTATTGATGGTACACCCTCTCAACAGCCTCAAGAAACCGAGGAACAAGCAATTGTTTTATCCTTAGAGGTTATCGAGGCCAATGGATTCGATCGCGCTACAATTGACGCTTTAAATCAATATCTTCACAATATTTCCATCCCCAATGGTGTCCGTGGAGAATTGATTTTTGAATTGCGTCTTCGTAACGGACGAATTGAACTCGCTATCCTCGATGATGTGGCTTCGACGGTGACAGAAAAAACCCTCATTAATGAAATTCGTCGTCGTTTACTAACATGGTCTCCTCCCCAGGGAATAAGCGGGACTTACGCAATTAAATTGCGCGTCCGTTAAACAGTGAATAGTAAGGGTTTTCTGCTTAGAAAACCCTTACCAATCAATATAATTAATTCTGGCTAAAGGTTCTAAAGCTGCTAAAATCCTATTACCATAGCTGCGATGATTAACGCGATTATCTAGCAGCGCTACAACACCCTGGGAATCTCGCAAAGGTAACACCGCCCGTTGTAACTCTCGCAGGGCGACAGGTAACATATAGTTGCGAAACCAATCTTGATGACGATGTTTATAGTAGGCGACTCTCGCAGCAACAAGGGGATTTTCCGTAGAAGGAAAAGGTAAAGTTGCCACGATCAGGAGTTGAGGGGTAGGTAGAATATCTTGACGCGATCGCCAAAATTCCCAACCACTGACTAAAATACCATCAGAAGTAAGATTAGTATCTTCGACCTGCACCCCGGAGCCAAATTCTGCCGCTAACGTGACTCCCACTTGCATTCTTAAGGGAGTATCTTCCACTAAAACGATCGCCGGACGTTTCATTGCAGAGATCCATTCGGGTTGGTGGCGATGTTGGTAGCGTTGTCCTAGCATTCCCCCACGGCACAAGCGGACTACTTGCTGCAAAAGAGCGTTTTGAAATTCTTTAGTATTGGGGAGAGGAAGGCGATCGGGGAGATAGAGTTGAATGCACTCGCTTTGACGATGGGGGGAAAACTGCACGCAGGTGAGATCCCCTAATCCCAATTGTTGGCGATAAATGGGGGCTTTTGCATCCCAGTCTAAGAACCCTCCCATGAGGACAATAGGCTGTTTTTGCCAAACTTTTTCCAGGGCGGTTGCCACTTCAATTGGTGCAATGTTGAGGGTAAATTGCCTGCGGGTTTGGGTAGCAGAGAGCCATTTTAATCCTCCTTCTTGCTGCCAAGTTTGCCTAAATCTCTGCCATGTTGCCGGACAAGAGTTACCCTCTATTTCTGCAAACAAAGTCTCTAATAATTCTGAATCTTCAGGGTCGATCGCATAGCAATTGTGAGGATTTTGAGGACGCTGGCAGAAATTTTCAGCCAAGCGATCGCGGGTTTGATTAATGAAGAGTTGGCGATCGGGAAAACTCCTGATTAACTCTGGCCAATATTCTGGGGGAATTCGTACCGTTAATTGTTCCCGCGTCCACTCTTCCCAGTCATCTGCGGGATCGATCAGGGTAGGAATAAGCTCGGGAAAACGGTTTTCTGCGTAGAGGCGATCGCGCAACCAGGATTGAGGTGAGGTGAAAAGCAGCCCCTTAAAGCTGCTGGATGGGAGGCGATCGCCTACTGATATCTCCTTATCAATTTCCAGTCCTTGTAGGAGTTGGGGAAGACAATCTTGCAATAATTTCTGTTGGAGAATTGGTGGTGCGACCAAAATAACAGCATTATCCCAAAGTAGCGCCGAACTGAGATAACTAAAACAATAGGTTTCCGTAGCGCATCCCGTTTGTAAGAGTATAGAGCGTCCCAATCGTAGCGATCGCGCCACCAACCTCGCCATCGTTAAATGATGCTGCCAGTAGGGTTGTCCTTGACGGCGTAAAAAGGTGAGTAGAGAATGGTGAACTCGGGCTTCTATGGTCACATTGACAAATGAAAATTACAAATGAAAATTACTGAAAATTACTCTGTTCTCGGGCAAACTGAATCAGTTGATGAACAAGTTCGGGAAAGGGAATTCCGGCAGCATCCCAAAGGCGAGGATACATACTGGTGGCGGTAAAACCTGGCAGGGTGTTTATTTCATTAATGAAAATATCTCCCGTTGATTCTACATAGAAAAAGTCTACTCTAGATAATCCCCTGGCATCGACGGCGGCTAGTGCCTGCCTTGACATTTCCCGAATTTTGGTCGCGACTTCCTCGGGTAAAGGGGCAGGAATTTTCAACCCGGCTAAACCTTCAGTATATTTCGTTTCATAATCATAAAAATCACTATCATAGGTGATTTCTCCTATAACTGATGTTTTTGGATCGCCATTACCTAAAACCGCACATTCAACCTCACGAATCCCAGAAATTGCTTCCTCGATAATAATACGGCGATCATAGCTGGCGGCACTATTTAAAGCCGCTTCGAGTTCCTTACGGTTTCTTACTTTAGCAATACCCACAGAAGAGCCTAAATTAGCGGGTTTGACAAAACAGGGATAACCGATCGCCCCTTCAATGTCGTCCCAGAGTTTGGGAAGGACATCAGCATCTGAACAAATTTGCGATCGCCTCACCCCCATATATTTCACTTGAGGTAAACCTGCATAAGCAAAGGCCATTTTCATCATTAGCTTATCCATGCCCACAGAAGACCCTAGCACGCCACTGCCGACCCAGGGAACCTGCATTAGGGTTAATAGCCCTTGCATGGTGCCATCTTCGCCATTGGGACCGTGGAGGATGGGAAACCAAACCTCCATTTGTGCTGCTTCAGGGGGAAATTGCCAAAGTTGAGCAGGGTTTGCAGTTTCGACGGGAAGGGGTTTACCCGAGTCGAGGACGATGCGGGAGGTTACTGTATTTTGCCAAACACCATCCTTTTGAATGTAAAAGGGGTAGAAATCATAGCGATTTTGATTTTCGCCGCTACAGAGAGCATTGGCGATCGCGATCGCCGAACTTATTGAAACTTCATGTTCTCCAGACCGTCCGCCAAATAAAAGCCCAACCCGCAGTTTTGTCATAATTTTGCCCTGTCAATGCTCGCCAAAACCATGATAATCGATCGGTGTTCATTGATAATCGATCGTTGTTTATTGTTCATTGCCAAAATGCCCAAATTAATTATTATCGGTCTTGACTGCGCGGAACCCTCTTTGATTTTTGACCAATGGCGAGAGGATTTACCAAATTTGTCTCGCTTAATGTCTATTGGTACTTATGGGAAGCTAGAAAGCTGTATTCCTGCCATTACGGTCCCCGCTTGGAATTGTATGATGAGCGGACGAGATCCCGGTGAATTGGGGATTTATGGCTTTCGCAACCGCGCCGATCGCAGTTATGGGAAAATGGCGATCGCCAATGGTAGTTTTGTCAAAGTTCCTCGCCTTTGGGATATTTTAGGGGATGCGGGTTGGAAAGTTGCGGTGTTAGGGGTACCGGGAACTTATCCCCCTAAACTGGTGAATGGGGTGTTAATTTCTTCCTTTCTCACTCCCAATACTGAGTCAGATTTTACCCATCCTTTGGGATTAAAATCACAAATTAACCATCTCTTCGATCGCTATCTCTTCGATGTACCCAATTTTCGCTCTCTTGACAAACATCGTATCTTAAAAGATATTTATACTTTGAGCAAGCAAACTTTTAGTTTAGCCGCCTATTTATTAGCGGAATATCAACCAGATTTGATGACATTTGTAGAAATGGGAGTCGATCGCATCCATCACGCTCTTTGGAAACACATGGATCCGCGCCATCCTCTCTATGAAGCTAATTCTCCCTTGAAAGATGCCATCTTTGATTACTATCGCCACATTGATACTTGCATTGGCAAATTGCTCTCTCATTGCGAAACAGAAACGGCGGTTTTAGTGGTTTCCGATCACGGAGGACAGCCATTAATGGGCGGATTTTGTTTGAATGAATGGCTTTATCGCGAAGGCTATCTTGCTTTTAAACAGCAACCTAATTCTCCGACTTCTCTCGATGATTGCGAAGTAGATTGGAGCAAAACTAAAGTTTGGGGTGCGGGGGGATATTATGGTAGGATTTTTCTGAATGTTTTGGGACGAGAACCACAAGGCACAATTCCTTTAGGAGAATATGAACAAGTGCGATCGCAGTTAGCAGAAAAACTAGAAAATATCTGCGATCGCGAGGGTAAACTATTAGGAGTTAAGGTCTTTAAGCCTCAACAAATTTATCAACGAGTGCGAGGAATTGCTCCAGATTTAATTGTTTATTTACAAAACATGGCCTGGCGATCGGTGGGGACGGTGGGAGTAGATTCTCTTTATACTCTTGAAAATGATACGGGTCCCGATGATGCAAATCATTCTCCTCAAGGAATGTTTATTTTTTACGATCCTCAAAATCCAGGGGAGGGTAAATATTGGCAAGATGCCAGTATTTACGATATTTTACCCACACTTTTAGATCGCTATCAGATTACTGCACCTCCCAAATTACGAGGTAAATTATTAGCTTGGTAGTATAACCCGATTTGTGAAAATAACGATATTGTTGTGAAAATAACGATATTGTTGTGAAAATAACGATATTGTTGAAAAATAACGATATTGTTGAAAAATAACGATATTGTTGAAAAATAACGATATTGTTGAAAAATAACGATATTGTTGTGAAAATAGCGATATTGTTGTGAAAATAGCGATATTGTTGTGAAAATAGCGAGCAAGATGCTCGCACTACCTCAATTATCGAATATTTCAGATATTATTGTAGTGGGAGCGTCTCGCTCCCTAGAATCTGATCGCTCCCTAGAATCTGATCGCTCCCTAGAATCTGATCGCTCCCTAGAATCTGATCGCTCCCTAGAATCTGATCGCTCC
>NZ_JACSWA010000292.1 GCF_016888125.1 Spirulina sp. CCY15215
CAATACGCGCACCAGGTGCGCCTCGTTGGTCGGTGGTTAAACCTGCGGCTAAGGCATTACTACCAGCATTGAGGGCGGGACTGGTGAGAGCAAGGGCGTGGGTTTGGGTGGGTCCGCCATTGTTGGCGAGGGGGAGGAGTTTGGGATCAACGCCGATGATGTTGTTGATGCCGGTAATGGTGGCTCCGGTGGAGTCTTCAATCAGGCTGTTAGTGGCAGTTATCGTTACGTTCGCTTGTAAATCCGGTGCGGTGGGGGCGGTGTTGTTGGCAATGATACTGTTCGTTAATGTGATGTCTTTGAACGCATACAAACCACCAGCACCACCACCAGCACTATTGCCACTCACTGTACTGTTCGTTAATGTGATGTTACCGTTGTTCGCAAACAAACCACCAGCACCACTACCAGCACTATTGCCACTCACTGTACTGTTCGTTAATGTGATGTTACCGTTGCTCGCAAACAAACCACCAGCACCAAAACCAGCACTATTGCCACTCACTGTACTGTTCGTTAATGTGATGTCGTTGAACGCAAACAAACCACCACCAGAACCACCAGCA
>NZ_JACSWA010000293.1 GCF_016888125.1 Spirulina sp. CCY15215
TGCGACTGTTAGCAACATTACGCCTCGATCCAGCACGAATGCAACTGATTTCCGGTTTTGTGGACAGTTATTTAAAATTAAACGAGTCCGAAAATCGTCTATTTGTCGAACAAATTGCTACAATTAAGCCAGAGGAAAAGGAGGAAGTTATGCAAATCGTCACCAGTTGGATGGAAGAAGGAATCGAGATAGGTCGCCAAGAAGGTCGCCAAGAAGGCCGCCAAGAAGGTCGCCAAGAAAGTTTGGCGCAGTTAATTTTACGTCAACTTGCATGGCGATTTGGCCAATTAGCACCCGACATAGAAGAACGAATTTCGGGCTTAAATATCTCCCAGTTGGAAGTCTTGGGATTAGAAATGTTAGCCTTTGAAAATTTGGACAATTTAAGAGTTTGGTTGACAAAAATTGAACAAAAAACTGATGAATTGGATAGCGATCGCCCTGAGGAGTAAACACCTCTTTCAGAGCTTGCTTTTATTTTTTCTCATCTTCAGAAGAACGAGTCAGACGAAACTCGCGGCGATCGTCAGATTCCAGAGAAGTTTTAGGAGAAGGCAACCGGCGATCGCTCGGTACTCTTGTGCTAGAACGATTGAGAGTTTGCCAAGCTGCTTGTACTCCGGCGATCGCGCTTTTTGTCTTCACCCCGACATTTTTGGCTTGCTGTCGTGCCGAACCCAAACTCTCGTCCACCTGTTTGACGACTCCACTGGCACTATTTACCCCCTCATTAATATCATCTGTCAGTTCGCTAATTTCCAAACCTGTCAGGCGAATTGCGTCTAAAGTGGGAGGAAATTCCCGTCGTAAAGTATCAAATAACTTTTCTGCACTTCGTGCTGCCCTTGCTATTTCTCGAAATGCAGGCAAAGCAGCGATTAAAACCGCCGTTAAACTGACGGCAACCAATAAAAGAGAAAGGCCGAGCCAAAATAAAGGATCGAGCATTGAGGTCAATAATTTATTATCAATTTTAATTATCAAATATTAATGGTTTTGAAACCATTACAGATGATTATCGGAATCGGGGCTAGAAGACTCTACTGTAACATTGCGCGGTTGTGCCAACTCCTCTGCTTTAAGCTGACTGGCTTCCATACCTGCCGCGATCGCGTCCTTCAAGCGCACAAGGGTTTCCTCCCAATTCTGTACCGCAGACTCCGACAGGCGATCGGCTTGCAATTGAATCGTAGCGGATAAATCTTCAGCTAATTCCGGTAAGGCATCCGCAGATTTTTTGAGAATTTGTCGGGTTTCTCGACCAGAACGAGGAGCAACCAAAATCCCGGCAACAGTACCGATCGCGCTACCGATCAGCAAGCCACCAAAAAATGCTCCAGTACTCTTGTTTGACATAGATTAGGGGGGTATAAAGAACAAGGTCAGTAGTTCTGAGGGCAACATCCCACAACCTACCATTTAAAACCTAACATTACATTGAATTGCCAGAAAATTCCAGTTAATGCTAGGGTTAGCATTAGCGCGATCCGTTCTTTGAAATAGAAATTAAGATGAAAAATTTTTACAAAATTGGTTTATCTAAAACATATTTAGGTGTCGCGATCGCCCTATTTCTAAGTTTGGCGATCGCCAAGATAACTATCGATTCAATCTCATTTAAAATTCCTATTTTTGGTTTTCATAGTATCTTTGATAGAACCAATCCAGAAAAGTTACCTTCTCGCGCTTCCTACCTCGATTATCCGGTTCAAGATTTAGAACAAGTTCTCAAATATTTAATTCAAGAGGAATATTGGTTTTTATCATCCCAAGATTTGTATGACTATTTTTTAGTGAAAACAAAAACAATTCCCCAACAACATATCGGTAAACGTCCGGTGATGCTAACCTTTGATGATGGTTATGAAAATATTCATGCCTTTGTTTTACCGCTTTTAGAAAAATTGGCAAAACAATATAATCTCAAAATTCCTATTGTTTTATTTTTAAATCCGGCTTTTATGGAACGAGAAATATCCAATCGCAAAGATAAATATCTCAACTGCGATCAAGTTAAAGATGGGTTTAAAAAGGGGTTTTATGATGTACAATCTGCCGGGGTCAATCATACTCATTTAACTAAGCTAGAAATCTCAGAACTCGAGCATGAGCTTTTAGAGTCTCAACGAAAACTACAAGAATGTATTGCAGAGCCAACTTTAAATACCACAGTGTCTTTACACTTTGCTTATCCCTATAATCGCGTTAACAGAAGGGTTAAATTTTATACTTCTCAATACTATCAATCTGGATATTTATATAACGATGAAATATATAAACTTAATTTTTGGCAAAATCATTATAAAATCTCCCGTTTGGCTGTTTTCCGTAATGATTCCCCCCAAAAACTGATCGATCGCGCTCGTCAAGCATCTAAAATTACTTCCCAATAAAAAAATACATCTGCGAGTTAGCTTTCCCCTTCGTAAACCCCTCGGGACTAGATCGGTCAACCCAATCGGTCTCACCACTATACTCTCCTACATTTCTCCGAAATCAAACCGGGAGAGACGTATAGTGGTGAATGACCGTACAGTAACGACCGGGCTAGTGAAGCACGATCTGACTCAGCGCAAGGACAGCGATACACTGCCCAGATTGCAAGGTTTTTAGCCAAACTCGCAGATGTATTTTCTTTTGAGTGGCGATCGCAGGCGATCGCCTCATGGGTTAATTATAGCAATCTTGAAACAACCGTCAAGATAATTGAGAAAAAAGACTTTTATAAGAATGCTTGCATTTAACATTGGGAGTATGTCAGAATCGGAAAAGAGATTGTAAGCAAAGTAGTGTTATTTTAAGATGATTAAGCTGCGACTAAAGCGATACGGCAAGAAGAGAGAAGTTAGCTACCGAATTGTAGCCATGAACAGCCGCGACCGTCGAGACGGCCGCCCCCTTGAGGAACTGGGATTTTATAACCCCCGCACTGACGAAACGCGCTTGAACGTTCCGGCGATCGTGAAGCGACTTAAACAAGGCGCTCAACCTACTGATACAGTTCGTAATATTTTCAAAAAAGCCCAAGTTTTCGAGCAAGTAAAGGATGCCTGAATCAATCACATTTCCCCAGTATTCCTCTCCATCCTCTTCCTCTCCATCCTCTTCCTCTCTATCCTCTTCCTCAACCACGTCCTCTCAACCTAATTATGAAGAATTGGCTCGGTTTTTAATTGAACCCTTATTGGACTCGCCCGAGTCTCTTAGCATTCACTGTGAAATCGCTCGGAGCAATCAACGAGTCCTAATTCGCGTGGCTTTTGCAGAAGAAGAACAAGGACGAGTATTTGGTCGCGGAGGACGTAATATCGATGCGATTAGAGCGACTCTCGAAGCGGCGGCGATCGCCTCGGGACAGTCGGCTCGACTAGAAATTTTCGGTGTTCGCGAGAATAGCCGTGAATTTAACTCCTACGATCGCAATAATAATGGTTCACGATTTCAAAATGAAAATGACGAAGATGGCGATCGGCGCGGATTTAAAAAACCTTCTATTCCCCGTCCTTCCATCCCTTCTCGTCGCCCTTCTTTTCGGCGCAGACGCTCTAGTGGTGAAAGTCGAGGAAACTGGCGACCTGGTAATAGCGACTGGTAGTTAGTGTGATATTTAGGGTGATATTTGGGGTAATATTTAAGTAAAGTGAGGACAGAAACCCTACAATTTCCCAGTAACGAAAGCGCGATCGCCCTAGCCGGAGCCGGAGAGGAGAATCTCAAGCTCCTCTCTCGTCATACAGGGGTGCAGTTAACCTTACGAGGACGAGATGTTACCCTTTTAGGAGCGCCAAAAGCGGTGGAGCGCTGCTTACAGGTGTTGCAATCCCTTGCACCTTACTGGAAAGAAGAAAAGCCCATCGGTAGCCCCGATATCTTAACAGCATTTCATGCCGTGGATACGGGGCAAATGGACGAGTACAAAGACTTACAAAAAAATGTTTTAGCCGTCACCCGTAAAGGAGAAGCGATCGGGGCGAAAACCTTTCGCCAGCGCCAGTACGTTAAAGCCATTCAAACCCATGATATTACCTTTGGGATCGGTCCGGCGGGAACAGGTAAAACATTTTTAGCCGCCGTGTTAGCAGTTCAAGCTCTGCTCAATGATGAGTGCGATCGTATTATTCTCACCCGTCCTGCCGTCGAAGCCGGGGAAAAATTGGGATTTTTACCTGGGGATTTACAACAAAAGGTCGATCCATTTTTGCGTCCCCTGTATGATTCCCTGTACGAATTTATTGAACCGGCAAAAATCCCTGATTTAATGGAGCGAGGCAAAATTGAAATTGCCCCCCTCGCCTATATGCGCGGGCGAACCCTGAGCCATGCTTTTGTTATTGTCGATGAAGCACAAAACGCCACCCCAGCACAATTAAAAATGGTGTTAACCCGTTTGGGTTTTCGCTCTCGCATGGTCGTAACCGGGGATATTACCCAAACCGACCTACCCAACTCTCAAGATTCTGGATTGATTGTGACCCAAAGAATTCTCAACAATATTGAGGGGATTGCTTTTTGTCATCTTTCCGCCGCCGATGTAGTGCGGCATCCTCTCGTGCAGAAAATTGTAGCAGCCTACGAAAGACAATGAAATATCCCCCTAAAAAAAGGGGGAGAGTCTCTAGTCTTCACCTTCAACTTGCGCTCGGTATTCCGTCGCATCGATGGTGTCTAACTCCTCATCGGGATCGTCAAGGCGAATTTTGAGCAACCACCCTTCTCCATAGGGATCTTCCGCGATCGCCTCGGGAGCATCGAGCAGGGGTTCATTGCGATCGATAACGGTACCAGAAACAGGAGAAGCAAGGTCTTCAACGGCTTTCACCGATTCAATCGAGCCAAAATTTCCACCCATTTCTACCGCATCCCCCACTTCGGGTAATTCTAAAAAAACAATATCCCCTAATTGGTCAACGGCAAAAGCAGTAATGCCCACGGTCGCGATTTCACCATCCAAACGCACGTATTCGTGACTGTCAAGATACTTAAGGTCTTCAGGATATTCAAAAGCCATCTAAAATCTACCTCTATTGAAAAGGTCAGAAAAATTGCTGTAATGCACGTTAATCATTCTGATTTTCCCTAGAATATAAGGGATTGCGACGCAGCGTAAACAAGTATATTTTTACCATTCAATTATAAAAATATTCTCTAGCGATCGCCAGCAAAACGAAAATTGAAAAGACAACTTTCTAAACTTATCTGCAAAAACGGACTTTCGCGAGACAATAGGAGATTATAATGCAAACCTTACCGCCCTGCCGAACCCCGTTTATTGTTTCCCGATCATGCAATTGTCCCCCTACTCCACTGATTCTCCCTCTTTTTCGTCTTCCTTGACGGAAAACTCTCCAGAGCGATCGCCTGCGAACTTGCAAAACCCTTTATCTCGTCCCTTTTCAAGGCGCACAAAAATCGTAGCGACGGTGGGGCCTGCAACCCTCAAACCCGATGTTCTCCGCCGCTTGATTGAAGCCGGAGCCACCACTCTGCGCCTGAATTTTTCCCACGGAACCCACGAAGATCACCATCGCGCCATTCGCCTCATCCGTCAACTGGCTTTTGAATTAGATCGACCGGTGGGTATTCTCCAAGATTTACAGGGACCGAAAATTCGTCTCGGTAAATTCGAGTCGGGATCTGTACAATTGGCCAAAGGCGATCGCTTTATTCTTACCAGTCATCCCGTTTCCTGCGATCGCGAAATTGCTTTCGTGAGTTATCAAGGTTTGACAGACGAGGTTCCGGCTGGAGCAACTATTCTCCTTGACGATGGCAAGGTGGAAATGGTCGTAGAAAGCGTCGATCGCGAAAATAAGCAACTACATTGTCGTGTAGTCGTAGCGGGCAAACTCTCCAATAACAAAGGGGTAAACTTTCCCAATGTTTCTCTCTCCGTCAGCGCCCTAACGGAAAAAGATCGCAAAGATTTAATGTTTGGTTTGGATCGGGGGGTAGACTGGGTAGCCTTGAGCTTTGTCCAACGCCCTCAAGATATTTTAGAAATTAAAGACTTGATCGCCAGCGCCGGAAAATCCGTCCCCGTGGTGGCCAAAATCGAAAAACACGAGGCGATCGAGCAAATGGAAGCAATTCTTTCCCTCTGCGATGGGGTGATGGTGGCTCGAGGGGATTTAGGGGTAGAATTGCCCGCAGAACAGGTGCCAATGTTGCAAAAACGCCTGATCGCTATGGCTAATCAATTGGGCATTCCCGTGATTACCGCAACTCAAATGCTCGATAGTATGGTCAATAATCCCCGTCCCACCCGTGCTGAGGTGTCTGACGTGGCTAATGCTATTCTTGACGGTACCGATGCGGTTATGCTCTCCAATGAGACGGCTGTGGGCAATTATCCCGTTGAAGCTGTCATGACCATGGCCAGAATTGCCAATTGTGTCGAACCGCAGATGTTTAGCGATCGCACCTCGGATAATACAGCGCGATCGATTCCCAATGCTATCTCTGGGGCGGTCAGTCATATCGCCAAGCAACTCGATGCGGCAGCAATTATGACTTTAACCAAAACTGGGGCAACCGCCCGCAATGTCTCGAAATTTCGCCCCCGCACCCCTATTCTTGCTGTTACCCCTCACGTGGATGTCGCCAGGCAATTACAACTGGTTTGGGGGGTCAAGCCGTTATTGATTTTAGATTTACCTTCCACTAGCCAAACGTTTCAAGCGGCCATTAATGTTGCCCAGGAAAAGAACTTACTTTTTGATGGGGATATTGTTATTCTTACGGCTGGTACTTTACAAGGGATTGCTGGCTCTACGGATTTGATTAAAGTGGAGGTAGTAACCGCAATTTTAGGGAAGGGCATTGGCATTGGCGAAAGGACGGTGACAGGACGGGCCCGAGTAGTGCGCGATGCCAAGGATGCGGCCAATTTTAGCCAAGATGATATTCTGGTCGCCACGGCAACCAATGCCGACTATGTAGAAGCAATTCGCAAGGCGGCGGGAATTATTACAGAAGAGTCGAGTTTAACCAGCCATGCGGCAGTGATCGGGCTGCGTTTGGGAACTCCGGCGATCGTGGGCTTAAAAAATGCCACAGAGGTGATTCGCGAAGGAGCCATTTTAACCCTCGACTCTCAACGGGGTTTGGTTTATTCTGGAATGCGACCGGAACATCAGGGAAATAGTGTTGATATTAAGGTTCCGGTAATTTAGTTAATAATTGATAATTGACTTAGTTGATTAATTGATAGTTAAACAATGGCAATTTTAGTGACTGGTGCGGCGGGTTTTATTGGCTTTCATGTTAGCAAGCGCTTGTTAGAAGAAGGCGATCGCGTCGTCGGCCTCGACAATCTTAATGAGTATTACGATGTTTCCCTCAAACAAGCGCGTTTGAGGGAATTAGAAAAGTATGAAAATTTCACCTTTGTTCATTTGGATCTTGGCGATCGCGAAGGCATGGCTAAACTTTTTGCCGAACAAGATTTAGAAATAGTCATTAATTTAGCCGCACAAGCAGGGGTTCGTTATTCCCTAGAAAATCCTCATGCTTATGTCGATAGCAATCTTGTTGGCTTTATGAACCTTCTTGAAGGTTGTCGTTACGGTCAAGTCAAACATCTCGTTTTTGCTTCTTCCAGTTCAGTTTATGGCGCAAATCAAAAAATCCCTTTTTCTGTAGAAGATAGTGTGGATAATCCTTTGAGCATTTATGCTGCAACAAAAAAAGCCAATGAATTAATGGCGCATACTTATAGTCATTTATACGATCTTCCTACCACAGGACTGCGCTTTTTTACAGTTTATGGTCCTTGGGGTCGTCCGGATATGGCATTATTTTTGTTTACCAAAGCTATTTTAGAAGAACGGGCGATCGATGTTTTTAATTATGGTAAAATGCAACGGGATTTTACTTATATTGATGACATTGTGGAAGGGGTCATTCGGGTCAGTCAAAAGATCCCCGATCCTGATAAACTGAGTGGTGCAAAATATAAAGTTTATAATATTGGCAATAATAAACCCGTAGAACTCATGTATATGATTCAAACTCTAGAACAATGTTTGGGGAAAACTGCAGCTAAGAATATGATGCCCATGCAGCCTGGTGATGTTTCTAAAACCTATGCGAATGTAGATGAACTAATACACGACGTTGGTTTTAAACCAGATACGCCCATTGAAACAGGAATTCAAAAATTTGTAGACTGGTATCGAGAATATTATCATAAATAATGGAAATTATCCTCACTCTAGCGGTTATTGTTTTTGCACTCATTGGCTTTATTAGCGAAATTCTTCCTGTCGATCTCATTGCGATTATTGTCGCTGTTGTTTTGATGATTTTGGGATTAGTGACTCCCGAGGAAGGAATTTCGGGCTTTGGTAATTCTGCAACCATTACGGTTTTAGCGATGTTTATTCTTAGTGCGGGAATTGCTAAAACAGGAGTGATTCAAATTGCGCGAGATTGGTTGATTCGCTGGGGGGGGAAGAACTTAAATCAACAAATCTTTACTTTAGGAATTTTGGTGGGTCCGATTTCGGCATTTATAAATAATACTGCCGTTGTTGCCATTTTTTTGCCTATTATTGAAGATTGGTGCAAACAACAAAAAATCTCGGCATCTAAACTTTTAATTCCCCTTTCCTATCTTTCTATTTTAGGAGGAATTATGACAACCATTGGCACATCTACGAATATTTTAGCCAGTGGTTTATCGGCACAATTGGGCTATGGAGAATTCAGTATTTTTCAGTTTAGTAAAGCAGGGATTCCAATTTTTATGATTGGGTTAATCTATCTGGCTACGATCGCCCCAAGACTGCTTCCCGATCGCAAATCTGCAAGCAGCGATCTAGTATCAGAAGATTATGGCTTGCGAGAGTATGTTAGCGAAGTGGTAATTACACCGCGATCGAGTTTAGTGGGACAAACTTTGCAATCGAGTGAAATTCAACGCAAATTCGATATTGATGTCTTAGAATTATTGAGAAATGAAGTTCGTTTTGCTCAACCTCTTGCAGACAAAATATTACAAGCTGGAGATATTTTAATTGTCCGTAGCGGTCGAGAGGATTTGTTGAAAATTAGAGATGAACGAGGATTGGACATTTTAGCAGATGTTAAATTTAATCAAGATGAATTAGAAAATATTTTGACTTCTGGAGAAGAAAAAATTGCCGAGGTTTTGATTCTTTCTAATTCTCGCTTAATCGGAACAACGTTAAAAGATTTACGCTTTCGTCAGCGCTATAATGCAACAGTTTTAGCTGTTCGTCGGGGTGCGGAATTAGTGAGAGGTCGCTTGGGTAAAATACCTTTGAAATTTGGCGATATTTTATTGGTACAGGGTCCAAAGCAAAGTTTTATTGGTTTACAAACAACGCGAGAATTGTTGGTTTTAGAACAGCGCAATGTGGAAATGATGCGTCAAGATAAAGCAGGATTTGCCGTGGCGATCGGGTTGGGAGTGGTTTTATTAGCGGCATTTAATGTAATGCCAATTTTGGTCACTGCCTTGGCAGGTGTCGTGTTAATGGTATTAACAGGATGCTTGAAACCAGGAGAAATTTATGGTGCAGTGCGTTGGGATATTATTTTTCTTTTAGCTGGATTAATTCCCCTCGGAATTGCCATGAAAAATTCAGGAACGACCCAATGGTTAGCCGATCGCATTATCTTTGTCACAGGGGGATTATCGGGATACTGGGTCTTAATGTTTTGTTTTCTCATTACAGCATTATTAACAGAAATTTTATCAAATAATGCGTCTGTTGTTCTCATGCTTCCCATTGCAGCAAGTGTTGCGACAACCTTAGATCTCAACCCATTTGCGTTTATGTTTGCTGTTACCTTTGCTGCATCTAACAGTTACATGACACCCATCGGCTATCAAACTAATACAATGGTTTATGGCGCAGGAGAATACAAGTTCTTTGATTTTACCCGAGTGGGTGCGCCCTTGACATTATTAATGACCTTGACGATCCCTCTTCTGATTATTTGGATTTATGGATTGTAAATTTGTCACCCATCATTGATAATTGATTGTTAGAGTCGGAGTCGTATCTAATAGACAAACGACCTTTTGATCGTTGATGTTTAAACAAAGATAATTAAATAAAATGGAACATAAAGGTGTAACAGTTTGGTTTACGGGTTTGAGTGGAGCAGGAAAAACCACAATCTCTCAAAAAGTTGCTGAAGAATTGCGATCGCAGAACTATAAATTAGAAGTTCTCGATGGCGATATTGTGCGGACAAACTTAACGAAAGGACTGGGTTTTAGCAAGGAAGATCGGGATGAAAATATTCGCCGTATTGGGTTTGTTTCTCATCTCTTGACCCGTAATGGTGTTATTGTTATTGTGTCGGCAATTTCTCCTTATCGGGCAATTCGCGATGAAGTCGGGAAACGAATTGGCAACTTTGTTGAAGTTTATGTGAATGCACCTTTAGAAACTTGTGAGAAACGAGATGTAAAAGGTCTTTATAAACGGGCTAGAGCCGGAGAAATCAAGCAATTTACTGGTATTGACGATCCCTACGAACCTCCTTTAAATCCGGAAATTGAGTGTCACACGGATAAAGAAGAGTTAGAGGAGAGCGTTAAAAAGGTGTTAGAGGGGTTGAAAAAGTTAGGCTATTTGGCTTAGGAATTGAATTGCGATCGCGTCAAAAGCAATGAATTGAATTGCGATCGCATTTCAGTTTTCCTGATCAATTTTCCTCATTCCGTCGATTTAAGTAACGTACTTCCTCAAGAAGAATATTAAAACGCTCGTCATTTTCGGCTTGACGTTGTTTCACGTTTTCCATATCCCGTTGACTTTGAGCCGCAACTTGCAGGAGTGCTTGTACACTGATTCTCAAACCATCAACGCTATCTTTGACCTCGCTAATGCTTTCGCGCATTTCGCTAATACTTTCGCGCATTTCGCTAACGCTTTCGCGCATTTCGCTAACGCTTGAGGATAACTCATCCAGCATTTCATCCGTCCAACGCACGACTGCCATTATTTTTGCTCCTTTTTGTTTTAGACTGGTTTCCATTTTACCCAAACCGGATTACCCACCGTCGCAACCTGCCAGCAAATCATCCTGGCGATCGCCAAAATCTTTGGTCTTTAGATTGTTATTGGTTATGTTTTGATCTTGTTCATTTTTTCAGTAAATTGGATGGGCATAATAGAATAGTTAGTGAATAGCGTCAGAAATTCTGCCCAATTACCAAAAAGCCAACCATTTTTTAACTTCTTGCCGTGAAGTATTCGCAGGCAGATCCCCCCTTAACTCATGTCAGTATCCTCTTCCAGCCAAGATAGCAGAGCTTTTCCCGTTGACCTGATTCGCTTTAGCTCGAGAGTGGAAGCAGAAAGAGCCTTGAGGAAATCGGCGAGAAAATTCACTCGTCCTTCTTGGCACGTCGAACAAGCACTTTATGAGGGAGAATATTACGGCGCTCAGTTAACGCCTCTGAGGAAACGCGATCTGAAAGCCTTAGCCAAAATTTTCGAGCAAGACGATATTGAAATTATTCATGAAGATATTTGCACAGCCTTAAAGCTACTCTGGCCGGAACCTGTTTGGGGAGACGATCCCTTGGATATTTTTGATGAAAGCAGCTTAGACTTCCTCGCAGAATTCCTGTAACAATAGAGAAAAGGCTTGTCTCTACGGCGTAATTCCCAAACAATCAACCGCTATCAACTATCAACTATCAACTATCAACTATCAACTATCAACTATCAACTATCAACTATCAACTATCAACTATCAACTATCAACTATCAACTAT
>NZ_JACSWA010000294.1 GCF_016888125.1 Spirulina sp. CCY15215
AACTTGAAAAACAACGTGCCGATCGCGCCGAATTTGACTTACAAAAAATGAGAGATCGCCTTTTACAATTGGGGATCGATCCTGATTCTTTTTCCTAACTAAATAAGGTTCCCAACTCCCCGTGAGGCAATTCCACACCAGCTAGAGTGAAACCTGCCAGAATAATAAAAACCAAGACCGATAACTTCTGGGGATTTCACGATCGCGTCCCATGCTTGTTCGGTAAATTTATCGGGGTCGGTTGGCTGCATTGATTCCAAAATGATAAAGGCTTTGTCTTCATTTTATCTCATAGCGGTTATTGAGTTAGGTTGGACGACGATTCTTTGATGATATCTTGTAAGCGAAAGAAGGCTATTTGGGAAATTTCCCTTAAAGCCAGTTTCTGTTCTGTTTGTGAATCATTTTTTAAGCGGCATTCAAATGCTTCAATAATACTGGTTTTGGTATGATTTTTGACAGCAATCAGGAAAGGAAAGCCAAATTTTTCTCGATAGGCTTGATTGAGATCGTTAAAGCGCTGAAATTCTTCTGGGGAAAGACAATCTAAACCGACTCCTTTTTGTTCTTGTACCGAGGCTTCTGCCATTCTAGCTTTACTACCTAGATCGGGATGCGATCGCCTTAATACAAGTTGCTCTTCTGGACTCAATCTATCCATCACAAAAACCATTTTTTGATGTAGATCGTTAACACTTTGAAAAGGACGACTTTCCCAGGTTTTTGCTGCAATAGAAGGAGTTTGTTCAAAAATATCAGCCAAGACATTTGTAAAGGTTTCTTGACTCATTTGGTTGAGTTCTGAGAGCGAATAAGACATATCTTAACTTCCTCGATAAGTGCTATATGACCAAGGCGAAGTGAGTAAAGGAACGTGATAATGAATATGGCGATCGCTAATACCAAAGCGAATGGGAATGCTATCTAAAAACGCAGGATCGGGGAGTTGTACCCCTTTATTTTTAAAATATCTAGCAACTTCAAAAATCAATTCATAAACCCCGGTTTGAAACGCTTCATCTACTAATAATGGTTCATCTGTACGTCCGTCCGAGTTGGTTTTAACTTGTTGTAATAAAGTTTTTTCCTTCGTATCGGGATCGATCTGCCATAAGGCGATCGCCATCCCCGCAGCCGGACAACCATTGGCCGTATCGAGAACATGAGTGGTAAGTTTGCCCATAATTTCAATTAAGCGTTAAGGTTTACGTGCAGGCAATTTTAACAAATTATGGAGGGGAGCGAATGGGAAACACTGCTTTAGTAACAGGTGCATCTAGTGGCATTGGTGCCGAATTGGCTCGCTTACACGCTGTTAAGGGGGGAGATCTCGTATTGGTGGCTCGACGCGAAGATGCACTGAATGCCTTGAAAACAGAGTTAGAAAAGGCTCACGGCATCAAAGCCACGGTTATTGTCGCTGACTTAGCGCAACCCGATGCTGCGGAAAAAATATTTGCTGCTACGGAAACGGCGGGAATACAAATCGATATTCTGATTAATAATGCTGGCTTTGGCGGTTACGGAAAATTTCACGAACGTGACCTCGCTAAAGACCAGGCGATGATGCAGGTTAATCTGGTTTCTTTGGTAAATCTGACCCATTTGTACTTACAAGGTATGGTCGATCGCAATGCTGGGAGAATTTTGCACGTGGCATCTACAGCAGCCTTTCTACCAGGTCCGTTGCAGGCGGTTTATTACGCCACCAAAGCCTTTGTGGTCTCATTTTCTCAGGCGATCGCTCAAGAACTTGCCGACACAAATGTTACCTCAACAGCACTTTGCCCAGGTGCAGTTGCTACGGGTTTTGTGGCGGCGGGAGATCTCGAAGGTAACTCGCTGTGGGATAAAGCAGCATCTCCCGAATCGGTTGCACAGTGCGGGTATGAGGCGATGATGAAAGGCAAGTTAGTGAAAATCAACGAGCGATCGCTGAGTTTTCTGCTGAATTGGGTTTTACCTTTTCTACCCAGAAAAACCGTCTTGAAAATTTCTCAGCGATCGATGGAGAAAGATAAGTAATTATCTCGGTTGTTGCCCCGATACATTAACAAAAAGTTGTCGCAGGGAATTTATAACCGTCTTCGTATACTAATGCGTTTCCATCCGGTGTCAGGGTGTGGGAAAATACTTTTTCAATGCCGTTATTTTCATCAGCCAGTAAGACTCGTGCTTTGTGTCCGCTAGTCATAACTTCGGCGCGATCATATTGTTCGTTTGCCCAAATAATTAAGATATCTCCTGGTTGGCACAAGAGGGCTCCTCCCCCATTGCAGCAAATTTGTCGGCTTCCGGCTTCTCCTGGAATAACGTAAGTCGTCCAACGATTTCCATTTTCAAGGTTGACAACTTCCACTTCTTCCAGGGGAATAATACCAACTTTTTCTAGGAGTTCTCGGTCGATGGTGATGCTTCCTATATAGTGAAGTTTTGCTTCTGTGACGTGGACGCGATGTAATTTCGCGTGCATGAGCTTGATTGTCCCCATTGTTCACTATTGCTCCTGAATATTTTGTTAAGTTGGTTGTAGAATATTTCCTAAACGGAAATATAATGTTCCCAATAATTAATTGCGGGCAGCGCGATCGCCACTTTCAGCTACCTAGTATTTCAGTTAAACTATAATAAACCGCGATAGTGAATAAAGACTAAAACCACAGCCCAAGACCCCAAAGCAACCTTAATCGCAACGAGAATGTTCAGAATAGGAATAGTGCCACCACTAAATAAAGTCCCCAACTCCCCGTGAGGTAATTCCACACCAGCTAGAGTGAAACCTGCCAGAATAATAAAAGCCAATACCGATAATTTCTCCCAGGTTGCGATCTGCCAGCGTTTGTAAATTCCCTGCATCCACTCAGGAGAAGATGTAATCGCCACTAGACCGATCGCGGTTCCACCAGCCACTCCCGCCGCAAATCCCCCTCCTGGACTTAAATGCCCGCGAATTGCCAGTTCAATACTCACTAAAGCGGCAATTGTTGCTCCCAAACGTGCCAACACGATGGAAGGGCGATCGCGAAACTGATGAATTTGCGTCTGGGGCTTTTCATCCGCCAGCAAAAACTTAGCCCCCCCGATCGCAACAGTAAAAACCACCACTTCAAAGATAGTATCGTAGAGCCGATTCCGTAAAATAATCCCCGCCACTGCACTCGGTACGCCGCTATCAGCCACTACAGCCTCGACAATCGAGAAAGACAATTCTGGGGCAGCATTGGGAATTACCAACATTTTAATATAAAGGGCAATTCCCGCCGCAATATAGAGCCATTTCATCAATGTTTCTCCTGTGAGTCTGAATTTTCTAGATAAGTTAGGATAGCAGAGGAGGATACCAGTTCCGTTTGGATCATCTCATAGAGGCGTTGCAGCCGCATGACAATAGAATAACTCTCCCCTTCTCGAAGGCAAGTGCCATGAATATCTTTGTCTTGCAAAGCTGTATGTAACTCTTCCTTGTCTACATAGGACACCAATTCGAGGCGCATCTGACGCTTGTTAACAATACTGCGTAATGCCGTCATGAGTTCCCCGCGAGAACCATCTTCTCCTTCCTTTACCAGTACGCCTAAACGCATCACCATTGACGATCGCACCGCCACCGCATACAAAGTAATCGCCAGCATGGTTCCCACTAATGCTTCCGTCAAGGCCACATCGGGAGCCCCTAAAACCGCATATAATAATGCCGCAACTGCCCCGAGAATCCCCCGAATAACGAGGGCGCTATAGGGATTGACCTGTAACACTAGCATGATTGACGTTAAGGGCAATAGGGCGGCGATCGCATAAATATAACTCTCATTCATCGATTTTCCCTCTTTTCCCCACTACTGGAACAATAAGCCAGCACGTACCCTAACATCGTATTCCAGAGTACCAAGCAAACGATCGCCAGCACCAGTAGCGGCCATTCCCGAGGAATTTTCAGCAATAGCCCAAAAATAATGCTCATGGAACCGAGGGTATCTGATACCGAAAGACTGTGTAGTTTAAATAACACCGATCTCTCGCTGAGGAGGGGAATCGTTCCCCAAAACCAGAAAATAACGCCCACAATGAGGCAAGTATAGCTAATAAAATCCATCATGTTTCGTTCATGCGCTTAATAATATTTGCCAACAGCATTAAGGCTGCATTTCCGACCGTAAGAACGATCTTAATCATCTCGCAAAACCGACACAAACCCAATTAAATGTCCAACCAGACAATTCCCATCCAAAAGAGTAAAAGCAAAACGAGGCTCATCGAACCGATTAAATGATCGAATTTCTCGGCGATTCTGGGTAGTTTAAGGCTGAATCTTTTGATGACAAAAAAATAGATTAGCCATCCCAAAGCAATTGTCCCTAGAGGTTTGATAATATTCCCGAGAGTATAAGCATTATAGTAGGCAACATTTGCTGCAACCAAGCTGACTAGGAGCAGGGTTATCGCTATCCAAAAACCGGGTTTGGTTTTATCGCTCTGGGTTTCTCCTTGGCTGTGATGGGGTAAAAAGATAAATCTAGCATACATGATTGCTGTTCCCAGGGCGGCTAAATTCATGCCGATGACTTGCCAAGGGAGCAGGTTTTTCATGGTTAAAACCTTGGCTCCAAAGCCGGAGAGTAAGGGGAAACCCGAGATTGAAAAACTGGCGATCGCTAGGGCAATCCACAGAGGGGTAGAGATCGGCTGCCGTTGTAGCTGTTCGATATCGCGACTGGGTAAAGTTCCGACAATTAAAAACAGGGAGGCTTTGACCAGTCCGTGAGTGAGGGCGTAAAATCCTCCCACTTCTGGGGCTGCGAGAATGAAGCCCAATTGGGAAACTGTGGAAAAGGCGAGGGTTCGCTTGGTATCTTTTTCAAATAAGCCGTAGCAGATGCCGATTAGGGCGCTGGCTGCCCCGAAAAAACGAATAATGGGATCGACTTCCGGCACAATCAAGGCGCAGCGTAGAAGGGGAAAAATGCCGCTTTTGACTGCAACACCTGAAAGCAAGGCTGAAACGGGGGTTTCCGATTCGGCATGGGTCAGGGGCAACCACAACCCCGAAACAAAAACACCGCCTTTGATTAATAGTCCCAAAAAAATAAGTGCGAGGGCTTCGGGAGGGGCATTCCTTAACCCAGCAAAGGCAAAAGAGTGATTCGCTTGGTAAACCAGCACGGCACCGATGAGATAAAAGAGCATGGCGACATTGCTGATGAATAGGTAGCGCAGGGCTACCCACATGGAGCGATCGCTGCGGGAATAGGCGATCGCGAGGAAAGCGGCAATGCTGGTGACTTCTAGGGCGACATATAAGCTGATGAAATCCGCGCAGATAAAAACCGCATTGACGCTACCGTGCAGAATAATAGCGTTGGTGTAAAAAAAGGCGGTTTTTTGGGTATCCCAACTGTAAATGATGACGGCGGCTGTAACCAAAGCGTTCGTAAGGATAAAAAAACCGCTCGCAGTATCGGCTTCTAATGTGACCCCGAAATGATCGAGTAGATTTAAAGTGAAGGGAGTTTTTTGCACAAATAGTCCCAACCCATAACTCACCGACAGTAAAACCGTCACAATCGCTAGGGCGCGATCGAGTCGAGGTAGGAGATAAATGAGAAACCCCATGAAAAAGGGCAAGGCGACCCAAATGATCGTCAAAGTATTCATTACAAGCAATCGGTTATAGTGAGTATGTAGCTCATAAAATTAATCATGTTTCATTCATGCGCTTAATGATATTTGCCAGCAGCATTAAGGCTGCATTTCCAACCGTGAGAACGATCGCACCAACGATGCCGATCGCCCAATCATCCCGCAAAACCGAGATGAACAAAATCAAAATTGCCGTTTTCGTGGAGATACTGGCAAAAGCCAGCATTTTTTGCCAGATATTATCATTCTTCCAAGCATCATAAAGGGGAATGAGTAAGACCAAAATCATAGCAATTAATAATAGGCTCACGGCTTTTTCCTCCGAGTAACGCGATGAACTTCATACCACCCTTCTTCGTGATATTTCACCACAATGGTTTTGGGGGTAAATGTAATGAGCAAAATATCCAAGAAAACGAGACGGTGCGATCGCTTTTTTTCCACTTGTTCGCAGACCATATCCTCGTCATTATGAGGACGCAGAATGAGATCGAAGGCTTCGATATAAGCGAGGGGAATTGCCCAAAGTATTTTCCCCAATATCGACAGCCATTCTTTCAAGGTTTCCGGGTTAGTATACCCGCGAGGCAAGAGCAGTGAAATGCTAAGACCGATGAGTATATTCAGCCAGCTTAAATTCGCTGTCAGCAGAAACCAAATCGTCAAACGGAAGATTAAATGTCCAACCATGCAAACCCCATCCAAAAGAGTAAAAGCAAAACGAGGCTCATTGAACCGATTAAATGATCGAATTGCTCCACGACTCGGGGCAATTTGATACTCAATCTTTTAAATATGGCGAAATAAGCCAGCCAACCCAGCGCGATCGTGGCGAGGGGTTTAATGGTATTCGTCAGATTATAAGCATCATAGTAGGCAACATTGGCCCCAATCAAGCCCAAAAGGAGGATAATGACCGCGATCCAGAAACCAGGTCTGCTTTTGTGGTCTTCTATGGAGTTTTGATGAGGGATAAAAATAAATTTAGCAAAGGAAATAGCGGTTCCCAATGCTGCCAAATTCATGCCGATAACTTGCCAAGGGAGAAGATTTTTCATGGTTAATATCTTGGCTCCAAAACCGGAGAGTAAAGGAAAACCGGAGATAGAAAAACTGGCGATCGCCAAGACGATCCAGAGGGGGGTAGCAATGGGTTGCTGTTGCAATTCTTTCAGGTTACGACTGGGTAAAGTTCCGGCACATAAAAATAGTGCGGCTTTGACTAAGCCGTGGGTGAGGGCATAAAATCCCCCGACTTCCGGTGCAGCCAGGATGAATCCCAATTGGGAAACTGTATGAAAGGCTAACATCCGCTTGGTATCTTTTTCAAAAACGGCATAAGCTACCCCTAGGAGGGCGGTGGCCACGCCAAAAGAACGCACAATGGGGTCAACCTCCGGCACTATTAAAGCGCAGCGCATGAGGGGAAATATGCCGCTTTTCACTACAACCCCTGAGAGCATAGCGGAAACGGGAGTTTCTGATTCCGAGTGGGTTAAGGGCAGCCATAA
The DNA here is from genome assembly GCF_016888125.1 of Spirulina sp. CCY15215. Taxonomy (GTDB): domain Bacteria; phylum Cyanobacteriota; class Cyanobacteriia; order Cyanobacteriales; family Spirulinaceae; genus CCY15215. Next base: position 7,149 of record NZ_JACSWA010000294.1, read on the forward strand.
ACCAGAAACAAATACTCCTCCTTTAACTAACAGTCCTAGAAAAATGAGGGCCAGGGCTTCTGGGGGAGCATCGCGCAACCCCGCAAAGGCAAAGGAGTTGTTCGCTTGATAAACCAGCACTGCGCCAATAAGATAAAAGAGCAGGGCGATGTTGCTGATGAAGAGATAGCGCAAACCGACCCACATAGAGCGATCGCTACGGGGATAGGCGATGGCCAAAAAGGCCGCAATACCGCTCACTTCAAGGGCAACGTACAAGCTGATAAAATCTGCACAGATAAAGGTGGCATTGACGCTACCGTGCAGAATAATGACTTGAGTATAAAAAAAGGCGGTTTTGTTCGTATCCCAACAGTAAATCACCACTGCTACCGTGACGAGGGCATTGGTCAAGATAAAAAAGCCGCTCGATGTATCGGCTTCTAAGGTGACACCAAAATTGTCGAGTAATGTGAGGACAAGGGGAGAATCTTGGAAAAAGAGCCAAAACCCATAGCCCACCGATGCCAAAGCTGCCAATAGAGCGAGGTAGCGATCGAGTTTGGGCAGGAGATAAATGAGAAACCCGACAAAGAAAGGTAGGGCGATCCAGGCGATCGTAATTTCGTTCATTTATGTATTGTCCTTCTCGATCTCGTGGGTGTCTAAGGTGGGGTGATCTCGCGAAAGTTTCATGACCCCGACTAGCATTAACGCTTGAATTGAGAGGCCAATGACGATCGCGGTCAAAATCGCCCCTTGAGGAACGGGATCGGCGTAAACCCTATTGATGTTATTCTCGGAGAGAATAGGCGTGAGGAAACCTTCTCGAGAGGCAATGAGGACATAGTAAGCGATCGCCCCCGTACTCATCACATCCATTGAGACGATTTTCATCAGTAGGTTTTTTTTAAGAAAGATTCCGAAAAATCCGCACAAAATAGTAGCGAATACAAAGGCTTCTAACACAGAATTGACCTATTGGGTAATTATTATGTTTGCTAGAATACACTATTTGCGGGCAGCGTGTCTGAATACCGTGAACTTTATCGCACTTTCTCCGTGAATTCATGCAGGCTGAGGGATGATGGGGATAGGGTGGAAAATGCGATCGTAAGGTATGAGGAAGGGCGATCGCGATCGCGAGAGAATATCCGGAAAAAAGAGGAAACAGCGATTAGAATACTAACAAGGCTGTCTCATTCATTTTCTCAAGGAAGACAAAAATGTTTACCAAAATACGACAGTTATGCAATCGGTTATGCAATCGATTTTTTAATAAGTCAAGAAACATCAATAACGAACCCATCAATAAGGTGAGTTTGATTGTTGTTATTATTATTGATATTTTTATCTTAATTAATGTTTTTTCTGGATTAGATGATATTGGGCGTTGGTATCTCAATCCTTCTTTAGCTCATCCTTGTTATTTTGAGTGGGTAGATTATCGCGATCGCGTAACACCAGATAAAGATTATGACACAATTCGCTCTTCCTTACAAAAATATCTAAATTTTCAAGAAAACTATCAACAATCCCAAAGAGGACATCTAGGGAATGTATCAGCAACTTGCTTGGCTTATGGTACCTTCAAGGATAAGATTAATACTGCCGAAAATCAGCAACTCTCAAGCACTATTGACCAGAAGCAAACACAAATTAATAATTTTGAAATCACCAACCGTAATATCCGAGAGCAGTATGATTCTACTCTATTAGAAAAAATTGCGGGACAACAGAGGGATCGCTCTATTAATCTCGTTGATGCGGAAAAAGCCAAACAAGAACTAGAGCAAAATAACAGTAATATTGCGACGTTAAAAGTAGAAATATCCGCGCTTAAAAAGCAATTACTTGGTCAATCAGACAGTATTAATTTTCTAACTTTTCTTAACCAAAATGATAACTTTACAACAGTTGAGAAAGAATACAATCGGGCATCTTTTTGGTATCCTAGTATCCAGATTGCATTTCAATCTCTTTTTCTTCTACCTCTCATTTTTATTGCCTTAACTATTCATAAATTTTCTGAACGTAAAGGATATGGACTCATCAGGTTGATGAGTTGGCATTTGCTGGTTATCTTTTTTATTCCGCTAATTATTAAAATCTTTCAGTTTCTGCAAGTTGGCATAATCTTTCAATTTCTCTTCGATCTCATTAGCACACTTTTAGGAGGTTTCCTTTTTCTAATAAATTATGTTTATATTTTGCTCATTCCCGCCATTGGTTTTGGCATAATTCAATTTTTTCAAAAAATAGTTTTCAATCCTAAAATTCAAGCTGCTAACCGAGTCCAACAATTGCGGTGTATCCAATGTGCGAAGAAACTGCGACTTCACGATCCTCACTGTCCTCATTGTGGTTATTATCAATATGCTGAATGTACAAACTGCCACAACTTGACCTATAAAAGGCTATCATATTGTAAAGAATGCGGAGCATCTCAAAATCTTAACGATCTCAATTAACAACATTTAACATTGTGAGGATTGACTGATGAGTAATTCGATTATTCAACTTGTTGACGAACTCCCCCAAGATAATATCACCGTCAAAGTTTTAAAAGCACTGGATTTTATTGCTCCCGGTCAGTGGGATAATATTGTAGGATTTGAGGAAAGCATTCAAAAGATTACCGGAGAAAGCGATCGCCAAGTTATCCAGCGCATCAGCGATCGCGCTGCATCTCTCTATCTCGATCCTAACAAGGGTTATCAAGGGGCGATCGGGTTATATCAGGCGATCGACAAGGCGGATGTAGCTATGGCAACGGCAGCATTAGCTAATAAAGTCGGTGAAAAAATTAGTTTTCTCTCCTTCCTAGGCAATATTACCCCCAAAGCTGACACAACTCAAACCATTGATTTATTACTGAAAATTGCGATCGAAGTTATTGCTTTTTGCAAACTAAATGGACTTCCCCAACCCAACCCTCAACAATTTGCCACCTCTCTCGCGGAAAACTATCAAGGTGCGAGTTTTATGCGGATGGTTGCGTTAGTTTGCATCGATGGAATTTTGCCCTTGGGTCCGAATTTTCTGACTAAAATTCACGAGATTATTAATGGTATTGATGCAGGAGTTATTTCTCAAAATCCTGTTTTCCTCGGCATTCAAGACCGATTACCAGGCAAAACAACGGGCGATCGCGTCGGTTTTCTTAACCAATGTTTTGAGGCAGTAGAGGGCTGGATGAATGGATTTGTGGCTAAAACGGGAATTACCCCACAAACCATTTCTAACAGTTTAGGGCAGTTTGTGCAAATAGCCGATGATAATTTGGATTTTGTGGCTGCAGTTTTGGATCAAACGACTAATTATTATGAACATACGGGTATTCAAAGTGTTGCCCGTCGTTTAATCTTAGATGCCTATGCTTTAGTGAAAGAAGATTTACAAAATGCCCCCGAAGAGAGTCCTTCTGGAGGGGGAGAAAATGCTGAATTTTCTATTGGGGACAAGATTGAAGTTTGGGATAAAGAAGAGGAAGATTGGTACGAAGCTACGATCAAACAAATTAAAGTTAAAGATGGTACAAATCGTTATTTTGTTCATTACACGAGTTATGGATCTTCAGAAGATGAATGGGTAAAAGAGAAAAATGTTCGGTCTGGCGATCGCCCTGACGCTGACGATAATGGTTATGCGATCGGTCAAAAAGTTCAGGTTTGGGATGAAGAGGAAGAGGAGTGGTACGCTGGGATTATTAAAAAGATTGACGGCGACCAATATCGGATTCATTATCTTGATGAAGATGATTCTTCTGATGAGTGGGTAGATTTGGAAGAACTCAGTTAAATAAGTTAATAAATAGGGTGGATATGCCCACCCTAGAGGAGCATAATTATGTCAAATCTACGCTTAAATCTTGGCTGTGGGTTCAAATCTTTGCAAGGTTATATCAATGTCGATCGCTTTGGAAATCCCGATTTAAAGTTCGATTTAGAAACCTTTCCTTGGCCGTGGCCAGATAATAGCATCATTGAGATTAAATTGATCCATGTTCTCGAACATCTTGGACAGCAAACCGATACTTATTTGCAGATTATTCAGGAAATGTATCGCATTTGTGCAAACGGTGCGACTATTCAAATTATTGTCCCTCATCCCCGTCACGATGATTTCATTCACGATCCTACTCATGTGCGACCAATTACGCCTTCAGGACTGAGTATGTTTTCTCGTCGCTTAAACCAAGAATGGCAAAATCAAGGCTGTGCAAATACACCTCTGGCGCTATATTTGAATGTAGATTTTGAGTTAATACAAACTAATTTTGTACCGAGTCAACTTTGGCGCGATCGCTATCCCGATCGCATTTCAGATTTACAATTACTTTTACAAGAAAGTGCGCTATATAATAATTTGATTAAAGAGGTTGAAATGTTGCTTAAAGTGATAAAGTAACGCCAATGAAGTGCGGAAAATGGTACATAATAATAAACTATGCTTTTCGTTATGCTATTTTGTTTTTTCTATTAATTGAGGAGCTTAACGTTTCTTAATCTAGAGAATTTGTTCTTGTCAAGCCGCGAGTTAGCGTTGTTTGTATCTGGGCAGTACATCTGCTATTTTAAGGAGAGGAGATATAGTTGCCCATGTTGTAGCAATTTGCCAGTTTGACAACGTTAGGTTAAGGGTTTGCGCCGATCCACCCTTTTTTGTCCGATTGGATCGATAAAAACATTCTCTATCAAAAAAATGAATATTTATGAAGAAAGTATTGACAAAAAGGTAGTTTGGTAAAAGAGCAGGTTTTCTGGGTAGTTTATTATTGACCAAGTGCGATCGCAGACATTTTGTTTTGCGATCGCTTGCTATACTTCCCTCAAAGACAGAAGCGCGATGGATTTGGCTAATCCGTAGTTTTTCACCATATTCCGCACTTCTGGGTAAAATGTTGTTGTAACCCACTCATCTAAAATGATGCAAGGTACTGCCAGAGTTGTCCCCCGCTTAACACCACAGGAATATTTGCAATGGGAAGTCCAGCAACCACTACGCTACGAATATTTTAATGGGGAAGTGTTTGCGATGGCAGGGGGAACGCTGCCTCATGCAGATATTGCCCTAAATTTGGCAATCCTGTTACGAGAACCGTTACGGGGACGCTGCAAGGTGCGTAACTCTGATGCCAAGGTGGGCATCACTGATGAGGGACCGTTTACCTATCCAGACCTTAGTATTAGCTGCGATGAGCGCGATTCTCGTACCGAGACGCTATGCGATCGCATTGCCCGACAATTCATCCGCTATCCCTGCGTCATTATTGAGGTGCTTTCTCCGAGTAGGTCGGCTTACGATTCTCCTTCGGAGACGCTACGCGATCGCGGTGGTAAATTTGCCCTGTACCGTCGTCTCTCAACGCTACAAGAATATGTTTTAGTGAGTTCTGAAACCAAAACGGTTGAGATTTTTCGGCGGGATGCTGTTGGAGAGTGGCGATTCATTCCCTACAGTGAAGGTGATACGATTGAGTTTATGAGTTTGGGAATCACGTTATCGCTAAATGCTATTTATGAAGATGTTGTTTTAGAGTTGGAGGATGAAGGGGGTGAAAAAAGGTAGCATTGCTTATCAGCATAAATCTATGGGATTCTAGAGGAAGAATGGCGCGAACATCAGGAGAATTTCGGTACGATGGGAAGTTACTATTAAGGGTTTAGCTTGATTCTTCCCAACTTCTGAACTTTTTACCTTTTTATTTATGGATGAAATTTTAACAGGTCGCTATCAAATCATTCAACGTTTGGGACGAGGAACATTTGGTCAAACCTTTTTAGCAAAAGATATTCATTTACCCAAACATCCATTTTGTGTGGTTAAACTTCTTAAACCCAACTTAAACAATGAAACGGGTTTAGAGGTAGCAAAACGCTTTTTCGATCGCGAAGCAGAAATGCTTTACAAACTAGGAGAACATCCACAAATCCCTCGTTTATTAGCACATTTTGAGGAAAATGGAGAATTTTATTTAGTGCAAGAATATATTGAAGGGGAAACTTTAGCACAGGAATTAGACAAAGGCAATTTGTGGACAGAAGAAGCAATCATTACCTTAATTCGCGATCTCTTAAGAGTTCTGGCTTTTGTGCATCAATCTCAAGTCATTCACCGAGATATTAAACCAGCCAATATTATTCGTAGAAAACGCGATCGCGAGATCGTTCTGATTGACTTTGGTGCAGTTAAACAAGTTCGTTCCCAAGGAGACAGCGATCTAACCGTTGTGATCGGAACTCCAGGTTATATGCCTCCCGAACAACAGGCATTTAAACCTCAATTTAGCAGTGATATTTATGCAGCAGGAATTCTCGCTTTTCAAGCCTTAAGTCGTTTATCTCCCAGTCAATTTCCTTACGATAAAACCGGAGAAATTTACGCGCATCTTTTCGATCTATCTATCTCTATTAGTCCAGAATTGACCGACTTTCTCGAGCGCATGGTGCGTTATGATTATCGACAGCGCTATACTGACGCAACGGAAGCCCTACAAGCATTAAAACACTTAGATTTTAACCTAGATCGAGAGCGATCGCCAACCCAAGCAACTTTAGCAACCATTGCTACTACAAATGCGATCGCCAACTCTGAAAAAACCGAATTTATTTTCCCAAAAACCGAACCTCCTACAGAACTTCCACCCGAATATAACGACTTTTTAAATACACCAACTCTCTCTCGAGAAGAATCCCGCAACCGTCAAATATTACTTAACAAAGTTACAAATTATTGGATTAAAGGAGTTTTAGAAACCTCCCTACATGGTAAAGCCTTGATTGAGTTAGGATTAGAAGAAAGGCTGGATGCAGTAGATCGCCCTTGGGGATTAATTTGGGAAAGTAGCGATACCCCCTATCAATCTCTTGCTTCGGGAATTCGCATTATTAATAAATTTGATGAACTAGGTGCAGGTAGGACTTTGTTGATTTTAGGGCAACCTGGTTCCGGAAAAACGACAACTTTGTTAGAATTAACGCGAGATTTAATTACTCGAGCCAATAGAGATCCTTCTCTACCCATTCCAGTTATTTTTAATCTTTCTTCTTGGGGCGATCGCAAGCGAACAATTTCTCAATGGATCGTTGAAGAACTAAATACAAAATATCAAGTTGCAAAAGGAATTGGTAGAAAATGGATCGAACAACAACAACTCTTACTCCTCCTCGATGGTTTAGATGAAGTTAACATTGAAAAACGACAATCTTGTATTGAATCTCTCAATCAATTTTGTACAGAGTTTGGTCAAACAGAAGTAATTGCTTGCAGTCGCATTCGCGATTATGAGAACCTATCTTCGCAACTGTGTTTCCAATCCGCAATTTACTTGCAACCTTTAACTCCAGACCAAATTCAGAACTATTTACAAACAATGGGAGAGAGTTTTTCTGCATTAAAAATAACATTGCAAACTGATGAAACATTACAAGAGTTGGCACAGTCTCCCCTCATGTTAAGTATTATGACCTTAACCTATCAAGATACACCCCTTGAAGATACACCTCCCAGAAGCATAGAAGAACAGAGAAACCATTTATTTCAGGCTTATATTGAACGGATGTTTAATCGTCGTGGTAACAATAATAATTACTCAAAAAAACAAGCAAAAAAATGGCTGAGTCAACTTGCAAAGCAAATGGAAAAAAGTTCTCAAACTGTTTTTTTGCTGGAAAGAATACAGCCTAATTGGTTAAAGAAAAAGCGACATCGTATTATTTATCTAATGAGCTTAATCATAACTTATTTTTTAATTGCTGGCTTATTTTTTAATGTTTTTCTACCTCTAGATAAATTAATCGTCACCCTATTAGTGGGTGCAGGATTATCTTGGTCAATTTTTGGAATTTATAGAGTTCAACCTATTGAAGCACTGAAATGGTCGTGGAAACGAGGGCGTGATAATCTCTTGATTGGGACGGTTTTAGGGGCAGTTTTAGGAACGACAATTCGTATTTTATATGAAGGCTTAACCAGTCCTTTACATTGGCATATTTTCAATCTTACTTGGCTGCAAACTCATCAAGATATCCCCTTGCGAGGTTTAGTTTTTGGTGTTAGTATTGGTATCATGTTTGGCATTGTACAAGGTTTTAAAAGTCCAGGAATTGAAACTATTACTATTCCCAATCAAGGCATCTGGCAATCGGCAAAAAGCTCTTTATTATTTGGTTCGATTGGTTTTATTGTTTTTGCGATCGCAGCAGATTTCGTAAGTTGGTCAATTATTTTTTGGGGCTGTTTTGGTCTGGTATTTGGTTTGGCTACAGGAGGAGGAGAAGCCTGTATTAAACATTTAATTTTACGGGCAATTCTTTATTTTGACGGTCGTATTCCTTGGAATTATGCCCGCTTTCTCAATCATGCTACCCAGTTGATTTTTTTGCAAAAGGTAGGAGGAGGTTATATTTTTATTCATCGGCTATTATTGGAATATTTTGCCAAAATTGAATACAACAAAGGGTGACGATGGAAACCTTTTTAGCAAACCGAACGTTGTCCCTCGGTAGAGCAACAAATGTACTCACTTAATTTCATTGCTCAAAAGCTCAAGAGAATTTGCCGAGTTTGGGGAAGTCTTGTCAGTGTCGAGGCTTTCACCACTCTTGACAATTTTTGTCCTGTACTTAGGCTTATACTGAAGCAAATCCCGATAGTGTCGATTATCTTCGCTTATTGGGGAATAATAATTTTGACTTTGAGGTTCCCTCGGGAGGTGGCGATCGCGACTACAATGATGTTATTTTTCAAGTGACGTTCTAAAATATTACAGATTGGGAACTTCTAAATCTGCTCTATCGTCCGTCATACTCTGGCCAGAGAAAAACTGGCGCGATCGCGCTAATCTTAAACTCAGCTCTCTATTTCTAAACGTAATCTCAATCCTACTTAAAAATCCTTTCAATGAATCATGACGCAATTTGAACTTCAGCTTAAATCCTCCAATCCATTTGATCCATCTACTCCCTTACAAGTCGATCGCATCTTAACATCCCCAGTTATTGTCGATTTTGACGGCGATGGCAACTTAGATGCCTTTGTTGGCACGACTCAAGGTGATATTCTTTATATCAAAGGTTTAGCTGGAAAGCAATTTGATAATCAAAATTCCCAAGTAAATCCCTTTGGACTGCAAAAATTAAAAGATATCGGAACGAAACCCGCTAACATTACAAGCGCATTTGGAAACCTTACCACTCCTGCTGTTGTTGATATTGATGGCGATGACGACTTAGATCTCTTTGTTGGGGAATACGATGGTTTTGTTTACTTCTTTGAAAACAAAGGTGATAATACTTTTGAAGCTCCAGTAGAGAATCCTTTTGGGATTACTCATAGCCGACCGAGTTCATTTTATTATGCTGCTCCCGCGTTCATTGATTCCGATGGAGATGGTTTTGTTGAAACTGCTTATGTAGGCGGTTACAACACCGGTGGAAACTTAGAGAACTTTCTTAAAGTTTATACCAGAGATCTAGGAGAGACAAATTTTCAACTCCTATCGGGAAACGATTATCCGTTCCAAAATGTTAATGTTCCCACTGCCAATCCTCAAGGCACAAGAATTACACCAACTTTAGCTGATTTTGATGGAGATGGTGATTTTGATGTTTTCCTCGGACAAACCGAAATTGCTTCTGGGAAAAATTCGATTAGATACTTTGCCAATGAAGGTTCTAATACAACACCGATATTTGTAGAACAAAATGGTGATGATAATCCCTTTAACACAGTTAATCAGCAACACTCGAATCAACTCGAGCAAGTTAAATTAGACCTTGTAGATTTTCTCGGCAATGACATCTTAGAAGCGTTTACTGGCTCTCGAAGCGAGAATGGTATTCGCTATTTTGTTCTGAATGAGCCTCCTCCTCAACTTCCCTCCAATCCTCAAACACAATATAAACTAGAACCCGATAAACAAACGCCCTTATTAATTGAAGATAAAGCGCTTCTGGCTCCAGTTTTAGTTGACTTTGACCAAGATGGAAAACTCGATCTTGTTGTGGGAACAAACGATAAAGAATTAGTCTACTATCGCAATGCTGGCGATAAAACATTTGAAGACGGTCAAACCCTCGATTTAGATCTTGCGTCGGTTGCAGACGGACTTATTAAACCATCTATTGTAGATATAGATAACGATGGTGATTTAGATATTATTGTCGGCGATAAAAATGGCGATATTCACTTCTTTCAAAGCAATGGAGACGATACCTTTGCCACACCAGAATCCAATCCTTTTGGCTTGACAAAAGTTGCGGCTTATGCGTCCCCAACATTCATTGACGAGGAGAATGACGGCAAGATTGATTGGGCATTTATTGGGGGAGAAAGTAGCGAATCTGGGATTGAGAACTATATTAAAGTCTTCAAAAATAACGGCACACCTAGCGAACCCAGTTTCAGCGAAGTTAACTTTGTCGATCATCCCTTCAAAAGTGCAGATGTTATTGTCCCGACGGATGCGACTGTCAGAATCGTACCGGAGTTTATCGACTTCGATAAAGATGGCGATCTAGATGCTTTCCTCGGACAAACGGTTATTAATAGTAGTGGGGAAGGGGAAAGCGAAATTCGCTATTTTGAAAATATAGGCGCGATCGGTACTCCTAAGTTTTTTGAAAGAACGGGGAATGAAAATCCTTTCCGCAATGTTAATCAAAGTAAAGCAGAATTGCTAAAATTTGCTTATCCTACTTTGGGCGACTTCTTAGAAAATGGAGAAAATGGAAAATTAGAAGCCTTTAGCGGTTCGCAATCTGCCGATACAGAAAATGGTCTGCGTTATTTGATTGTCCCTCAATCCGAACCCGACACCAAACCCGAAACTGCACCCAAATCTAATTTCGATCCAGATAAATTAATACTGGAAGGTGGCACAATCTTTAAAATGGGTAAAGTGAAAAACGGAGGACGAGTGAAATTCAAACTTGCCAATATTAACATTGAGAAGATTTCGGAAATTACAATTTCCTTCCTCGACTCTAGTAATAAGGTTAGTTTCTCGGAAGTTCTTTTCTCTACCCTTCCCCCAGGATTTCAACCTCGTGGCTTTGCCTTTGGTCGCCAAAAACTCTTCTTAAACGTTCAACCCAATCAGCGCTTTAAAATCAATATTCAAAGCCTCGATCGCACTATAGTTTCCCAAGAAGCCAGCATCATCGAACTCAACTCCGGTCAATTCCGGCTCAATTTTGCCAGTGGACTCACCATCGAAATCGAACAAAGTCTAGAAAATCCCCCCATTGGAGTAGGAAACCTGCAAAAACCTGGCCTAGAAATCCTCGATCTAGAAGGACTATCTGGCTTGCAGTCAGCAACCTTTACCCTAACCCGAGAGGCAAGGTACACCAACGAAGTTTACTTCTACCGCATTAACGATACAAACGGCACCATTGACGGCCTCGCACCGGGTCAAGAGGGTTATGCAGCAGCAGCTATTCGCAACCGCATTGATAATATCGCGCTACGAGTAGGCAATCAATCGGAAAACACAGAAAATGGTTCATTCAATGGAGGCTTCCTCTATGCACCTATTATCATCGCCAACGGTAGCGCCGAGAACTTCTTGAATCAAAATCCCAAGAATTTAGCAGGTCAAGATATTCAGGCTTATTTCGTCTTTGGAGAAGCCAATAGCGATCGCGCCGATCACATTCGCCTATTGGGTAGCAATACCTTTGGCTTTGAGGACCTCCCCAACGGCGGCGATCTGGACTACAACGATATTATCGTTGAAGTCAATTTTGCTTAACCCATCCGTAATGATTAAACGAAAAAAGCAACATCTCGCGCCAAATCTATAATTTGGCGCGAGATTTTTTGGGGCATTCGCTAAACTAGAGAAAAGCCCGTCCTCATTAACAAGCCATGTCCCCCCAAACACCGCCTTCACCCGAAAATAACAATATTAATCCTGAAATAGGATATTCCCTCAAACCCTTATTTTTTGGTTCTGGTATCATGTGTGCCTTATTGATAGCTTCCTTTTGGGTGTATATCGAACATCCCGAATGGTTAGAGGCTTCAAATTCAGAAAATGACCAAGTTGAAAAGATTTTAGAAGCAAACCCCGATCTCTCTCGCGAAGATTTAGAAGCCGATGCTCAAACTGGAGATCTTTCCTTTTGGTTGCGAACAGATCCAGGGAATTCCTCTCAAGTAAATAACAATCAAGCTAAGAAAAACAAAGAAGCCGATCCTTTAGAAGTTTTTATGAAAAAACAGAAAGAGGAAGACAAACAAAAGCAAAAAGATTCAGCCTCTAAAAATCCTTTATTGAATCTTTCTCCTCTCGAAGACTTGACCAATGCTGGGGACGCAAAAAAGAAAGGAGATGGCCAAATCGGAACACTTAATTTAGATGCACTTTCCCTCTCAACTCCATTAGATAGAATGCTGCGAGGAGAAGCAGGAAACGGCGAACTCACTCCTTTAGAAGCAGAACTCCTCTCTTTACAACAACTTTCTCCGACTTCTACAACCAATACTCCGCAACCTCAAGAACAAAATAATCGAGGCACAAATAATCCTAATTCTAATGCCAATTCTTCTCCCAATCAAACTCCTAACAATCCCAATAATCTTTTGCCAAATGCTACGAATAACCTCTATAGTACACCTTCTGGCCTTTCTTCTAACCAACGAAGAACAACGGCGCAACCTTCTATTAACCAAACCACCAGACGAGGTACCAGTAATCCTGCCCTGAATGGAGTTGGTGCAAATGGGGTGAATACTGGGGTTAATGGTGTTGTTCCTACTACACCGATTGTGCCTCAAAACAGCCGTCGAGGTGTTGTTTCTCCAAGGGTTTCAACCCCCACTACCACCACATTTCCTGGTTTGGGCAATACTTCACCTGGCCTAAACGATCCCTATTCTCGCTCTCAACAACAGCAACAGCAACAGCAACCGACTCAGACTAATCGTGCGGTTAACCCTAATAATAGAATTGGCGGGGGAGAAATTAATTCATTTTCCAACCCTTATGGCACGGGACAATAAACAATTTGCGATCGCCACTATCTTTACTTTACTTTAAACAAAATGATGAGCAATTTCGATCGGGAACAATAAAACATGAATAAAAGTATTCGCATTGGCAGCTTATTTGGCATCCCCTTTTATATCAATCCTTCTTGGTTTTTAGTTTTAGCCTTGGGGATGTTTTGGTTTGGCCAGCAGTTTGCCACCTTACCTCAAGTCAATGGCGTAACGGCTGCCTTTTTTGGTTTAATTACCTCTTTACTCCTCTTTGCTTCCGTCTTGGCTCACGAATTGGGACATAGTTTGGTGGCGATCGCCCGAGGAATTCGCGTCAAGTCCATTACTCTCTTCATTTTTGGCGGTTTGGCACTGTTGGAAAAAGAAGCAGAAACCCCCTGGGAATCCTTTCTGGTGGCGATCGCCGGACCTTTGGTTAGTTTTATTCTCTTCGGCATTTTTACCCTGATCCAAACGCTTTTTCCCCTACCTCTCCCGCTTTTTGAGTTGTGTTTAATGTTAGCACTCCTCAATCTCGTTTTAGGGATATTTAATCTCATTCCAGGTTTACCCCTTGATGGCGGAAATATCCTCAAAGCCGCCATTTGGCAAATTACGGGGAACCCCAACAAAGGACTACTCTATGCCAGTCGCGTCGGTCAAGGTTTCGGTTGGCTGGCAGTGGCGATCGGCATTTTAGCGGTTTTGGGGATTAGTGAATACGGAAGCATCTGGACTCTCTTTATCGGGGTTTTCCTCTTGCAAAATGCACAACGCTCTGCCCAATCTGCTCTCCTCCAAGATAAACTGGAAAACTACACCGCCAAAGATGCTGTTATTCCCAACAGTCCCATAGCCAACCAAGGGCTAAACCTACGGGAATTTGTCAATAATTATGCGATCGGTAACGAGAAATGGCGCAAATTTCTCGTTATTGACGATGAAGGGAAATTAGTAGGGGATATCGCTTTGGAAGACCTGAAAACCATTGCCACTTCTCTGTGGACGGAAACCCCCCTTCGTACCCTTGTACGCCCAGTGGATGAGATCGCAACTATTGCCGGCGATCGCTCCTTATTGGAAGTGGCTAAACTACTCGAGGGAGAAAACAAACAATTTACAGTCATTGGCGAAAATGGCGTTGTTTTAGGACTTTTGGAAAAATCTTCCATCATCAATCTTTTGGCAGGGGAAGCCCAGGTTAAAAGCGCCTAAAGCTCAATCTGAAACTCGAGGCATTACTATCCATTTTTGAATCACCGCCAGTAATTTTTCGCGATCAAACGGTTTGGTCAGATATTCTGTTGCTCCCGCCAAACGTCCCTGTACCTTATCAAATGCTCCATCTCTTGCTGTCAGCATGATAATCGGTAATTTTCCAAATTGTGGCAAACTGCGGACCGTTCGACATAACTCTAATCCATCAACTCCAGGCATAGTGACATCCAAGAGTAACAAATCAACATTTTGATGATAAATCGCCGATAACGCATCAACAGCATTGTCGGCAACAATAACACTATACTGCTGATGCAAAGCCCGTTTGATGGATTCTCCCACGACGGGACTATCATCTACCGCTAAAATCGTGAACGCTTGAGGTGCAGTTACAGACATTTTTATAAATTACTTGCTGGCTCGTGTGTAGTTTTATTTTTCCCGGTCACTCCAGAACAAACTCGCTCTAAACTAGGAGATGAGAATACTATTTTCAATTTTGGCATAAACTATTACCTAATTTTTGCATAAGGATCGCAAAAGGAATTATGAGAACAAAGGCACGCAGCAAAAAAGAACCTTTAAAATGCGGGGATCGAGAGCTTTCCTTGCAATTAGAGAACTTTTAAACGAGAATTCTCGATTTCTGGAGATAAAATCAAACAAAAATCTTCAGAAAAACTATTAGAATTTGCTTTTGTGATACTCAATTGCACGCTAATAGCGCATAATGGAATCAAGGATATCAATCTGCTTGTCTGAACACCTTCTTGGCTAAGTGTTTTTCAGTATCATTATGATAGGATATTTTTCATTAACAAAATACTTGTTTGGTTTTGTTTAACAAAATTAACAATTAAAAACATAACTTAATCTTCGGAAAAATAAAAAATAACGAAGAAAGGTTTGGTTTCAATTTGGTTTCAAATCGATCTCGAACAGTTTGTTTTGCAGCAATTTTAGCAACAAAACAGGCTGCTCGCGTCAACAAATAATATCTAAACTCTATTTATATGGGAGTTTTGTGAGATGGTTGTAAGTTTCATGAACGTTCAAATTTTAGAAAGTATTACCGATGCCTTTTTTGTACTGGATCAAAAGTGGAGATTTATGTCTCTCAATTCGGTGGCGGAGAAATTATTGGGGAAAAGTAGGCAATTTTTGCTAGATCGCTGTATCTGGGAGGAATTTCCAGATCTAAGGGGTTCGATTTTCGAGCAGGAATATCGGCGCGCCGTAGAGGAACAGATTTCTGCCCATTTTGAAGCCTTTTTTCCCATCGGCAAAATATGGGTGGAAGCTCACCTTTCCCCCCACCAAGACGGCGTTTCCGTCTGCTTGCGAAATATCACCGAACGCAAAAGCGTTGAAGCCGACTTATTGGAGCAGTCCCGTTTGGCTCGCTTAGAAGCACAAATCAGCCGCTTTTTAGTTCGCACTCATTCTATCCCCGAAAGCCTGCAATATTGCACCGACGCGATCGCCGAAAATCTTGATATTACCGTCGCCGCAATTTGGCTCTACAATGAGCAACGAAATTGCCTCGAACTGCAAGGCTCGAGAACAAATCCCAATATTCCCCCCGCTATTCTCAATTCTGAATTGTTGAGTCAGCCAGAACTCTCCTTAAACGGCTCAATTATCGGCGCGATCGCCAAAACCAGGCAACCCATTTACGATCTAGTTTTTCCTCCCTTCGGCGATACAATTGCTAAAATCCAGCATAAACTCGGAGACTTCCACAACGATCCTCTTTTTTGCAACTTAGATGCCCAACGTTCCACAGGGAATACAAAATTACACTTTATCGGCTATCCTTTAGTCCTTGAAGACCAATTAATCGGCGTTCTCTCCGCTTGGAGCGATCGCTCCTTCAGTAAATCCTTACGGGAAGGATTTGCCACCCTCGCCGATAATTTAGCCCTCGACATCGATCGCTGTCAAGCTAGAAGCGCCCTTGCATCCCGTCGAGAAGCCCTACTCTTTCGTCTCGCCAATCAAATCCGCAATTCCCTCGATTTAGATACAATTCTTCAGACCGCAGTTCACGAAATTCGCACCCTTTTAAACGTAGACTGTTGCAGTTACCTTTGGTGCTGGGGGGATATTAAAGACTCTCCCAGTTTAAGTGTCAGTCACGAAGCAGAAATTGAAACCCACAAAGTCCAAGGGATTCGGACTTGTCCCCCCGATCGCCTCACCTTCTTGGCTCGAAAAATCGAACAGTTAAAAACCATCCGTATTGAAGATTTGGCTCACCCCCATCTTCCTCATCTTCCTCCCCAAGAAGTCGCAGAATTGACGACTTTACTCAAAGGGATGAACATCAAATCCCTGCTTTTAATTCCCCTCAAAACTCGTTCCGGTCATCTCGGCGCGATCGCCTGTTCTCAAGAACAAGCCCCTCATCATTGGAGTGATTCTGAAGTGGAACTTCTCCGGGGTGTCGTGGATCAATTAGCCTTGGCGATCGATCAAGCGGAACTATTCGCCCAAACACGCGCCACAGCGTTAGCGGCTCAAACCCAAGCACGAGAACTTGAGCTAACCCTCGGGGAACTGAAACACACCCAAACCCAATTGATTCAAACGGAAAAAATGTCCAGTTTGGGACAAATGATCGCTGGAATTGCCCACGAAATTAATAATCCTGTCAACTTTATTTCGGGGAATCTTAGTTATACCAGTGAGTATGTTGGTGATGTACTAGAATTACTCAAACTTTATCAAAAGCAATTTCCTCACCCCAGCGATGACATTCGTGAATTCTCCGAAGAAATAGATCTAGATTTTATTATCGAAGATTTACCCAAAACCATGTCATCCATGCAAATTGGGGCAGAACGCATTCGGAAAATTGTTCTGTCTTTAAAGAATTTTTCTCGGTTAGATCAAGCCGAAATGAAAGCAGTCGATATTCACGAAGGAATTGACAATACACTCTTGATTTTACAACATCGGTTAAAAGCAAAAGGAAGTCGTCCTGAAGTGGAAATCATTAAAGAATATGCAGATTTACCTCCCGTGAAATGTTATGCCGGACAGTTAAATCAAGTTTTTATGAACATTATCAGCAACGGTATCGATTCTCTGCTTGATATTCCTGCCCCTCATTGTCTCACCATTATTACAGAAATAGAATCAGCAGCCAATGAAGACTCTAGTAATGTATTAATTCGGATTCAAGATAATGGTTCGGGAATGGATGAAACAACCCGATCGCGCATTTTCGATCCGTTCTTTACTACTAAACCTGTCGGGAAAGGAACGGGTTTGGGTTTAGCGATCAGTTATGAAATTATTGTTAAAAAACATCGCGGTCAAATCTCTTGTCATTCGGCGATCGGAGAAGGAACAGAATTTCGCATTTCTATTCCGATGATGCAGCCAGAAAATGAGGGGTAACTTTGTTTTTGGTGCGCTAAATTATCGAGTCGATCAAAGATTGCCGATTCAGAGGGTGGCTTGATGGGAATTTGCCATTTTCAAGACGTTTTCACTCTCCCAATAATTGTCCGAGGAGGTGGCGATCGCCTATCTCGACTTGTCTTTTTCTTTAGGATACACTTGTTGTTAGAGTGTCTTGATCTTTTTCTCTCTCATGGTTCAACTTCAACCTTCTTACTCCAAGCAGAAATCTCTGCCCACCATGTACGATTTGCCTAGCGAAGACCCGGAGGAACCAGGTTTGC
>NZ_JACSWA010000295.1 GCF_016888125.1 Spirulina sp. CCY15215
CGCATTGAGAGCATGGGTTTGGGTTGAACCACCATTATTAGCAAGGGGGAGTAACAAAGGGTCAATCCCTTTTATATTGCTGGTATCGGTGGTAATTATTGCTCCTGTCGTGTTTTGGATGAGACTGAATTGAATCGTATCGAAAGTCCCGCTTAAATCCGGTGCTTGTCCACCCAAGTCGCTATTTTGAGCAATAATGCTGTTTTCAATGGTAGAAGTATTGCTGTTCGCAAACAAACCACCACCATTACCATTACCATTGTTATTGGCATCGGCGACGTTGAAGGCGATCGTGCTGTTCGTTAATGTGATGTTGTTCGCACGCATACCACCACCATCATTGCCAGCGCTATTGCCACTCACTGTACTGTTCGTTAAGGCAATGTTGTTGTTCGCATTCAAACCACCACTATTATAACCAGCGCTATTACCACTCACTGTGCTGTTCGTTAAGGTGATGTTGTCCGCATACAAACCACCACCACTAGCATTAGCGCTATTACCGCTCACTGTGCTGTTCGTTAAGGTGATGTTGCTCGCACGCATACCACCACCATCATTACCAGCGCTATTACCACTCACTATACTGCTTGTTAGGGTGATATTGTTGTTCGCATTCAAACCACCACTATTATTACTAGCACTATTGCCAATCACTGTGCTGTTCGTTAATGTGATGTTGCCGTTGCTCGCACGCATACCACCACCATTAACACCACCACTATTGCCACTCACTGTACTGCCTACTAAGGTAATATTGTTGCTCGCAAACAAACCACCACCATCACCACTACTATCGTTATCGGCATCGGCGACGTTGAAGGCGATCGTGCTGTTCGTTAATGTGATGTCGTTGTCCGCACGCATACCACCACCATCATTACCAGCGCTATTGCTGCTCACTGTGCTGTTCGTTAATGTGATGTTGTTCGCATTCAAACCACCACTATTCAAACTAGCTCTATTGCCACTCACTATGCTGTTTGTTGATGTGATGTTGCCGTTGTCCGCACGCAAACCGCCACCACTATTACCAGCGCTATTACCACTCACTGTACTGTTTATTAGGGTGATATTACTATTCTTAGCATACAAACCACCACCGCTATCACTAGCACTATTGCCACTCACTGTACTGTTTGTTAAAGTGATATTACTTTTCGCATACAAACCACCACCACTACCAGCCGCACTCCCCCTAGAGATCGTCAGGTTTTGAATCGTCGTGGTTTCTGTGACTGCCGCACTGTTGAAAATTTGGAACATATTGTTACCCTGAACCGTTGACCCATTGCCATCAATTGTTACCCCTGTATGTGTCCAACTAATGGTTGATGCCAAAGTAATAGTTCCCGTGAGATTAAACGTCACCGTGAAGCCATTACCCACAAGGGCTAAGGCATCCCGTAAAGAACCTGCACCGGAATCATTCAAGTTCGTAACATTTTGATTGGCTAACTTCCCATCCCAAACACTGAGGGTAAGATCACTAAAGGTTGTGAGGGCTTCAATGCTTCCCGTACTGTATTCTAATGTCCAATTGCCCCCATAATTAGCACTTCCCGTTGCATCTACCGAAGCGGCTACATCGGCACCTGTCGCATTGGCAATTTGATTAACTAAACTTTCCCCAACTTCTCCTAAAGCCGTAAAACAACTATAAAGCAAAATATCTGCAAGAGGAGAGAGAGATTCTCCCCAACTTTCCAATTGAGTGCGATATTGTTGAATGTTTTGCGCTGTAATAAAGTCTTTCCCCAACCAGAATTCTCCAGAATTTCCTTCTGCAACGATACTTAGAGTCTCGATGGGGTCATTGGCAAAATTCAAGACTTCGGTAATCTTAGCCATACCATCTTCACCTCTCAGCACCAAACGGGAAACGGTGCCGGCTTCTCCTCCATAGAGTAATTCATAAGGATTATCTGCTCTCTCGTCAATGAAGGTATAATCCCAAGAATCCCCGACTTTTTCGCCAAAGCGCATCACTGTGGGGCTGTGTTGTGTTCCATCCCCCGTGCGAATTAAAGTTGGCTCTTGGGGTTGAATGGGATTTATGGCTGCAAGATTAACATTTTCCCCCTGCACCTCCCCCGTCACGATTAAATCTCCTGTGTTTGCATTCGCCAGATTTGCATC
>NZ_JACSWA010000296.1 GCF_016888125.1 Spirulina sp. CCY15215
ATTTTCCCCCTGCACCTCCCCCGTCACGATTAAATCTCCTGTGTTTGCATTCGCCAGATTTGCATCTGTCGGGGAAGGAGAAGCTGTTAATAGTGCGGGAATATCCAACATTGTGAAAGGAAGAATCTCACCATTGCTATCTTTGGGAATCTCAACCTCTAAACTCAAGAGACTCCCTGCTTGCTGAATGCGGATTAAGCTGCTCCCCGGAACAGCAGCAAGGGTTATGGTACCATTGGGCGCATTGAGACTGCCTGTATTGATGACCGTTCCCCCAATTAAGGTTAAACTTTGCCCCACATTAACAGCTA
>NZ_JACSWA010000297.1 GCF_016888125.1 Spirulina sp. CCY15215
GTTACCGCCTTGTACGCATAACGGGTTTTGCTCTTTCGAGCCTCCCTTTCGGGGTAAAGTGTGCCTCGACTCTCTTGGTCAGCATTCCCTTGCGTCTTTCGCCGACGCGGGGTCTGACCGCAATGTTATCTAGGCTTGTTAAGTACAACTCACTGGCTTAACTCTTAGACCTGTTTAAAGTTGTACGAAAGGGCTACAAACTGGCACGTATTCGTAG
>NZ_JACSWA010000298.1 GCF_016888125.1 Spirulina sp. CCY15215
TTGACCCTCCCCGCTCTAAAGAGACGGGGATTCGGAAGCAGTCCAGTAATGGACTCTTACAGGCGTGGTCAAAACGCCGCTACTGACTCCTTTAAGACATAATCCTAAAGTTGCCGCTACTTTTCGTAAAATATTCGCTGCTCCGTTGCAGTCAGCATTGACGAACAAACCATTCTGAGTACGATACAATCCCCGCTTAACTCGTTTTCCCGATGGTTTCCAGCTTTCGGGTTTTGCACCGAATGTCGGCAAGAAATCATCATCTAAAAACGATGCTTTCGAGGTGTAGCTTTCCTCAGTTTCAACAAATTCAATCCCGTACAGTTCGCAAAGTTGCTTGATGCGTTCTTTGAGTTTAGCTGTAGGAATTTGTACGAACTTTTGATTGTTCTTTTTGCCGATATTGATACCGTTCTTTTGTCCTTTATTCCAACCAAAGACAATGCGACCGATGCCATTTTCAAGGCAGTGAT
>NZ_JACSWA010000299.1 GCF_016888125.1 Spirulina sp. CCY15215
AATTATCTTGGTCGTATTGCAGTACGTTCAACAGGAAGTTTTAACATTTCTACCCCAAATGGATTAATACAAGGTATTAACCACAAATATTGCCAGATAATTCACAAAAAAGATGGTTACGTTTATTCAATGTAAAGCCGTCCTATAAGGACGGGGTTTCTACCCAATTTTTCTGATGAATTGCCCCACCCTGTAGACGGATGGGGTTTCAGTGGCCTCCCCCAATTTGATAAATTAATCGCTTCTTACTTGTTCTGTCATGAATTTACTTGAAATCATAAAAACATGGAAAGATACTGTACAAGTTAGAGAACTTGACCTTATTTACAAACTGACACCGGAACAAACTGCACAAATTGCTACCTATCAAGAGAAATGGCGTAAAATCTCCCTCTCTGTCACTCCTTGCGATCGCCTCCAAATCAAAAATACAATTCAAGCAACTTGCGATACGTTAAAAAAGCCTTTTCCCAAGCTAATTTTTTGCGATAGTCCTGTCAGTCTTTCCTATTACTTACGACCCACTCCAAGAACTTGGGGATTTCGTTTATATATGTTGTGGGATCGGCTAGAACGACAATTACAAGGTCAAATTGCCCAACATATTTGGTTAAAACTCTCTTTACATTATTTTAAAGAAACGGCTCGATTTTGGGATTTAGTGACAACAGAACCAGAAACTCTGCAAAAAACACCTAAGCTCAGATTTATTAATTTAGGAAGTCCTTTTGCTCGTGCCAGTTTATATGACTATTGTATTTCAGTATTAAATTGTCGCCACAATTCGGCAACTTGGTTATTATTTCAATCTTTAGTTCAAGGATGTAGCTGGTTTGGCTGTTATGACAAAATGCTATTAATTCTCGATCGCCCTCCCCTTCTCTCTATTGATGAGGATTATCGCTTACATGGAGAGGGAAAACCTGCTGTACAGTTTAGCGATGGGTTTTCTACTTATGCTTATCATGGTGTAAAACTGCCCGAAAAATATGGAAAATTATTTCCCTCTCAATGGAAATCTGACTGGTTATTATCGGAAGAAAATATGGAACTGCGGCGAGTTTTATTACAAGGAATTGGTTATGAAAGACTGTGCCTTGAATTAAACGCAGAAAAAATGGATGAGTGGCGAGAATATAGTTTGTTAAGAATTAATTCAACTATTGACATTGAGCCAATTTATTTATTAAAAATGATTTGCCCGAGTACAAATTATTGTCATGCGTTGCGGGTTCCTCCAAGTATGACCTCTGCGAGAGAGGCGATCGCATGGGTTAATTGGGATATAGATCCCGAAGAATTCTCTGTACAAAGCTGAATGGTTGTTACGATAAGATTGTCGATCTGTTGCCTATTCTTTTCTTTTCTTCTCTTCAACATGGATCAGAAACAAATCAGAAAATTACTAATTGGTGAATTTACTTTTAAGCGCATGATTAATTCGCTACTATTTATTTATATTTTTTTCGCACTTTATGTATTTTTTGTTGCCGATCGCATGATTTTTGTGCCGCAACCTGCGAGTTATACTGATGATGAGGATATTCTCAAACTTTCTACGAGCAACCAAGAAAAGTTCTCAGGGCTTTATCTCCCCAATCCTAATGCTCAATATACCTTGCTCTACTCTCACGGAAATGCTGAAGATTTGGGGGAAATTCGGCCAGTTTTAGAGTTTTTCCAAGCGATCGGGTTCAATGTTTTTGCCTACGATTATCGCGGTTATGGAACTAGCGAAGGGAAAGCCAGCGAACGCAATACCTACGAAGAAATTGAAATTGCTTATACTTATCTCACTGAAAAAATTGGTATTTCTCCCGATCGCATTCTTCTCTTTGGGCGATCGGTGGGAGGTGGTCCCACTCTGAATTTAGCAACACGAAAACCGGTTGGGGGCATAATTTTAGAAAGCACCTTTACTCAAGTCTTTCGCGTTGTTGTGCCTTTTCCTTTACTGCCTTTCGATAAGTTTCGCAATCTCGATAAAATCAAACAAATTAAAGTTCCTGTATTGATCGTTCATGGTATGGAAGATAACACTATTCCTTTTTCCCACGGTCAAAAATTATTTGCTGCGGCACCCGAACCTAAATTATCGTTTTGGGTAGAAGGGGCAACTCATAACGATCTTTTTTGGGTTGCAGGGGACGATTATGCTGAAAAGTTGCAAGAATTTGAAAAATTAGTGATGCGATCGCTACAATGAAATTAGGGAACAGACAATTAAAAAAATGAAAAAAGCTCAATGGATTGAGATCGGTGAATATCTGGCGATCGCCATGTCTGTATCGGGAACGATCGTTGCTCTATTGACAGAACGGATGGTTTATGCAGCAACTCCTCTGACTCTAGCCGTAGGTTTGAATCTGTGGCAGCGAAAACAGATGGTTGAAGAACAGATTAGAACCCAAATTAAAGCCGAAGATTGGGCAAGTATTCAATACCAATTAACTACGGCGATCGAACGTCAAGATCGCTTAGAAAATGCGGCAGAAGAACCCAATATCGAGGTGCAGAAACGTTTGCAGGAATTAGCCGAGTCGATCGCCTCAGTGGAACAGAGACTGTCCCCGATTCGCGAACGTCAAGCACAACTCGAAGAGTCTAATCGCGAAAAAAATGTAGACATTCAAGGACAATTTACGGCTTTACAAACCGCGATCGCCACTGTTGAAAAACTGCCCGAAGATTTCCCCCCACTGCAAGAGGCGATCGCCAATTTACAACAGAAAATTAATTCTCTCGAAATAACAACGCAACAACTCCCCCAACAAATCGAAAGCGAAATTGTTGCCATTAACGCAACCATTGCCACATTAAAACAAGATATTGCCTCTCTCGATCGCCCCTTGACTCCACCGGAAAACTTTCCCTTACCCGAACAAATTCAAGAATTGCAAAATGCGATCGCCAATTTACAACAAAATCCCCTCCATTTAACGAGAGAATCATCGCCAACTTTCGAGAGTGCGATCGCAGAACAAGTAGAACAACTACACCAAACCGTAGCGGAGATTCAACAGTACATTGAACAATTATCCCAACCCGATCTCACCATCGACTCTAAAACCCAGGAATTACAAGTCGAGATCGCCCGCATTCAGAAACGTCTCGATATTCTCCCCGAAATAGCGGCAAATATCCCCAAAAGCGCCACTCCAGAACATCTTCCCCCCTCAGTACCGCAAGAATACCGTCGAGAAGCCTTTACCCCTCCAGAAGCCTCTCCTATTCCAGAAGACCCTAAAAATAGCCCAGAAACAGAACCCTCAACCCCCCAGCAACCTCCCTTAGACGATCTCGGCTATGAACTTGAAGGAGGTATTCGGGGAATTAGTGAGAATTTGTGGGAATTTGGAGCCTCGATTAAAAATATTTTTGATCGCGTTACCACCCCAGAAACCGCTTCCGAGTTAACGCAACAATGGGAATGTATTTGGGAATTTGCCGGTAATACGGAGGGAGTTGAAGCCCTAGCCATCGCCCCAAACGGCAAAATATTAGTCAGTCCAGGCAGTGACCATAGTTTACAAATTTGGGATTTGGCCACGGGGGAAGCGATCGACACTTTCACCGGACACAGCGATGCGATCTCCGGCTTGGCTTTTAGTCCGGATGGCCAGCAGTTAGCCAGCAGCAGCACCGATGGCACACTTAAACTCTGGCAAGTAGAAACAAGGGCAGAAATTGCCAATTTGCAGGGTCATTCTGCCCCCGTGGTGGCGATCGCCTTTAGTCCTCACGGCAAAACCCTCGCTAGTGGGAGTTACGATAAAACCATTAAACTCTGGGATCTGGGCAGTCAAAAGGTTTTGCGAATGCTACAAGGTCATTGGGATTGGGTCAACGCGATCGCTTATAGTCTCGATGGCACAACCCTTGTTAGTAGCAGTCACGACGGCACGATTAAATTTTGGAACGTAAAAGAGGGAGAAAAAATCGGTAATATTGCCCCTGGGGGAAAAATTTATGCGATCGCCTACAATAGGGATGGCACAATATTAGCCAGTGGAGGCAGCGATCGCCATATTCGTTTCTGGAATAGCGATCGTCAAGAAATTCGCAATATTAATGTTCTCTCTCAAGTCTATTCTCTCGCTTTTAGTCCCGATGGTAAAATTCTGGTTAGTGGTACAAGTCATCGCAGGATTACTCTTTGGGATGTAGAAACAGGTCAGAAACTGGCTCTATTTGATGGTCGGTGCGATCGCGTTAATATTGTGGCCTTTGGCGATCGGGGGGAAATTCTCGCTAGTGGAGGAGATGATGGCATCGTCAAAGTTTGGCAAAGAATTGAGGAGGAGGGACCGGTTGGTAATACTTGATAGACTCTAACAACGCTAGAATTGTTAAGGTCTGTTACGAAACCTGCTGATGTCTCAACCCCTTGACCTGTCCGATCGCCTACCCACCCTCGAAAATGAACCCGACTCTCGCAACACGATTCGCATTCGGGGTGCAAGACAGCATAACCTCAAGAATATTGACCTTGATCTGCCTCGCGATCGCCTCATTGTCTTCACGGGAGTATCGGGATCCGGGAAATCTTCCCTCGCTTTCGATACCATCTTCGCCGAAGGACAGCGACGTTATGTAGAGTCTCTCAGTGCCTATGCGCGGCAATTTTTGGGACAATTGGACAAACCCGACGTAGATGCGATCGAGGGGTTGAGTCCCGCTATTTCCATCGACCAAAAATCCACCTCCCATAACCCCCGATCCACCGTCGGCACCGTAACGGAAATTTACGACTATTTGCGGCTATTATTCGGACGTGCAGGAGAACCCCACTGTCCCCACTGCGATCGCAGCATTGCCCCTCAAAGTATCGATGAGATGTGCGATCGCATTATGGAACTCCCCGATCGCACCCGCTTTCAAATTCTGGCCCCCGTGGTTCGCGGCAAAAAAGGAACTCACAAAAAACTACTTTCTGGTCTTGCTTCTGAAGGTTTTGTGAGAATAAGAGTTAATGGAGAAGTTAGGGAACTAACAGATGCGATCGAATTAAACAAAAACAATACTCACAATATCGAGATTGTCATCGATCGCCTGATTAAAAAGCCCGATATTCAAGAACGCCTCACAGACTCCCTCGCCACCAGTCTCAAGCGTTCTGAAGGGACGGTAATTGTTGCCCTACAGCCGCAAGACGATAAGGAAAAACCCCAAGAAATCATCTTTTCGGAAAACTTTGCCTGTCCGGAACACGGTGCAGTCATGGACGAACTTTCCCCGCGTTTTTTCTCATTTAACTCACCTTATGGCGCTTGTCCTCACTGTCATGGCATCGGCAGTATGAGAACTTTTTCCCCCGAACTGGTGGTTCCCGATGCAACCCAACCTCTCTACAGCGCGATCGCCCCTTGGTCAGAAAAAGATAATTCCTACTATCTCTCCCTTTTATATAGTATCGGACAAGCCTATGGATTTGAATTACAAACCCCTTGGCAGAAACTCACTCAAGAACAGAAAAATATTCTCCTGCAAGGTTGCGAAGAACCGATATTGATTGAATCAGAAAATGATCGCGAGGAAGGTTATTATCGCAAATTCTCAGGAATTTTAAATAACTTAGAACGCAATTATCAAGATACCAACTCAGAAGCAATTAAACAAAAACTAGAGCAATATATTGTCTTTCAAACCTGCGAAACTTGCCAAGGAAAACGTCTCAAACCAGAAGCCCTTTCCGTGCGCTTGGGACAGTACAATGTTAACGATTTAACTAGCATTTCTATTCACGAAGCCCTAGAGAGAATTAATACCTTAAATTTAACCCAACGTCAAGCCTTAATTGGCGAATTAGCACTCAAAGAAATTAAACAACGCTTGCAATTTCTCCTAGATGTCGGCTTAGACTATTTAACCCTCGATCGCGCAGCAATGACCCTATCAGGAGGAGAAGCACAACGCATTCGCCTCGCCACGCAAATTGGTGCAGGATTAACAGGAGTATTGTATGTTTTAGATGAACCTAGTATTGGCTTGCACCAACGAGACAACGATCGCCTTTTAAAAACTCTGAAAAAACTGCGAGACTTAGGCAATACTTTGATTGTTGTCGAACATGACGAAGATACCATTCGTAACGCTGATTATTTAGTTGATATTGGACCAAAAGCCGGACTTCATGGGGGAGAAATTGTCTGTCAGGGAGACTTTCAAACCTTACTTGAAAATGAGCGATCGCTAACTGGAGCATATTTATCGGGACGGAAGGCGATCGCCACTCCAGAAGAACGCAGAAAAGGCAATGGACGCTCCCTAATTTTAACCAATTGTCATCATAATAACCTGCAAAATATTGATGTCACTATTCCCCTCGGAAAGTTAGTTTGCATCACGGGAGTTTCCGGTTCTGGTAAATCAACCTTACTCAATGAATTACTTTATCCTGCCCTCAAACATAAGCTCTTTAAAAAAGTTCCTTTTCCTCCTAATTTAAACTCATTAAAAGGCATCAATGGCGTTGATAAAGTCATTGTGATCGATCAAGATCCCATTGGTCGCACACCGCGTTCAAATGCGGCAACTTATACGGGAATTTTCGATCGCATTCGTGCTATTTTTGCGGAAACAATAGAAGCAAAAGCACGGGGTTATAAACAAGGCCGCTTTTCTTTTAATGTCAAAGGAGGACGCTGCGAAGCCTGTAGTGGACAAGGTGTAAATGTAATTGAAATGAACTTTCTTCCTGATGTTTACGTGCAGTGTGAAGTGTGTAAAGGAGAGCGCTACAATCGAGAAACACTGCAAGTAAAATATAAAGGATATTCCATCGCCGATGTTTTAAATATGAGCGTTGAAGAAGCCTTAAATATATTTCAAAATATCCCTCGGGCTGCTGGTCGCTTACAAACTTTAGTCGATGTCGGTTTAGGTTATGTAAAATTGGGTCAACCTGCACCAACTCTATCAGGAGGAGAAGCGCAACGGGTGAAATTAGCCTCAGAATTATCTCGTCGCGCCACAGGAAAAACGTTATACTTAATTGATGAACCGACAACAGGTTTATCTTTTTACGACGTGCATCATTTATTGAATGTTTTGCAACGTTTAGTGGATAAAGGCAACTCTATTTTAGTCATCGAACATAATTTAGATGTGCTACGCTGTGCAGACTGGATTATCGATTTGGGTCCAGAAGGAGGAGATAAAGGGGGAGAAATTCTTGCCGAAGGAACTCCAGAAACTATTGCTGAATGTGAAAGTTCTTATACAGGAGTCTATTTAAAGCAGGTTTTAAAATAATATTCTCCAGATCGCGATCGAAATTTGAGAGTAAAATTAATGCTTGATTTTGAGATAAACTAAAGTTATGCCAACTGTTCTAAGAATCGGTCCTTATCGTTTCTACTTTTATAGTCATGAACCAAACGAACCACCACATATACATATCGATCGCGATCGCTCATCTGCAAAATTTTGGCTCGATTCTGTTAGTTTGGCTAATAATATCGGGTTTAGTGCTAAAGAATTGCGACAACTACAATCTTTAGTACAAGACAATCAAGAGGAATTATTGGAGGCTTGGCATGGGTATTTTGGCAACTCAAGCGGACGAGAGAGTTAAAGAAGTTCGCATTACTGATGAAACAATTACAGTAGATTTGATGGATGGACGCACGATTTCAGTTCCTCTTGTCTGGTATCCGAGATTATTTAATGCAATTCCAAAACAACGAGAAAATTGGGAAATTTGTGGAGGAGGTTATGGTATTCACTGGGAAGACATTGATGAGGATTTGAGTACAGAAGGAATGCTACGCGGTGCGCCTGCTCCAAATTTTGAGATGCACCCGTAAAATATAATTGAAAAACGTTCAATTCTGCAACTGTCACTCATTCTTGACCGCAAATTCTTCCTCAAACCAATACAATCAAATCTTTCCAGAATGACGGTTTTATAAACTGACCGATCGCCGATATCAACTCCCGAAAATTCCCTCATAGTGAGATTGTTCTCCTATCAATTCAACCGTGAAAACCATTCCTTCTCTTTTAATTGCACTGCGATTTCTCATTGCCCCTTTACTGTTAGCAGATGCCTTAGATGGTAGTGCTTCACCGTGGTTTCTGGTTGGTTTTTCTGTGGCTTTCCTCTCGGATATTTTCGATGGGATCATTGCCCGTCGCCTCAAAATTAGCACCCCTCAACTCCGACAAGCTGACAGTTGGGCGGATTTATCTCTTTATGGCTGCATAGCCATCAGTGCGCTTCACCTTTACTCTCCTTTAATCTCTCCTTTCTTGATACCTCTCTCCAGCTTGCTTTTCGCACAATTGGCATTATTTGCCCTTAATCTGCTCAAATATGGCAAAATGCCCAGCTATCACGGCTATTCTGCTAAACTCTGGGGCATTACCTTGGGTCTGGCGATCGCGGCTTTATTTGGCTTTGGGCAAACGGGAGGCTTTTTTGGGCTGGCGATCGCGGCTGGTTGGTTCAATACTCTCGAAGAAATCCTGATAACATTAATCTTACCCCAGTGGAGTCACGATATACCGAGCTTTTTTCATGCTCTAGAAAGAGTTCGCACAAGGGCTTAAATTCACTGGAAAATAGGGCAAACCCTCAATTATCGGTTAGCCTTGAAAAAAAAAGAAATGGATCGTAAACTATATCTAGCAATCGAAATTGAGACTTACGAAGATTTTTTCACTCGACAATTTATTCAAAGCGCATTGCAGGAATATCAAGTTAAATTATTGATTTTTGATGCTGTTATGGAGGAAATCCGGTTATGGAAAGAGTAAACTATCCCCAATTAGTTCAAGATATCTTAAAAAATCATTCTGCTAACGATCTTGCTAATGGTACAGAAATTCAATTACTTTTTGATACCGAACGACATCATTATCAAGTATTACATATTGGCTGGACGCAGCAACGAAAGCGAGTTTATGGGATCGTTATTCATGTTGATATTAAAGAAAATTTCATTTGGGTTCAAAGAGATGGAACAGAGATCGGCATTGCGAATGAACTCTTAGAAGCAGGTGTTCCCAAACAAGATATCGTGTTGGGATTTCATTCCCCGTATAAACGACAATTTACAGAATTTGCAATGGGTTAAACGCGATCGCCGCAGGAAAATATGAATAATCTTATCATTACAGTCAGAGGAGGGCGATCGATGCTTGATAATGAATTATTGCTAAGTGAAAATTGATAATCCATTGGTTATGAGTACAACTCCAGAATACATTCTCGCCCTTGACTTAGGAACGACAGGAAACCGCGCTATTCTCTTCAATCGAGATGGTAATGTCGTCAGTCAAGCCTATAAAGAATTACCCCAATATTATCCCCATCCTGGCTGGTTAGAACATGATGGGATGGAAATTTGGCGGGATACTCGAGAAATGACCGAGAAGGTGCTGATCGATACGGATACGAAATTTTCCCAAGTTGGTGCGATCGGCTTGACAGTACAGCGAGAAACCTGTTTGCTATGGGATAAAACTACAGGAAAACCTTTTCATAAGGCGATCGTTTGGCAGGATCGACGCACTACTTCTTTATGTAACGAACTCAGAAAACAAGGCAAAGCGGAAGAGATTCAAGAAAAAACGGGACTTGTTTTAGATGCTTACTTTTCCGCAACAAAATTGGCCTGGTTATTGGACTGGCTGAAAACAGAACAGCCTGATGTCAATATGGAAAATGTTTTGGCGGGAACTGTTGATACTTGGGTATTATGGAATCTGACAGGAGGTAAAGTTCACGCCACCGATCGCAGTAATGCCAGTCGGACAATGTTGATGAATTTGGCCTCTGGGACTTGGGATCTGACTTTATTAGATTTATTCGGCATTCCCTCACACATTATGCCAGAAATTAAACCCTCAATGGGAGAATTTGGGCGCACGGATTTGGATTTATTTGGGGCAGAAATTCCCGTTACCGCTATTTTTGGGGATCAACAAGCGGCTTTATTCGCGCATGGATGCGATCGCCCTGGCTTGCTTAAATGCACCTATGGGACGGGCTGTTTTTTAGTCGCCCAAGCGGGGACAGAACTAACGCGATCGCACAATCGTCTTCTCTCTACTGTGGCATGGACAACGGAGACAGAAACAAAGTACGCCCTAGAAGCAGCTATGTTCACCACAGGAGCCAGTATTCAGTGGTTGCGAGATGGATTGAACTTGATTCAATCTGCGTCGGAAACAGACGCTTTGGCACGTCAAGCAGGGGATAATAATGGGGTCTACTTCGTGCCAGCATTAAGCGGTTTAGGGGCTCCCCATTGGGATATGAATGCCAGGGGCTCTTTTCAAGGGATTACGGGAGGAGTAAAGCGAGAACATATCGTGCGATCGGTTTTAGAATCTATTGCTTATCAGGTTAAAGAAGCGGTAGAAGCCATGAATAAAGATGGTGCTAAACCTGTTTCTCTTTTAAAGGTGGATGGCGGGGGATCGAAAAACGACTTTTTAATGCAGTTTCAAGCGGATATTTTGGGGATTCCTGTGGAACGTCCTGCGGTTCAAGATGCTACGGCGCAGGGGGCTGCTTTTGGGGCGGGACTGGCGATCGGCTTTTGGGAGAGTTATGAAAGTGTTATCGCCAAGCGAGAGATCGATCGCACTTTTACCCCAGGGGAGGGACAAACCCAAGCACAAGAAGGCTTTCAAGTTTGGTTGCGGGCGGTAGAACGGGCAAAAAATTGGCTTGTGGATTAAGAAAGGTTTGTTAACCTCAGTTTGGGTTACGCAAATCTCACTTTATCCAACGCAAATGTTATATCACATCCGGTTAATGGGTATAACAAGCGGGCAAGATGCCCGCACTACTGTAATAATTGAATATTATCGTAGTGGGAGCGAGACGCTCCCTAGATTTTTAATGACAGTATTCATGCGGATTTGATATTACTTCTTGATTGGGGCAAAACTCAAACTCTGGAAGATTTCGACGACGCGGGGTCGCACCGCCTGTATAATGGAGTCAAGTGTATTGATTCTTTCTTTGAGGTCATGGTACAACAACTTTCTCCTCCTACCATCGAAGACGAACTTCTCTATCCCGATAGCGACGGTAAACCCTTGGCTGATAATACAATTCAATTACGTTTAATTTTCACCATTAAAGGTGGTCTTGATGCTTTGTTTAAGGACAGAGATGATGTTTTTATCGCTGCCGATTTATTATGGTATCCGGTTCAGTTGACCCAATCAGAGATTCGAGCGCAAAAGAAACCGAAAAAGCAAGCTCCCGATGTGATGGTGGTTTTCGGACGACCCAAGGGAGAGCGAGGTTCTTATCTGCAATGGGAGGAGGACAATATCGCCCCGCAAGTAGCGTTTGAGATCCTTTCTCCCGGTAACAAGAAGAAGGATATGGAGACCAAGTTTAAGTTTTATCAAGAGCATGGAATTGAGGAATATTACCTTTACAATCCAAAAAAGAATCGGCTGCAAGGATGGTTGAGAAAAGGGGGAAAATTAGAAGAAATTGCTCAAATGTCAGGATGGAGAAGTCCGCTTTTGGGGATAAGATTTGCTACAAGTGAAGGAGATTTGGTTTTATTTCATCCTGATGGCGATCGCTTTGTCGATTTTGTTGAAGTTGTCGAACAACGCGATCTCCAAAAACAAAGAGCCGATCTTGAACAACAACGAGCGATTTTAGCTGAAAACGAACGCGATCGCGAACGACTAGAAAAAGAACAAACTCAAGCGGCTTTAGAGGAGGAACGAAAGAAAAATCAACAATTACTCGATCGCCTCATACAACTCGGTATCGATCCCGAAAGTCTACCTTAATTTTGTTCTGCGATCGCATGACTTGAGAAGAGGGAAAAGAAAGGAAATTACATATTTTTTGGATTCTTGCTTTATAGAAAGAAAATATTTAGTTTTTCGATCTAGATAATGATTTTCTATCATTCAACACTTTTGCATAAAAACCGAGGTGGTTAGCAACGGGTCGCTGACGTAGGGGAATGCGCGTATGTATGGGGGTATTGAGCGATCGCATTTCCCCTTCTTTTTCAACCACTAAAGTAGCAGATCCACCGCCATCTAAAATTAGAGCGCGATCGCTGCCCAATTCTAGTAAAATTTTAGTGAGTTCGGGAAATGTGACTCCCTCACTATAAAAGGGCTGACGACCATCGATCGCCACGATCCAGAGTTTTTGGCCTTGGCGATCGACTCCTACAGCCATGCGAGGATATAAATCGGTTAATTCTCGCCCTTGATACTGACGTGCGGGTTTTCCCTCTAAGATGAGAATATAGCCTCCTGCTAACCCTTGCAGAGTATCGGGAGGACAGCGATCGCTTTCTATGGTTGCGCGGTTTTGGGGGGAAAAACAGAGGACATTCCAACCTCCTTGGGGGGAAGAATAAGCGATCCCGTCAGAAATAGATTGACCTAAAACATTAACGCGATCGCCGCTTTTCGGATAAAAATCTAAAGGATGTTTGGTATAAAATGGTTGAAAATAGCTACCATTAATCGCCAGTTGCAATTGATGGGTTTTAAGAAAATCTCCTGTTGTTTGCGCGTTAAATTCATTCCCATCTTTAGCGGGAGATCCCGGTGTTACTAACACTTTAACTCCTGGTACAGTTAAATCGATGGTCACAACATGAACGAGAAAAGGACGCGGTTGAGAATGAGGAATGCGCTGATAAGCAATGCCTTGAAAAAGTTGTTCTTGGTATGGCGATCGAGGCGATCGTTTTAATAATAAAATACCGTAAGTTAACAGAATAATGCTGATAGTTCCAGAGAAAAGATAAAGGAATATTCTTATCCATTGTTTTATGAGAATTTTCATGTATTTTCTGAAACAATTCCTATTCTATTCAATTAAATCGAAAATAGAAAAATAACGCTCTTTTTCGAGTTCAGCTATTTTTTGTTTAGCATTTTGTATCTCTTGTGAAAGATATTGCATTTTCTCCAAGTCATTAGAAAGATCGAGATTCTTCCATTGTGCTAAACAGTAGTTGATATTCTTCTCATAAGTCACCTTTTCCAAAGCGGCGATCGCGGCTCTAATTAACATAGGAACTCGCAAAATAAGATCGTTGGCTTGAGTTTCTGTTAAATGAAATAAATGCCCAATTTTTGTGATTTGTTCCGGGAATTCTCTACTGAGATCTTGGAGTTTTGCAATCAGATTCTTTTCATTCTCTGCATAAATTTCGATTATTTTTTGCCATAAAAATCGATGTTGTGGTAAACTAAAAATCAGGTCTTTTTCTTCTAAAGCATTGATAATAATTTCCCGATAGGCTGAACAATGCAAATAAATCATTAATAATAATGCTTCTGCCTGTTTGAGGAGATGCTGTTCTGATTGTGGTTGAATTGTAATAGATGCGGCTTTAGTATCAAGATCGCCCTTATTTTGTTTGCCTTTATTGCGTTGAATACTTTTTCGCAATCTTTCCAGTTTACCCGAGAGATTCTTGTTATAAACAGGCGTTAATCGTCCATCTCCTTGACTCAATATTTCTGCACAATCTTGAACATAATGAGTGCGTTGATTGCTATCTTCAATTTTAGCGAGTAATTTAATCATCTCCTTAGAAACCCTTTCAAAGCGATCGGCTTTCTTTAAATCTTCTCCTTGCACCAATTGCTGAATTTGCCAATCTAACCATAAAGGCGCATTGTTTAATTGTTCTTGATAAACCTCTAGAGCATCATCTCTTGATTTGAGAAATTCATCCGCATCTTTTCCCTCGGGTAAATTTAAAACTCTTAACTGTACTTGTCCCGAATAAACTAACTTTTCGATCTCTGCAATTGCCCGTTGAGTCGCCTTCATTCCGGCTGTATCCGCATCAAAATTAAAGATAACTTGTTTCGATTCCGTATAGCGAGAAAGCGATCGCAATTGTTCCTGAGAAAACGCCGTCCCCAAAGCCGCCACCGTATAATCAATTCCCACTGCATGAAGAGCGATCGCATCAAAATAACCCTCTACAACCACCACCCGATCCTGTTTGGCGATCGCCGATTTAGCCTTATCCAGAGCAAATAAAGTTTTCCCCTTACTAAACACCTCCGTTTCCGGAGAATTGAGATATTTTGGCTCATCATTCCCCAAAGTACGACTCCCAAACCCGATGATTTTTCCCTGAAGATCGTGAATGGGAATCATAAGGCGATCGCGAAAATAATCATAATAACCTTCCCCAGTTTTGCGCTTGCGAATTAACCCCGCTTGTTCCACCAACAACACCGAATAGCGTTTCGCCTCCACCAAATACCGATAGAGGGTTTCCCACCCCGCCGGGGAATACCCCAACTGAAAAGATTGGATCGTCCCCTCAGAAAATAAACGCTTTTCTTGTAGATAAGTTAACGCCATCTCCCCTTGCGGTTGACGCAAAGCGTGTTGATAAAAACTCCCCGCCACCGCCAAAATTTCATACAATTGCTCCTTCAGAGTTAATTGGCGCTGAAACTCCCGATACTCCTCGGGGTCTTGAGTTTTCACCGGAACCTGATAGCGTTGCGCCAAACCCAACACCACATCCGCAAAAGACTGCTTACCCGCCTCCATCAGAAACTTGACCGCATTTCCCCCCGCACCGCAGCCAAAACAATAGTACATTTGCTTGGCAGGACTAACACTGAAACTGGGGGTTTTTTCCTCGTGAAAAGGACATAAACCCAAATAATCTTTTCCCCGTCTTCGCAAGACCACCCTTTCCGAGACAATATCGACAATATCGGCACGTTCTTTAACCGTTTCAATGGTGTCCGAGTGTAACCGTGGCGTATTCATAGAACAAAATCAAATAAAAAGTGAAAAAAGGCAGAAAAAGACGCAAATTGCGGCAAAAATTATCGTAGAGTAACTAAAGCGACTTTATTTTAATTATCGTTATAGTTGCCAATATCATTTAGTCTAGATCGTTAGGAAAAGAACAATTATGGGTAGGATATTCGTTTCCGCAGGTCATGGTGGTACAGAAGGAGGACGCAACGACCCCGGAGCGATCGCGGGGGGGACAACCGAAGCACAACAAATGATCCTGCTGCGGGATGTCATCGTCCCAGAACTGCGATCGCGGGGCTTGGAAGTCTTTTCCGTTCCCGATACCCTCAGTTTACGTGAATCTATCGGTTGGATTAACGCTCGAGGGAAATCCGGAGATGTGGCGATCGAAATTCACGCCGATGCTGCACCCAACCCCGATGTGCGTGGGGCTACTGCATTTTATATTTCCGGCAACAATGAGCGCAAAAAACACGGCGATCTCGTGCTGCTGTCCCTGATCCGCCGCCTTCCCCAGCTTCCCAGTCGCGGTTCTCGTCCCGATACAGCCACAGGAGTAGGACGTTTGGGCTTCTGTCGCGATATTTCTCTTCCCTCCCTCTTGCTGGAAGTAGGTTTTATAACCAGCCCCGAGGATCGCTCTTTAATTATTAATCGCCGTCGGGACATGGCACTCGGTATTGTAGACGGGATCGAGGCCTGGAGTCGGGAAATATCGGGAACGAAAACCCCTACTAACCGCTATGCTTCCATTGGCATTCTCATTAACAAGCAAACCTACGGCGAACAGGGCATTCTCATCAATAATAATGCTTTTATTCCCATCGATCTCGTCGATCGCCTCGGCATCGAACTCAGTCAAGTCAACCAATTGCGCTTGGTAGACTATCAAGGGGTCGTTTACGTTAAAGCCGCAGAATTGCGCGAGTTTACCATTACCGTCGGCTGGGACAACGATACCCGCAGCGTCGTATTAAGTTCCATTACCCAAATTTGTCCTGGCAGCATCGATCGCATTATGGGGCGCGGTAATACCTCGGAGGTACAGTTAATCATGTTCCTCAAAGCCAATAACGAAAGCGCCAGCGACCAATTCCCCGATCTCCCCAAACTCTATCGCGAAGAAGCCGCCACTGAAGGAGTCAACTATGATATTGCCTTCACGCAAATGTGTTTGACCACCAATTTCCTGCGCTTTGGCGGCGATGTCAAATCCTCCCAAAACAACTTCGCCAATTTAGGTGCCGTTGGCGGTAGTGGAACCGCCACTTTTCCCAGCGCCCAAATAGGGGTTCGCGCCCATATCCAGCATTTAAAGGCTTATGCGAGTTTAGAACCCCTTGTTCAAGACATGGTAGATCCTCGTTTTCGCTTCGTCACCCGAGGCGTTGCGCCCCTAGTGGAACAACTATCCGGGCGTTGGTCTTCCGATGCTGAATACGGTCGCAAGGTCCTCGCTATTTTGCGCCGCCTTTACGAGTCAGCAGGGCTGGCTTGAACGTTTTTACCCCCTACCTTTAGAGAAGGGGGCTAGGGGGTAAAAATGGCTATGCTTCATGCTTCATGCTTCATGCTTCATGCTTCATGCTTCATGCTTCATCCTTCATCTTTTCACAATTTCTGCTACTTTGATTCTTGATCCCTTGAGATTTCCCGATCTCAAAGAGGGCAATTTGGGTGTTGTCAACGGAGATTTGGATTTCTCGAGCAATACGCAGTTTGGCGATCGGTTCTTCAATCAGCGATCGCAGGGAAATTACAGTCTCGGCAATTTCCCCATTCCAACAGCGAATGTTCAGAACCCCCCAACGTCTAAAAACTTTACATTTTCCTAATAATTTCAGTTTTTGCAGTTCTGTTTGATTTTCCCGGTAAAAATCCCAGATTAGGCGAGTGAGTTGCGAAGGTTGCTTTCTCATGGCGATTTCCCAAAATTACTATCTCTGTTCCTCCATTCAATCGCAAATGATTCAGAAACTAGACCAAGTTGATAGAATATTTAATGAGACGTTAACTCTTCCTAAATGCGTCTCTCTAGAGGTTTAAGCTAGAGACAGCAAAGCATTTCGCTTTTCTTTTTCCTTTGGGAAAGGTATAGTTTGTAACAATTTTGTTATATTTTTTGATATAAAGATATAAAGATAGCAATATCTTGAGGTTGAAGGAAAGGGTCAGGAACTCACCGCTAAGTCCTCCGGACTCTAGCGGGAGCTTGAAAAAGCCCTAAAAGAAACGCCAAACAGGTTAAAGATACAAGATATTATGAAATCGCTACTGTTTTTCAGAGTTCTCCCCTAACAGATCTGAATGTTGCAAATTAGTCAAGAACGGCAAAATAACGCGAATAGTTGGAGAGATATTTGGACGCAATCAGAACTCAATGCGCTAAATTTTGTGCGATCGCCCCTCTGGATCGTTGACATGGAAATACAACAAATTTGTTGGGGCAATGATACGGCACTCAAATTATGGAATGTCCCCTGTGTATCTATCCTCAAAGACTGCAATTTCGCCAGTCAAATTCCTACCTCATTGCACTCTAAATTCCGAGGGAAAGCTCAAGATAAAGCACAAAAGTGGAAGCAGAGTATCAAGAACAAGATTATCAATTGGACATTTGAGGATCGAGAGACTTCTATCTCTTGGCGCTGTTGCTGTTCGGACATTCGTACCACCTTGGCCAAACAAGCTATTTTAGTTGAAGGGATATCCCTCGTTAGCAATAATAATGCCCCGGAGTTGTTTGCCCACGCCACAGATGCCACAGATGCCAAAATTCCTGCCATTTCTAAACTCATGGCCGATCGCGCCTCTATTATTAAACTCCTCAGCAGTCAAAAACAAATTCTCGAGGTCATCTCCAGCGATCGCGATCTCGAAGAAACCCTATCACTTTTATTGCAGGCCATCGAAGATCAACTCGACGATAGCAATTTGGCGATCGCCCTCTTGGATAAAAAGGGTAAACCGATCCTAGAAGTTAAAAGTTACCGGAAAAGCCAAGGCAAAGGGAAAAAACGGAAATCAAGATCAACCCCCATTTTGTCCTCTCAACAGGCGATCTTAGGACTCTTGATCGTCGAAGATTCCTCAACACGGGTTTCAACCCCAGAAGAAGGGCAACTGATGCACTTTGCCTCTCATATCGCTGGAATTGCGATCGAACGCAAACAGACAGGGGAAGACCTAGAACTCGCAGAAACTAAATATCGCAGCATTTTTGAAAATAGCCCCATCGGAATTTTTCAAACCTCTCCCGACGGACATTATCTTAACGCCAACTCCGCCCTTGCTCAAATTTACGGCTATGATTCTCCCAAAGACCTCATCGCCGCCCTTACCGATGTCGCCCATCAACTCTACGTCGATCCCCAACGCCGCAGCCAATTCACCCATCTTCTCCAAGAGAATGATATTATTGCCAACTTTGAATCCCAAGTCTATCGTCAAGATGGAACCCCCATTTGGATCTCCGAAAACACCCGCGCCGTCCGCAACAAAAAGGGAGATATTCTCTATTACGAAGGTACAGTACAAGATATCACCGCCCGCCGCTATGCCGAAGAACAATTACGCTATCGCGCCCTCCACGACGATCTGACCCAATTACCCAACCGATCTTGTTTTCTCAAACATATCGAAGAGGCGATCTCCTTGAGGGGCGATCGCGCCAATATAGGATTAACTTATGCAGTTTTATTTATCGATCTCGATCGCTTTAAAGCCATCAACGACAGCTTGGGACACTGGATGGGAGATGAACTGCTTAAATCCGTCGCGAAGAGACTGCAAGATAGTTTAGCATCTCATCATATTATCGCTCGTTTTGGCGGAGATGAATTTGCCGTCTTACTGCAAACCATATCGGGAGTAAATGAAGCGATTGAAATTGCTGAAACCCTGCTAGAAAAACTCGATACTCCTTTCCAAATCAAAACTTACGAATTGTTTACCCGAGGAAGTATTGGCATTGTTGTGGGAAACTCTCATTACACCCACCCTGAAAATCTCTTGCGAGATGCAGATATTACAATGTATCGTGCCAAACTGCGAGGAAAAGGGCGCTATGAAGTATTTGACCCTCAAATGCAAATTCAAACCTTGGCAAAATTGCAATTAGAAAATAACCTGAGACATGGACTCAAAAGGGAAGAATTTTGTTTATATTATCAACCGATTATTTGCTTATCGACAGGAAAATTACGAGGCTTTGAAGCCCTTGTGCGCTGGAATCATCCTCAACGAGGACTTGTCTCTCCCAATGAATTTATTCCCCTTGCTGAAGAAAATGGCGAGATCGAGCGATTGGGGTGGTTTATCCTCAAAACTGCTTGCCATCAGTTGCGCCAATGGCAAGCAGAAATGGGAAGCGATCGGCAGGATTTTCAGTTAAATGTCAATCTTTCTCCCCTACAACTCAGACAGGTTAACTTTGTCAGAAAACTCGAGCAAATTTGTCTGGAAACCCAGATTGATAAAAGCCAATTAAAATTAGAAATTACCGAAAGTTGTTTATTGGAAGCGGATATTTCTCGCGATCGCTTTCAACAACTCAAAGCATTAGGGCTGGGACTGTGTATTGATGATTTTGGTACGGGCTATTCTTCCTTAAGTCGCCTGCATGAATTTCCCATCGATACCATTAAAATCGATCGCTCTTTTCTGAAAGGATTACAAGAAAAGACTCATCCCATCGCGATTATCAAAACTATTATCATTCTTGCTGGCGGTTTGGGTATGGATTTAGTTGCAGAAGGGGTAGAAACTCTCTCTCAAATAGAAACCCTTAAATCCCTCGGCTGCAATGTAGCTCAAGGTTATTTTTTCTCTCCTCCTCTGGCGATCGCCGACGCAAACCAATGGGTTAGGCAAAGAATAAATGATGATCAATCTAACTCAATCTAACTAACCAGATCGCAATAATTACTGCATAGGAATCGATCCAGAAGGGCAATCTAATGCTTTACTGGTAATGGGTTTTGTGTCTAATTTAGGTGCAATAGTAGAGGGTTGTTCCGTCTGGCACATATTAACCACTGCTTGATAATTATCTCCCTCTTTTTGACCGTAAACAATTCCCGTATAACTATGCAAGTTTTCTTTTTTCGCTGTTGCAGTTATGGTAACGCTATGAGTGGGATCGCCATGAGAAAGAACTACAAATTTATAATCTGGTGTATCCAATTTAAAATCGATCGCCAACTCCTTCAAAGAAGCCGTTAATTCGCCATTATTTTTGTAATAAGCCTCTTGTCCTCGGGTGACTGTTTGAATATAAAATTTAGCTTGTTGCTCTCCATCTAGTTTAGGAATTTGCAAGTTAACTTGACAACTTGCTAAAATAAAGGGACTCAAACAAAGAAAAATTCTGCCCCATTTTCTTGATATTTGCAAAACAGATGGTTTTAGCTGGGAAGCGATCGCAGAATTAGAAACGACTTGCTGGTTAAGTTTCATTATCCTTAATAATGAAGTGCTAGAATTTTCTACAATAATTTTAGGAAAAATTCCGTAAAACTCGCAGCTTCCAACCAAGAAGCAGAAATCATGACCAAATTGGATAGAGAAACTCCAGTAACAGAGACTTCTAAGGAAGAGAATCAAATTGTGAGGGCTTTAAAAGCGACCAAAAATAGCTTTACTCAGCTTCTACCTGTCCATCGCGCTGCCCAAAAAGTGATAGATTTATTTAGGGTTAGTGACGATCGCGTTGCGGAAATTTTAGCAGAAGTGCGATCGCGTTTACCCACCACAGAAGCCTTATTAATTGGCAAACCTCAAGCAGGAAAAAGTTCAATTGTGAG
Organism: Spirulina sp. CCY15215; assembly: GCF_016888125.1. Classification (GTDB taxonomy): domain Bacteria; phylum Cyanobacteriota; class Cyanobacteriia; order Cyanobacteriales; family Spirulinaceae; genus CCY15215. Next base: position 20,560 of record NZ_JACSWA010000299.1, read on the forward strand.
AGGACTGACGGGGGTTTCTGTGGAGATTATTGGGCAGGGGTTTCGCCCCCATACCCAACACACCCAACGTTATGCTTACCCCTCCGACGATTTGCCTTTACTGGTGTTTACCGATACTGTAGGACTGGGAGACATCGGACAAGATACTGATGCGATCGTTGCAGAATTGATCGACGATTTACAACAGGAAAGCCGTCACGCTAGAATTCTCATTCTCACGGTTAAAATTAATGACTTTGCGATCGCCACTTTGCGAGACATTACTGAGAAATTGCGCCAAAAATACTCTCACATTCCCTGTTTGCTGGTAGTGACCTGTCTGCATGAAGTCTATCCTGCTGAAGTCGCGGCTCATCCTCCCTATCCTCCCACCTTAGAAGCGTGCGATCGCCCTTATAAAGCCCTACAAGAAGCCTTTGCAAGACTTTGCGATCGCACTGTCCTTATTGATTTTACCTTGGAAGAAGACGGCTACACCCCCATATTTTACGGGTTGGAAGCATTGCGAGATGCCCTCGCGGCTCTTTTGCCAGAAGCAGAGTCCCGCATGATTTATCAGTTATTGGATGAGACGGGGGGGAAAGAGTTGGGGAATTTATATCGGGATGTAGGACGGCGTTATATTACTGCATTTGTGGCGATCGCGGCAACTTTAGCGGCGGTTCCTTTGCCTTTTGCAACTATGCCTGTTTTAACCGCATTGCAAGTATCGATGGTGGGAGTGTTGGGAAAATTATACGGGCAAACCGTGACCCCTTCCCAAGCCGGAGGAATTGTGAGTGCGATCGCGGGGGGATTTTTGGCACAGGCGATCGGGCGAGAGTTAATTAAGTTTGTACCGGGGTTTGGTAGCGTTATCGCTGCATCTTGGGCGGCAGCTTATACCCTAGCTTTAGGTGAGGGAGCCTGCGTTTATTTTGGCGATTTGATGGGCGGGAAAAAGCCAGATCCCGCACGCATTCAAGAAGTGATGGGAGAGTCCTTTCAAAAGGCAAAAGAACGCTTTTCAAGGAACAATTATCAATGAATGCAGTATCGAGGAAATACTGCTTGGCGATTTTTTTGCGCCCGAGACTCTGATAAAATTCAGCCGTCCGTTACGAGGCGATCGCAACTTTATTTTTAGTTAAACTTTACAAATTGTTCGAGGATGTGCAAAGAAATCTGTCCGGATTGATAGCCCAAAGCCTAGTTTTTTACCCCTTACTTAATTGCCATGAAAAATATGATTAGAATGATTGAAATCGGCGCGATCGCCTTGACTGTTCTTTTTACACCTTCTGCCCTGGCTGATGCTGCGATCAACCCTCAAACCTGCACTTATCGCGGCAAAAAACTGTACGGTAAAGTGCAAATTGTTGAGAATTTTCCCGATTTTAAAGTTGAGGTTGTCACCTCATTTCCCGATCTCAAAATTAAACCTGTTACCTCATTTCCTGATGATTGCGGAGAGTGGCAATTTGTGGAACATTTCCCTGATTTTAAAATTAAATTTGTGGATAGTTTTCCCGATATTAAAATTCAGTTTGTTGAGTCTTTTCCGGGGGTTGATTAAGAAACTTTCTTGTTTTATTCTCAGCCTGATATGGATTTTAGCAAGAAAAAAGACCGATTTGAAATTACTGAATCGGTATGCGATCGCGTATCTCTTGTATAATACCATCGTTTTCCCAGTGCTGCAATGAGTTTAAGGCAGGTTAAAGCAGGAATAAGCCGCAAAAATTAATTTTCTTGTAGATTTTCTACATATTGAGAGAATCTACCCTTAAACTATGGATAAGATTTTTGAATCTGCTCGTTTGTTTCCCAACTATGCTTTATAGTCTGACCAACCTTCCCTACTGGATTATTCTCGGTCTCGGCATTCTTCTCTTTTTAATTGCTATTAGTGCCGGTGGAGGAGATGACGATATTGATGGTAATGATTTCTTAGATTTAGATGCCGATACGGAAGCTGATATTGAGAGTGAAATGGGTTTACCTCAATTCCTCAGTTGGTGGGGAATAGGGAAAGTCCCTCTCATGTTATTGTTGGCAACAGATTTGTGTATTTGGGGGCTAACGGGATGGCTGCTAAACGCGATCGCCTTCCATTTTCTCGGTTTTATTCCTGTTGTCGTTTTAGGCTGGGGAGGCATCATTTTTCTAGTATCTTTTTGGTTGGGTTTACAAATGGGTGGTTTAATTTCTCGTCCCTTGGGTAAGTTATTTGCCTCCTTTGGACAAGATGTTAGCGGCGATCGCCTTATTGGTTGTCTCGGTACAGTTTCTTCTAAAACAATTCCTCGGATTACTGAAGGAAAAATCGGTCAAGTTGATGTTTCCGATGCTCATAAAAATTTAGTGACTGTTGGCGCAACAGTGCCGGAATGGGCAACTATTATTCCCCAACGCGGACAGCAAATAATTGTCATCGATCGCCGTAAAAATAGCTATCTTATCTTGGCAAAAGATACCTCCGATGAAGATCGCTGGCTGGCAAATTTAAAATCACCGCAAGACTCACATTCTCATTAAATTGGAGGCATTATGAATCCTAAATTTTTGTTGATTTTTCTGCAAACTTTACCCGCAATTTCTTTAGAGGAATCTTTGCTAGAAAGCCCAAATCTGACTTTTGACTCTACGTTTAAACCAACCTTTAACCATAAGACTCAACCTCTCATTGCTACTCAACCTTTGCCCATGCAGTTAGGTTTAGGAGAATTAGGAGGAGGACTCCTCATTGCAACGGCGGGACTGGTTGGGATTATTATCTTTCTCATTGTTGGATTATGGGCTTATAAACTGGTTTATAATATCACGCCTAATAACGAAGCCTTCGTCAGAACGGGAGGATTATTTATTAAAAAGAAAACCGTAATTATTAATGGTGGTTGTGTAGTTTTACCTGGATTTCACGAACTAACTCGCGTTCCTTTACGAGAGATTTCTATTGATGTCGAACGCACAGGAGTTCTAGCTGTTCGCACCCAAGACTATTTACGAGCAAGTATGCGGGTCACTTTTTATGTTTGTATTAATGCTGACGAACAAGATGTGAGTACGGCGGCGGCGCGTTTATCAAAAAAAGGTCGTATTTCTGAAGTTGATATTAAAGAAGCCTTGGAAAAACGGGCAGATGATGCTATTCGTGCTGCAGCAAAACGGAAGAATTTAGCAGAAATTGACTCGGATAAATTGGGATTTGCTGATGAGGTTTTGAATTTGATTCAACAGGATTTGAAAAAAGTAGGTTTGACTCTCAATAATATCGCGATTTCGGAAATTGAAGAAAGCGATACTTACGATGAAAATAACTTTTTTGATGCTCAAGGAGTCAGATTGAGAACAGAGACAATTCAGCGAGCTATTCAACAAAAGAAAGAAGTTGAACTGACTACTAAAGTCACGATGGAACAACAAGAACTCGATGCTGAAAAGCAATCTTTATCTATCACTCAACAGAAAGAAGAAGCCAAACTCAATCAAGAAAAAGAAATTGCGGCTCTGCAATTAACACAAGAGCAAGAAATTGAAGCATTAAAGGCACAACGCGCCCGAGAAATTCAAGAGGCACAGGATAAGGAATCTGCAAAAATTGAACGGAATAAGATTTTACAAGATCAAGCTGTTGAAGAGGAGAATATTCAAAAACAATTGTCGATCCAACAAAGTCAAATCAAAGCAAATATTGCTTTAGAGGAACAAAATAAGAAACTGAAAATTGCTCAAGCATTGCAACAACAAGAAGCACAAGTGGCGGAGATTACCCGAGAACAAACTGTTGATGCGTCTCGCTTACGTGCGAAAATTGAGGTTGCATCGGCAGAACAAGAGTCTCGTTTAGCACAACAGGAAGCGGCGATCGCGATCGCTGAGAAGGAAAAAGAACGCCTAGCGACAGAAGCGGAACGGATCCAAGCAGAGGTTGCAGTACAAACGGCGAAACAAGTAGAGGAAGCGGAACGCGATCGCCGTCTTTCAGTTATTGATGCGGAAAAAGAAGCACAACAACGACAAATTGCTGATAATAATGTAGTGGAAATTGAAGTTTTCCGCCGTCGTCGTCAAGCGGAAATTGCTCGTCAAGCGACGGAATTGGAAGCGGAATCTATTCGCACTCTTGCGGAAGCTAACAAGTATAAGGACTTATCGGAAGCGGAAGGTAAAAAGGCGCTGATTGAGGCAGAAAATGCCCTCAGTAATGCCAATCGCACGGCGGAGGTGATAAAACTCATTTTTCCCGAAATTGCCGACCAATTGCCGGAATTGGCAAAGGCACTTGCTCCACAACCCGGAGTTTTGGGGGATACGCGCATCTATGCGTTTCCGGGGGCAAATGGCAATGGTAAGGGGGATATAGGTGATATTAACAAGCTGTTGCTGTCTACAAGTGGACTTTCGCTGATTAATTCTTTACTCGATGAGGGTAAATTGGGAAGTTTAATTTCTCAAGTTAAAGAGTTACTCAATTCTGATGAGGGTTTGGTCTCCAAACCTAATGAGGGTTTGGTCACCAAACCCCTACCTGGGGAAGAATCTTCCGGTCAGTCAACAACATCTGCTGTAGTTAAATCTCAGGATGTTTAAAGTAGGGGTTTGGTCTCCAAACCCTTTTTCGCAGGATGTTTAAAGTAGGGGTTTGGTCTCCAAACCCTTTTTCCAACCACATCGTAGGGGTTTGGTCTCCAAACCCTTTTTCCAACCACAAAAGTATCATTCATGGGAGAAAAGGGAATGCAAATTAGTAAAACTCAATTATCTGGTTGGTTTAAAAAATTATCCAAAGTCTTAACTGCAAGTTTGCTGGTATTACTTTTAACCCCAATAGTTGAAGCCAGCGATCGCTATCCCACTGAGAGAGAAATGCAGCAATTGCGTTCTGAACTAACTCGCAAAATTCAAGAACTGCGATCGGGTGAATTCAGCAATTACTTGGACGATTATCGAACAGAAGCAGAGAAACAACAACATCAAGTATTAGTCAATGCTTGGTCAAAAATCAATCCTTCTATTGCTCCTTTTTTAGGAATGTGGTCGGGATACGAACAACGTTTAGCCATTTATCCTTCCTCAATTCAAGGTCAAGTTTGTATCATTGAAATCAGTGAAGTAGGTTTTAGTCATTTAGCAACGGGAATAGTTGTCAATAATGAGGAAATTCGCACCAGCGATCGCCGATTTATCCTTCGCAGTGGCACTTATTTAGGGTCTGTAGGAGTCTACGGCGATCGCGCTTTTCTTGAAGGAAAGATTCCCTGGAAGACACCCTATCCTCTTTTTGTTCCCAGTCCTTCAACGTTGAGAAATGAGGAGGTAGAATCTGAAGAACAAATCAAACAAGCATTGCAACAATTTGAGGAAGCACATTGCAGCGCTTCATTACCCACTAGGCGATCGTATTGATTCGATGCTAAAGCAAAATTGTTGGCGATCGTAGGACTTATTCTAATCATTTTTCTACTTTCATTTCTGCTTTAAAACGCTTAAATCTCTCTTGCCAAGTTCCAGTTTTTCTAATAAAGTCTTCAATTTCTGTATCATCAAAAATTTGTCGGGTAAGGTCTAAATATTCTGTTCTTTCCTCGTCGGTTAATGTATCATTCTGGTTAAGACTACCAACAGCAACATGAGGATCGCCACCGGAATCTAAATGTCTTTGTTTTGCTAAATTGCCTAATTCTATTAATCGACTGATTTTTTCTTGTTTAAGTATTTTTTTAGTTTCTGTCATTGTTTTGAACCCATTCTGTCTCTACTATACTTCAACTTGGCCATTATTTAGCAAATTGTTAACAGATTGATTATATCTGCTCAGGACTACTCCGAGTTGATCGATACAATAATTTTACAACAACATTGAGGAGATTAAGTCATATTTTGTACCCGTGCCGTCAATCGTTGTAAACGCGCGATCGCCTCTAATAATAATTGTTTAGTAACTTCGGCATCTTTCGCCAAAGCTGCCTCAAAATTCTCCGCTTTCACCACCAGAACCCGATTTTGTTTAGCTGTGGTAATCACATTAGCCGATCGCACTTGACGAGTTAAAATTCCCATTTCCCCGATCGCCGTTCCCGAGAAAATTGTATTAATAGTGACTTCCTTATCTCCTTGAAAGACAGTTGCATCGGCAGTTCCTTCAATTAATAAAAAGAGTTCATCGGCAGGATCTCCTTGCTGACATAAGCATACTCCTTGGGGATAGAGGCGAATTTCCGACTCTCGTGCTAATTCGATCGATGCTTCGGGTTTAACTGCTTGGAAAAGTTCAATTTCTAGGAGTAAGAACAACTTTTCTAAGGTTCCCAAGGTACGATCGAGACTGCCAGACTGTGCCAGTTGTTTTTCCCACCGCACTGCGATCGCCGGTTCCTCTGCACGACTAAAGCGAATGATTTCTTCCCCTTCTAATCGGTAATTTCCCCGTTGTAGCAAGCGATTGCCAATTCGTACCCCATAAGCACTTCCAGAAGGTGCCAGAGTTGCACCTTTATCATCGAGGTAAAAGAGAGCGTGCTGTTTAGAAACTTTAGGATCGTTGATAACAATATCATTGCTAGGGCTGCGTCCGACAAGAATTAAATGTTTTTGTATGACTTCCTCGCGAGTTTCTCCCTTAACAGTAACCCGCGCAACTAAAGTGGGGGTTTTCGACATTTGTTCCTGAGTTTTTCCTGAAATACGTTCAGCCGTTTCTCGAACTAAATCATCTAAAGAAACCGTAGAATTCAAGAATTGTTCTGCTTGTTGTTTGCCTTGTTGAGGATCGAGTTTATTGATCGCATACAGTGCAGTTGCTTGTACGAGGGGTTCTAATTCTTGCAGAAGTTCTTCAATAACGGCGATCCCACTGGGTAAGTTTTCCTCCTCTTCTACAAGTTGCGGGGAGTGCAAAATCTCTAATACTTCATCATCAAGACGTTCCGACCAAGGGAAGTTATTTTGAGGATCGTTTAAGATATTTTCTCGTATTTCCAAAGTAATCAATTTAGCAACTGATGCGGCAATATTTCTCGCTTCTGTTGCATCCCCCAAAACCTCTAAAATGGAGAGTAATTTTCGCAAGACGATCTGTTGTTTATTTTGAATGCCCAGCGATCGCAAAAGAGTAAACTCTGGTGCGTTGGGATTGGGAATATTTTCTCGCAAAGCGCGATCGCGTTGGTTTAAATTGTGTAATAAGTCTAATAATACCTCTGCTTTTTTGGCAACGGCACTACCGGGATCTGCTAATCTTTCTAAAAGTTCTTCTTCTTCTTCGATGGTAATACCATATTCTTGTTTCAACATTTGAATTTGTTGATTGCGACGGTCGATCGCTTCCGATAGAGGAATCCCCATCTCTAACAAATCTAACAGTTGCAATTCTAAGGCTTCCTGATAACTATCTAAACGCAGTTTTGTTTCCTTGCTTTTACTCTTATTGGGGTCGAGGAGGTCTGGATTTTCTAAGCCCAATTCGGTTAATAGATTGTAATGTTCTTCATCCTTGATTCCTAATTCTAAGCGCAATCGTTCCAGCCGTTCAAAACTGTTTGCAGGTTGTACATTTCCTTGCTCTAATGAATCTCGCAAAACTCCTTTATATACTTGCAAGCCCGAGTCTTTACTAAAATTCGGTAAGATTTTCGCTAAAACATAGACCTCATCTGGTTTTAATTCGGTCATGGAACGACCTTCCAAGAATTTAGAGAAATCAATGTTAAGTTTGCTCAGTTGACGACGCAGACTATTCGCTAAACTTTCTCGCGAATAGTTTTCAGAACTACGATTTAAGGTTCGATACATCCACAGGGTACTCACCATCGCGATTAAACCATTAAACATAAATTCTACCCAAGTTGGAAAGAATTTGAGAAGGGAGCGACCGCTAAAAATAAAGTAAATATTGGCAATAGCAAAAGTAGAAACAGTAAAGATTTGATGTTGAATTTGTTCTTGAGTTAGTGGTTTACCAATACTACGACGATAACCTTTATAAAAGCGCTCGACTTTGCTTAATAAGAAATAACTTAAGGTGACAAATACAGCAATTGTTAAGGGAACGGCAACCAATTTGGGAATGAGAATGGCTTGACCAAAGAAATAAAATCCGGGGTCGAAGACGGTTTGTAATTGATTTTCTTCGTGATTGGTAACTCCGGAGTAAAAATAGTTAAATGTCCCAGAATAGAAGAAATAGTAAAGATAGAATCCCAAGACCAAACCTAAATAACCGTAATGAATAAAACGGCGACCTGGTTTTTGAAAAATATCCCAGTAATTGCGTTCTGCGTCAATATCAATACAAGGAGATTGACAACCTACGCAAGCATTTTTTTCTCCGTTTTGATCGAAAGTTCGACAAGTCGATTGGGTGATTTTTTGGCGATCGCCTTGGTGTGCTTCGCTGCCAAATAAAGCCCTTGGACCTGTGAGAATCATTTCTACTGGTGCCATCGGGCAAAAATATTGACACCAACTTTTCCCTGCATAAAAATACCCCACTGCGATCGCGCTGAGAATCGTAAAAATTAAAAATAGTCCTAATAAGATTCGATGAGAATTAACAAATAAAATCCGAATACACAGACCTGCACATAACAAGCCAAATTGCAAGTATAAATGATTTTTGGCCAGCCAAGATTCTTGGCGAACTTTTGCCAATTCATAGCGGATAGCTTGAGTTTTAGGATTCACTTTTTTGCGTTGTCTTTGTTTCCCTAAAGCACGAGAAATTTGCGACATAAAGGCCAAAGGACAAATTCTCCGCCATGTTTCGTGACCGAGAAAGAGAAGAACCAAAATAACTAAGGGAACAATTATTCCCCAAAAGATATTTGCACCTAAAGGATAAGGTTGTTCTGGTAAGCATTTTCCGCGAACGGTGACTAATTCTTGGCATCTTTCCGCATCAAATAGTTGAGGATTGAGGTGAAAAATACTCCATGTATTTTCCGGCTGAGTTAAATAAGCAGAAACCGGATCGTAAAATAAAGAAACAATTAAAATCAGCCAGCCAATAGTGAGAAGCCAGCGAACGAGGTGCATCTGTTTTTCAGGGACGCGATAAAACATAAAAAATTCAAAATAGAAGGATTTAGAGATATTATCTTTAAATTAAGATAGATTCTAAGAGATAGACGACAATTAGAAGAATAAAATTTACATAACTTTAAAACTAATTATTTTTCAAGCAGAAACTATTTCCCCCTTCAACGCGATCGCCTCGGCGGTTCTATTGTTAGCACCCTTTTTACCAGTATTTTCGCCGTTCTCAATTGTTATTTTTATCGCTACTGCTTTATTAATCAAAGATGCTTTAAAAGAAGATCGATCGCGCTGTCCTGTTTCCTTGAACTACTGGCGATCGCGATCGTCCAATGCAGCGAGATTTGTAAAAATGGTCTAACTTCAAGAATCCCCTATCAGATCGAAAATTCTGACAGGGGATTATATTAATTACTCCTTATCGTCTCCAAAAAAGCCAGGAGTTCGTCCCGAAGCGGTGGCAGATTTCTGAGAAATAACCACGGCACTAATTTGGTCGCTGAAAACCGCTACTTCTTTATCCGTTTGCTTCTCGCAGGTCAAATGCACCATTTCCGGCGGAACCTTCTTCATCGCTTCAAGAACGCCGTGGTAGACGGCTTTTGCGGCATCGAGTTCTTTGCGCTGTACCGAAACGGGGATGGGAGAATACTTCAAAATTAGGTCAATACTGAACATTCGGGCTGTACTCGTTGAGGGTGTGCTTTAAGATTTTAAGGTTTTGTTAAGGATTGCACTAGGGTGCAGAATTATTTATATTTATTATAATTAAGTAAAGAAACGTAAACTTTTTTCTCAATTCGGCGACATCTCTGCTCATAATTTCTCATTTTCAGAGGGTGTCGAACTACGGAAAAGGTTTCAAATCCGCTCTTATCGCTATTTTTGGAGATTTCATTTTTATGACCGTAGCAATGGGACGCGCCCAGGCACAACGAGGATGGTTTGATGTCCTCGATGACTGGCTCAAACGCGATCGCTTCGTTTTTATCGGTTG
>NZ_JACSWA010000003.1 GCF_016888125.1 Spirulina sp. CCY15215
TCAAGGGGGACTTCCGGATTCTCCCCCCTTTTCAAGGCAGGGATTATTCACTGACTAGAGAAAAAGACTGTAACCCCGATCGTGTCGTTGTAGAACAGATGATTGCTAACGAAAAATAAGGGATTGTAACAATTTTCTCTGCTTAATGAATAGTCCCTGCCTTTTCAAGGGGGACTTCCGGATTCTCCCCCCTTTTCAAGGCAGGGATTATTCACTGACTAGAGAAAAAGACTGTAACCCCGATCGTGTCGTTGTAGA
>NZ_JACSWA010000030.1 GCF_016888125.1 Spirulina sp. CCY15215
CACCTCAAACATAATTTGGGATAATTTATCAGGAGAGGCGATCGCACTTTCTCCTATTTTCCTAAAATAACATATTATTAAGATGGGCGCACTATCCCCGAAACGCGATCGCCATCAAGAGAGAGGATTAGGAAAGAAAACTAACTTTCCCAAAACCGTTAATATTCCCGTCACCAAAATTCCTACAATACCAAAAAATCCAATTGTGATACTATTGAGACGAGAATTGGTTGACTCGATTTGTTTCTCTAGAGAAGATTTTGTATCATCGATGCGCTGATTTGTATTATCGATACGTTTTTCTAAAGAAGATTTTGTATCATCAATTCGCTTTTCTACATGACCAACTCTCTCATCAAGTCGTTTGATTTCTCCTTTAACTTCAGTAAAACCAACTTCAACTTTTGTTGCTAAAGAATCAATCT
>NZ_JACSWA010000300.1 GCF_016888125.1 Spirulina sp. CCY15215
ACTCGTTTAATTTTAAATAACTGTCCACAAAACCGGAAATCAGTTGCATTCGTGCTGGATCGAGGCGTAATGTTGCTAACAGTCGCAAGCATTCTACTTTGACTCTTGGCCTGTCTTCGGTGGCGATATTCATTTTGGCCATGAGTGCTGATGCGACGGGGTTTTTCCGATCTAGGAAGTCTCGCCAATTGAGACGATTTAACTGAATCACTCGATAGTTAAATTGCAAAACTTTAAAGTCTGGAAAGGCGACTTGATAGCGATTTGTCGCGGCTTTTTTGGGGCGATCGTAGGAAAAGATAACAATGGGGTAAATGGGGAGGTTGAATTTTTCGTGCAAGCGGGAAAAATAGCGAAACATTCGGCGATCGAATCCGGTTTCAAAGGAGGATTGATTCTCGATATGAATCAAAAAGTAGGAGTTTTGTTTGGCAAAACGAACTTGTACAATTAAATCTGTTTCGTATCTTTCTCCCATTGTTACATCGGTAAACACTTCTTTGTCTAAAAAGGTTACTGAGTAGCGATCGAGGTACTCTCGCAATTCGGGGAAAAACAATTCGACGAATTCTATGAAAAAGACTGTTAGTAGTTCTTTAAATAAGCGATCGTGGTCAATAGTTGCTTGTTTTGGCATGAATTCTACAGCTTCTAAGTTTTTAATAAGGATAAGCATGACTAAGAGATATCAAATCTTTTTTACCACGATTTGGGTATTTTTGCAAAACTGAGATGCACTCCTTTAATATGATAGTAGAAGCAGAAAAGAATTGTTCTCTACTCGATCGCAATATTTTCCACAAATAATAATTCTTTACCGCGATCGCGATATTTCATCCCGTAAACTTGCAATTCATAGTTTCCTGGGGCTAAATCTGTTAAAGTACCATCGATTGTATAATTGCAGGAACAGCGACAATAACTGCCAGAATTCCGTTCAACAATCGTAATGATATTATTATTCACTTGGCTTTCTAATTGAATATCGGCACAACAGGCATATCCTAAACTATGTGAAAAGGAAACCACATTTTTTTTCACTTCAACGCGAATATCCCTGGGGGAAAACTCATTTTTTAATTGTTTTTGTCTACACGATCGCAAGAAATCATCTTCACAACCACTGACGGAGAATGTTAATCGTGGCAGTGTTGTGGTTATATCCGATGAGGTTTGACTGCGAACCGCTAACCCAAAACCTGATGCTAATAGCAAAGCGGGTGTTAAAATGGAAAGGAGATATTTATACACGATATTGAATTGTATAAGTATAAGGGTTTGGAGACCAAACCCCTATAAACGACAAATATCTCAAGGGTTTGGAGACCAAACCCCTACTATAAACGACAAACATCTCGATGACCATTTTTATGCCATCGAGATATTTTAAAGGGATGAAGAAGAGATGAAGAATTAAAGAAAAAGAATGAAGAAATGATAAATTTTTCCCTTATCCCTCTTGCCTTTTTCCCTTTTCTTAATTCTCTCCCGTTATCGATAAACCATCAACCCAAATACGAGGACAAACTCCGGATGGTGTTAATTCTGGTTCCTTCTCCACGTAAATGATAGATTTCAAAACTTCGCGGATATCTCCTGCGACGGTTCCTGCGTCAATGCTAACACGATCGCCTTTATTCATCAGCCAACCATCAAAAGGCAGAGAAAAGGAGCCTTGTAGGGAGTTTACCCCCGCATGGAGGGCATTTAACTCATCAATTAAGATCGTGTTTTCTGCTTCCTCCAGCTTATATTCTTGTTCGGGAGATTGTCCTTGAAAAACATGGTAAAAATGGGGACTCACGGTAATTTTTGCCCCTAAATTTGCGTGTCCTGTCGGTGTTGCGTTCATCTGTTTGGCTGTCCCCGCACTATGCAGAAATCCCGTGAGAATTCCTTCAGTAATTAAGGGGATACGACGGGTGGGAGTTCCTTCTCCATCAAAGGTTTCAGCCGCTACATTATCCTTGTGTAGTGCATCATCGCACAGGGAAAGTAAGGGGGAAGCGATCGCCTCTCCTAAAGATTCTGGTGTACAAAGACTTTGTTTGTCTAGGATATTTTGAGCATTAACCATGTTAGAAAATGCCCCTAATAAACTTAAAAAAGCCTCAGCAGAAAAGACAACCCGATATTTCCCTGAAGGGACTTTTTGATAGTTGAGGTGACTGATGGTTTTTTCCGAGGCTTCTTTTACGCAGTCGGCGATCGCCAAAGCCTCCATTCCCTGACTCATGCGGAAACTACCACCACTGCGAGGTTTTTTCTCGGCTTCTTCGGTTTTGGTATAGAGATATACCATTGCGTAAGTGCGCCCTTCCTCTCGTAATGCCCCTTCGCTATTGAGATAAAAGCGATCGATATCCTGCTGGGATAAACTATTGTAGGGAACGCTTTCGATCGCCGGATGAGTCTCCAGTAACTCTTTTTCTGCATTGAGTAACTTGTCAATTAACTCAGAAACAGGAATTTGACTGGTTTTATTATATTGAACCTCGGGCAGAGGATTTGTCGCTTCTGGACTAAAATCAGGGATATTTTCTTTAACCCCAAAAAAACTGGCCTCGCAAGCTGTTTTCAAAGCCAATTTAATGCCGTTGGGATCGACATCGGTAGTGCTAGTTACGCCTACTGTATCATTCTCATTCCAAACTCGAACGATAACACTAGAACGGTTAGAGGCTTTGACTTGCTTGGGTTCACCGCGATCGACTTGTACATTCGTTGAGTCAATTGAAGACCCATAGATATCATACTTTTTAATGCCTAGCGATCGGGCAATATCTCCCGTATAGTTGGCTAATTCTCGAACTTGAATCATATTACTGGAAAGGATGAAGGATATGGTCATTCCAAATAAGGATAAAACGCTATTTTCCGAAAGTCCCCCTTAACAAGGGGGATTTAGGGGGATCGATAATTCTCAGACTTAACTGAAACGACTATAAATGATCGGAGATGAATTATGAGGGATGAGTGATGAGTGATGAATTTTTGAATTATCTTCCACCGACAACGATCGAATCGACTTTAATATGAGGCTGTCCGACGGTGACGTAAATACTACCGCTAACTGAACCACAAAAGCCAGGTGCAAGACTGAGATCGTCAGAACACATAGAAATTTTGTTCATAATTTCCTTGGCTTCCCCAATTAAAATTGCCCCTTTAAGAGGTTTGGTCACTTTTCCTTTTTCGATTAAATAAGCCTCATCAACCCCAAAGTTAAATTCTCCCGTGGGTCCGACACTTCCTCCTCCCATTTTCTTACAATAAATGCCCTTGTCAACGGAGGCAAAAAGCGTATCAACACTATAAGAACCAGAGGCAATGTAAGTATTCCGCATCCGAGAAGCCGCAGCAAAACTGTAATTTTGACGACGACCGCTTCCCGTGCGAGGATGTCCGGTACGCATCGATCCGGCGCGATCGGCGAGGAAGTTTTTCAGGATACCATTTTCAATTAAAAGGGTGCGCTGAGTCGGCATTCCCTCATCATCCATATCCAACGATCCAAAAGCATCTTCCGATCGCCCTTCATCCCACGCAGTTAAATTTTCGTGGGCAATTTTTTCGCCTTTTTTATCAATAAAAGGTGTAGTTTTACGTTCGATCTGCGTTGTTTCTAATAAGTGTCCGCAGGCTTCGTGAAAAATAACTCCACCAAAATGATTTGCCATAATAATCGGATACTCTCCCGATTCAACATAATCCGCATAGAGCATTTTACCTGCCGTTTCTGCCAATTCTTCGGCGGTTTTTTCATAACCCCAATTTCTCAAGAAATCCGGATCGCTGGTATCTCCATCTCGCAAACCGTTTGAAGTGCGATTTTCTCCATCAGCACAGAGTAAATTAGAACCCACGGTTTGAGTTAAGCGAATATCCCGAGCAAATGTACCATCGCTGGCAGCAATCATTACTTCTTGCCAGTCTCGGGAGTACATACTACGACGAGATTGAATGTGAGAGGCTTTCTTCTCCAATTGGTCATTAGCAGCCAGTAAAATATCTCCCATTTCCTGCATTGAACTGCATTCAGGCAGCCATTTTTGCTTATCTTTGGCTGCTGCATAATCCCGGATCATTTCTAGGTAAATTTCGGGAACGTAGGCATTAGGTGAGGGAATATTTAAGCCGAGAATAGATAGTGCCTTTTCGAGTGCAGATTTTAAGCCATTAAAAGACAGATTGTTGGTGCTAACATAACAATCTCCTTTACCATGAAAAACCCGAACGCCAGCCCCCGTTGCTAATCGAGGACTAATGCTAGTAATTGCTGCCTCTTCTGCCAAACAACTAATATAGTTACTTCGTTCTAGAAAAATTTCGATAAAATCTGCCCCGGCGGCCCGTCCGAGTCCGAGAAGTGTTGAGAGGGGAGCTTCCCAGGTAATATCAAAACATTCTGGGGTAGAGACGTATTGGAGGGTGGGTAATTCTTTTGTGAGTAGAAGCGTGCTTGGAGGCATAATAAGTAAGCTGAGTTAAAGGTTAATTAAGTTACAAACCCTTCAATTGCTAGGAATCTTGGCGATCGCCAATTTTGTAAATTGCAGCAAGCTACGGATTGACAAATCTGAGGGACAATTTTCAAGCTAAGACTAGCAAAGTAGCCGATATTGAGCGATTGCTTTCCTCTCAGTCTAGCAAAATCCTATCTCTTTCCAACCCTAAAAAAGAGAGAGTCTTGCAAATTATGAATCAAAACCAAGCAAAAAAGCGCTTTCCTAAAACTAATTGGGAACGAATTGAGTCACAACCCGCTTATTATTGCCTCGAGTCACCGTAACGCGATCGAGATCGATCGCCCCCACGGCTTGAGTTCCCGTCATTTCTAAAGGAGGATTCACCTGTTTGTAAATGATATTCCCTTGCGCGTCAATTCTGCGCTGGTCGATCGCCCAAACCACCTCATTTGCATAAAGATCCGCTTGTCTGCTGGCATTAATTCCTCGCACTCCCCCTTTTAAGCGGGCAACATTTTCCTTGAGATTAATTAACCCTTCATTGGCGTTAATGACTGTATTTTCGGTGTTGTGGACGATGCGGACGGGCTTATTGGCTAAAATCGATCGCCCTTTCATATTCCAAATAATCGCATCAGAGGCCACTTGTACTGGGGGACTGACAGAATTGGAGCGGACATTTCCCTGCAATACTACCACTTGGGTCTCTAAATTCATCTCCGCTTTATCCGCCAGAATGCGATCGGTAATCTTTTTGTTTTCGTCGTAGCGATCGGCTTGCATTTTCGTCTTAGTTGTCAATTTTTTTTCGGGAATTTCCCAAACCGCTTCTTCTGTTCTCATTTGCATGGGGTTTTTCGTGCCAGTGGCGATGACTTTTCCCTTTAACTCTAATCGTTGGGTCAGAGTGAAATAACGCCCCTCATTTGCCGTCACTTCTAATTGTTCGTGAGAACCTGTGAAATTATCTCGGGCAATAATTAAGTTTTCTTTCGTTAGCCATTCCATCTCCTTGCCCCGCACGATCGCCCCATTGCGAAGATCGCGCACAATAATATTATCGTGCAGAATCATCTTCTCCCCATCGTTGACCATTTCCCCGCGATCGGCACTCAACTGCACAATTAGTTCATCATTTTGCAAAACATTTCCCGTAATCGTCTCAAAGCGGGCGCTTTTTCCATCTTCACTGTAGATAACATTTTTGGCATTGACGCGCCAAAGCAGTTCTCCTGTTTCACTGGTGTTTTCAATGGTAGCATCCTCCAAAATCGCTTGCTTTTCCGTAATCGGAGTGGGTTGCGTTTGAGTCGATTCTGGGGGTTTGGGTGGCTGACAGGCGCTCAAAACTAACAACAGCAGCAACGTGCTGGAGGGTATCCAGCGCATTACTCTGCTGCTATTTTTGTTTGCGGTTACTCTCTCGTGCTGATTACCCATTACTGATTACCCATTACCCATTACCGATTACCCATTACCGATTACCAATTTGTTCATCATTCAAAACTTTAATGCCAGGAAAGGCACGATGATGATAGCCATTTGTATTCGGTCGCGGAATTTTTTGGATGTCTTCTTTGATTTGATCCAAGTCAATATAGCGATCGGCAACGTTAATTAAACTATCGCTGGTCATAGATCGCAAACTAATGACTTCTACCCGCGCACCTCGGTAGCTGACGGCATCGACGGCATAAGCTAAGTCTCCGTCACCGCTTACCAATACCGCCGTATCGTAGGCATTAACCAAAGCCATCATGTCCACAGCAATTTCTACATCCAGATTAGCTTTTTTCGAGCCGTCGGGAAGCTGTACTAAATCTTTGGCGATGACGCGATAGCCATTGCGTCGCATCCACAAGAGGAAGCCTTGTTGCTTTTCATTGGTGCGATCGACCCCAGTATAAAAGAAAGCCCGCAACAATCTCGAACCAGCCGTCAAGCGGTAAAGGAGTTTGGTGTAGTCAATTTCCAGTCCTAACTGTAAGGCCGCGTAGAATAAATTCGAGCCGTCAATAAATATTGCTACTCGTCCTCGGTTTTCTAAAACTTGTTCTGGCGTGAAGATCGTATCTTCGCCAAAACTTTCATCTAACATCATTTGCATTCCTTGTTTCTTAAATAAGGGTTTTTAATTTGTTTTTCCCACTCTTGGCGATCGCCGTCAAAATATTAAAAAATAGCTCAATCTAGATTAAAATTTTAGGCGATCGCCCCTTTAGGGGTTAGATTCTTGGCTGGGAAGTTCCAATTTGTTAAAAATCGGATGGGGTTTGTTGAGGGTTTTACCCCCAGCTAAAATGCCCCACTGACTGTGTTCGGCAAACAATTCGGTTTTATTTATAAGGGTTGGGTTGTTAAAGTCAAGTTCAAAACCGAGTTGTTGGTAGATGTCACCGCATAAATTAGGAATAATCGGCGATAGGAGATAAGCACAAAGTCTAACAGATTCTAAGACAGCGTATAAAACCTGTTCTACTTCCTCTTGTTGCTTCTGTTTGTATAGGCTCCAAGGGGCTTGCTCATCAATATACTTATTACAAGCGCGAATTAAATTAAAGATTTCTTCACAAACTCCCGTAAAATTTAAGGATTTATACGCATTAACAACGCGATCGCTTAATTTGACCCCGATGGATTTTAAGGGATGAGTTTCAGAAAAATCAGTAACTTTAACTTCCGGGACTTGACTTTGGCAATATTTTTTCAACATTCCCAAGCTACGGTTGAGCAAGTTCCCGAAGTCGTTGGCTAAATCGGCATTGAGAACATTGACAAAACGAGTTTCGTTAAAGTCCCCATCTTGCCCAAATTCAATTTCTTTGAGGAAATAGTAACGCACGGCATCAGCACCATAGCGATCGAGTAAGGCGATCGGATCGATGGTATTTCCTAGAGTTTTGCCCATTTTTTTGCCATCTTTGGTGAGAAAACCATGACCGAAGACTTTTCCTGGTAAAGTCATTCCGGCTGACATTAACATGGCTGGCCAATAAACAGTGTGAAATCGAAGAATATCTTTACCGATCAGATGAATATTAATCGGCCAATAGTTCTTTAAGGCATTCTCTAAAGTCGGTTCGTCCTCGGGTTCGAGCAGTGCGGTAACATAACCTAAAAGTGCGTCAAACCAAACATAAATAGTATGATTGGGATCGTGAGGAATGGGAAAACCCCACTCGAGATTGACGCGAGAAATAGAAAAATCTTGTAAGCCGCCTTTAACAAAATTCAAGACTTCATTGCGACGACTTTCTGGCTGTATAAACTCCGGTTGTTCGCTATACAGTTTTTCCAACCGTTCTTGGTATTGAGAGAGGCGAAAGAAATAATTATCCTCATCGCGCCACTCCACTTTTTTATTGGTATGGATGGGGCATAAGCCGCCTTCAAGAAGTTCCCGTTCTTCTTTAAATTCTTCGCAAGAGACACAATACCAGCCTTGTTGTTTGGACAGGTAAATGTCCTTGTTGTTCCAGACTCGGCTGAAAAATTCCTTGACGATCGCGTGATGTCGGGTCGCGGTGGTGCGACTAAAGCGATCGTAGTGAATATTAAGTTTATGCCAAAGTGCTGCAAAACTGTCCGCGATCGCGTCGCAGTGTTCTTGGGGTGCAATTCCCTGTTCTTCTGCGGCACGTTGAATCTTCTGTCCGTGTTCGTCAGTTCCCGTAATCATCAGAACGGAATGCCCTTGCAGGCGATGAAAACGCGCGATAACATCCGCCACTATTGTCGTGTAAGCGCTGCCGATATGGGGAGCAGCATTGACATAATAAAGGGGGGTTGTAATCGCAAATTTTACGTTATCCGAGTTGGGCTGATTCATAAATTAAGGGGGACGGGGAAGGCGTTTCTCTGAGATTCACAGCCAAGGTTTGGTTCAATTTGACCCAATTTTGGTGTGAGCGCTCACTGGCTAAAGGGAATAGGGATTGAGGATATTTATCCTTAGATCCAGCATCTTCTTGAATTGATTCTGATTCCACTATAGATATTTTATTTTAGTCGCTTTTTCATCTAAATTAAATTTTGCTCAATCAGAAAACAGTTTCCCCATATCTATGAAATTTAATATTTTCTTTATGTTTACTTTTTTTAGCTCAAAAGCTGTTTTTTTGAGATTTGTAATGATCTGGGCGATCGCTAATTATCGTTAGGTTTTTCCTTGAAAATCCTCGTTTTAAATCAAGAGAATCTAGGAATATTGAAACTTAAACAACAAATTTGTTGCTTTTACTTTATGAAAAAACAGAAATAATTCTTCTCAATTCTTAAGATAAAAAAATGGGAAATCCATGACATTAAATTCCCCATTTTGAACGCTCCCCAACCAAATCAGAGATTATGGTGAGGGATTCTTTCGCCAGAATAACCTCTGAGAAAGTTCGCGATCGCCCTAAAACGGATAACCCATGACACGAATGCTGGGTCCATTTTGGGGAATATTGCTTGGGGAAAGGAAGAAGGTATCCCCTATACGACTGACGGGAAATCCTGCCGCCAAGCCTAAAAATTCATCAACGGGAGCAATATCGCAGGTACTAGGATCGGCGGCTTGGGTGCGATAATGAGTGGGGACGACAATTTTGGGGTTGATGGTTTGGACTGCTTGCAGGGCCTCTCGGGCATTATAGGCTTTCTCGCTGCCTCCTACGGGGACAAATGCCAGATCCGGACGACCCATGAGAATTTTATGCTCTACCTCAATAGGAGCCGCCGCACCGCCGAGATGAAGGATGCTAACGCCCCCTTGAGTCCAACTCCAAGCAACATTTGTACCAAATTGTCGCCCCCCTTTGCGATCGTGGGCGATCGCGATGCCTTGGAATTGTTGTCCTCTAACTTGATAGGAACCCGGCTCGAATAAAATATCGGGAGATCCCGGTATATTTTGGGGCGCACCTTCATCAAAAAGCTGAGAACTGAGTAAAACTATATCTGCTGCTACATTAGGCGATCGATATCCGACGGTACAACCAATATCGAGATCTCGAAAAGGATTCACTAAAATTCGCTTTCCTCCTCCAGAAAAGAGGAAGCAGGTATGCCCCAAATATTTAACGGTAACGCCACCAGATTGCCCTTGGGCGGGATAACCTTGAGAAGTTGCCGCGATCCCCGCCGTACTCAAAAAACCAATGCCCGCATAGCGGATTAACTGTCGCCGTTTCATAAAAATTTTTTGCTTTCGTTTAGTCTAAAGATTGTAGGAAATTTCGCAACAGTTTTTTCCCTGAAGTGGTTAAAACGCTCTCGGGGTGAAATTGAACCCCTTGGATGTGGGGATAGTCGCGATGGCGGAGTCCCATAATTGTGTTATCTTCTGCCCGTGCTGTAATTTCTAGCACTTCGGGTAGAGTTTCGCGATCGACCGCCAAACTGTGATAGCGGGTTGCAATAAAGGGATTATCTAAGCTCTCAAAAATGCCTTGGTTATCGTGGTGAATTTGAGATACTTTCCCGTGCATGAGGATAGGAGCAGAAATGATTTTACCGCCAAAAGCGCGAGCGATGCCCTGATGTCCTAAGCAAACGCCTAAAATGGGGAGAGTGCTGCCTAATTCGCGAATTAAACTGACGGAAATACCTGCATTTTCCGGACGACCGGGACCGGGGGAAATGACGACTCCACTAGGGGCAAGTTCCTGAATGGTTTTTACGTCAATACAGTCGTTGCGATGGACGCGAATATCTTGAGCAACGGGAAATTCTCGTCCCAATTCTCCCAAGTACTGAACTAAATTATAGGTAAAGCTATCGTAATTATCGATGACAAGAATCAATAGAAGTACTCCCGAGGGCGTTTACAGTAAAAGAAGCCGTGCCATTAAGGGGGGAACTAAGATCAGTCCCGCTACGAAAACTGACGCGATCGCCGAAATTAAAACGGCTCCGGCTGCACAGTCTTTGGCAATTTTAGCCAGTTCGTGATAGCTTTTCTGCACGGTTAGATCGACGACGGACTCGATCGCGGTATTTAAAAGTTCTAACACCATTACGAGGGCGCAAGTCAAGCCAATTATGGCCATTTCCAAGGTCGAAATACTGAGGAAGATTCCCAAACTAATGACCGTGGTGGCGATCGCGACGTGAATGCGAAAATTACGCTGGGTGACGAAAGCATAGCGCACTCCCGCCCAAGCATATTTAAAGCTGAGAAACAAGTTGGCGGCCACTTTCCAAGCTAAATCTCGGTTAGGTCGATCGGGATCGGCTGTTGTAAGTAGGGAAAATAGGGAAGATACGGAGGGCGTAACTTCTGCATTGGGGGCAAGTTGTTGCGGATAAGTCATTATAGTTGTTCCAATGGAAACAATAAGGGGACATTAAGGGCGATCGAACAGGATTATAGTCAAGAATGATAAGGTTTGTTAATTTTTTGGCAGTGGGAGAGGCTCTCCCATATCACACCCCAGTTGTAACATCGATCGGGCAAATTTACCGATCGCCATTCACCAAACCGACAATTTGCAACAAAATTCGTTGTTGTGCCAGCATTTTCAAGAGATTTTCTTCGTCGGGATGATCCCAACCCAGGAGATGCAGAAAACCATGAGAAGCCAGCCATGCTAGTTCTATTTGCAAGGAATGACCCTGCGATCGCGCTTGACGAGATGCGGTTTCTACGGAAATAATAATATCGCCTAAATAGAGGGGTTCTGTTTCTAGTTCTGCTATGTTGGGAAAATTGGCTTCTTCTAGGGCTGCAAAGGCAAGAACGTCGGTTGGGTGGTCTTTTTGGCGATAGCTGGCATTGAGGGTTTGTATCTCGCGATCGCCACTCAAGCGCAAACCCACTTCCCAAGTTGCCGCGATCGGCATTTCTACCGCCATTGTCTGACTCCATTCCTGAAACCAAGTCTGCCATGTTAACTCGGAAATAGGAGCCTTTTCTAAGGCAGGATCGGCAAAAAAACAATCTTGGAAAGCGAGGATGAGCGATCGAATTTTGGGGGTTGGGTTTTGGTTTTTTTCCCTCATTGAAGTTTTGTTTTAGCTTATTCCGAAATCTGGTTATTTTGCTGGTTATTTTGCTTCTGATCGCCACCAAATTTTAATAGTGCGATCGGCGCTACAACTGACTAAATTATGTCCTCCTGGACTTAAAGCAACCGACATAATGCGATCGCCATGTTCGCTTAAAGTACAAATTTCTTCCCCTGTTGCAATCTGCCACAGTTTAATTTTCCCATCTCCATCACCACTTAACAATATTTTCCCATCCCGGCTGAAGGAAACAGCACTGACAAAATCGCTATGTCCTGCAAACTCTTGCAAAACTTTTCCTGTCTTTAAGTTCCATAACCGTGCAAGACCATCACTGCCACCACTAGCAAAAGTTTCACCATCGGGACTAAATGCCACCGTTAAGATTTTATAAGTTTCTCGCAGCGATCGCACCAATTGACCGCTACCAAATTGGCGAATTTTGATTGCTTTCTCTAAACTTCCTGTGACTAAAATTTTACCATCGGGACTAATGGCGAGAGAAGTAATGGCATTAGAATAACCGGAAATTTGTCGCAATTCCTTACCTGAATTTAACTTCCACAAGCGTACCGTGCGATCGGCGCTACCACTGGCCAAACGCTTGCGATCGGGGTGAAAAGCAACAGTTAAAACTGTATCGGAATGACCGCCAAACCATCCTCCTAATGTACGAATTAGCTGTCCCGTGTGGGCATTCCAGAGTTTAATTGTTCGATCTTTCCCCCCACTTGCAACCATGCGACTATCGGCAGAAATTGCCACGCAATAAACCGGTTCCCCATGTTGCAAAACTCGTAATTGTTGTCCAGTACTGAGTTGCCAAATTCTAACGGTACCATCATAACTACTACTAGCAAAAATTCTGCCTTGAGGATCTAGGGCGATCGCGCTAACAATATTCGTATGATTTTTCAAGGTTCCCGCACAATTCCAAGGAGTCTTCGTATTTTGCTCAAAAGGATGGCGATCGGGGGTTGAATAGGTTGAAGCCTGTCCCCACTCGCGTTTTAATTCCCCGACTCGAAGCAGATCCGCATTGGCTTTGCGATCTTTTCCCAATATTGAGTAAACAAAACCGCGATATTTATAAGCATCAATATAATCGGGTTGAAAAGAAATCGCTTGGGAAAAATGTTCTAATGCTTCTGTGTAGCGTTCTTGTTTGGCTTTTTTGACTCCTCGGTTGTAATGATATTCTGCTTCTCTGGTTGTTCGATCGCGATCGCGCTGCTCTATTTGGGGAACTTGGGGTGAATGAGCCTTAAGATATTCATAAGCCTCATTAATTTGTTTAATTTTTTCTTCGGCTTGTTGATGGCGTTGCGGTTGGTCGGGAAAGCGATCGGGATGCCATTCCTTCACCAATTTCCGATAAGCCTGTTTCACTTCTTCTGGCGATGCACCGGGTTTGATTTCTAATATTTCATAATATTGATTCATATTCATGTTCAAATAAGGCGATCGCACTGCCAAAATTAGTGCCAAAATGAGGGCAGACTATTAGGATCGACACCTAATTATAAAGGGCGCTCTCGTAACTTCTGTAAATCGGATCGAGTGCGATCGCACTACATTTTATTTATCTTACTCGAGCCAAGGACGCGCGAGGGTAAAACTAGCGATGGTTTTAGCATCAACAGATGCAGTTTCGGTTAAAATCGTTTTTTCTAATTCTTGAGGGGTCATTAACACGACTTCTATATCTTCATCTTCGTCTTGATGAGGGGGATTGTCCAACTTTTCCAAATCTCGCGCTAAAAAGGCGTAAATATACTCATCAGAATAGCCTGGTGCAAGGGGAAATTTACCCAGAGAATTCCATGTTTTAGCGCGATATCCGGTTTCTTCTTCAATTTCCCGTTTAATGGTTTCTGCGGGGTCTTCATGGGGTTCAACGGTTCCGGCGGGAAATTCCAATAAACGTCCGCAGATGGCAAAGCGATATTGTCGCACTAAGACCAGTTTACCCTCGGGAGTGACGGGAACCGCGAGGGAACCCCCAGGGTGGCGAATGCACTCCCAGTCTCCTTCTACATCGTTGGGGAGGCGCAGTCGGTTGACTTCAAAGTTAAATTTGCGTCCTTGGTAGGCGAGGCGCTGTTTCAGGAGTTGAGGGGGTTCTTGACCGGGTAGCATGGGGGTTTTTAATAGAGTTACACCGGAACAGTCTACCTTTTGTCGGAGGTCTTTGACTGTTTTTCCCGTTACGGGATCGACCCAGTGGGGGGCTATTTCGGCGAGGGGAATGAGGACAAAAGCTCGTTCTCTCAAGTGAGGATGGGGAATAGTTAAGGGAGAGGTTTGCAGGATACGATCGCCATAAAAAAGAATATCAAGATCTAGCGATCGCGGACCCCATTTTTCTCGTCGTTTTCGTCCCCAGCGTCGTTCAATTTTTAAGAGAATCCCTAAAAGTTCTGGGGGAGTCCATTCAACTTTGAGAATAGCACAGCCGTTGAGATAATCTGGTTGTGGCGGTCCGATGGGTTGGGTACGATACCATTGGGAATGTTTCTCTAGAGTAATTTTAGGGGTTTGGGAAAGTAGGGCGATCGCGGTGTTTAAGATTTGTTGAGAATTACCGATATTGCTACCAAGGGCGATCGCGCAAAGATGGGAAGAACGAGAAACAGACATTCGTGACAATAAAGAGTAGAAGTGACTTAGGGCGATCGAAACTAGATAATATTCTCCCACATTGTGCATTTCTAGAGTTCAATTCTGCACTGAAACTGCTCCTCCCCGGCGCGGATCTCCTGCTCCTTCTAAGGTGCCATCGGCTGTTTTTCTCACCCCATGAACTCCCCCAAAAAACATATTTTTTTCCCGCCAATTCTGAATACTTGTACCTGGGGGAAGAGCGAGATTTTTTAACGTCTCTTCTCGATAGGGGGGTTCAATACTAAAAAGACCATTCTCCCAATGAATTCTCGGATTATTAATTGCTTCTTCAATGGAGAAATTAAAATCAATTAAATTAGAAATAACTTGTAAAATTGCCGTGCGAATGCGATTCGATCCTCCCGATCCTAGCACGATTTCTGGTTTATCATTTTGGAGAACGAGGGTTGGAGCCATCATCGAAGAAATGCGGCGATCGCACTGCCATTGATGAAACCCCGAAGGATTCAAATCTGCTTCTCCTAACATATTATTCATCATTACTCCCGTCCCCGGAATGACATAAGAAGAACCTTCCCCGTTTGATGTCGTCGCTGTTGCTGCATTACCGTCTTCATCCATGACACTAATATGAGTCGTACTACCCCATTTATTGACAATTCCTTGTAATGTTTGGCAATATTGACTAACATGATCTGCCGAGAGAAACTCATCGGCAATATTCTCTTGATAAATTCTTGCATCGTAGCCATCTTTTCTGGCTTCATTAGTTAAACACATAATCCGAGAGAGAATTTGGAGATGGCGATCGCTACCAAATTCAAGGGCTTGAAAATCTACTGTTTCTAATAGTTTTAACGCAAAAGCAATTAATGCTCCCCCGGAACTTGGAGGCGGATTAGTTAACATTTTTCGCCCGCGATAATCTATTGCTAAAGGCTGTCGATAAATAACTTGATATGCTTGTAAATCTTCTAAAGTTAAATAGCCGCCTTTCTCGCGAGAATCTTGTACGAGTTGGCGGGCAATTTCTCCTTGATAAAATAAATCTTGTCCTTCCTCAACTAAAGCCGTTAAAGTAGCGGCAAAATCCGAACAATATAAAATATCTCCGCACTGAAGTAGGCGATCGCCAGGGGCAAAGATTTTTCGAGATTCTGGTAGCACTTGTAAAATAGGAGCCAAGAGTTCGCTAATACAAAAGCCTTGAAAAGGAGTCACGACAACGCCATTTTTGGCTAAGGCGATCGCCGGTTCAGCAATAACTTTAAAAGGCAATCTTCCTAGTTGCTGATGCACCGCAAACACCCCCGCAATATTCCCAGGCACCGCCATCGATCCCAAACCAATATGAAAGGCTTGCACCGCATCGCCAAAATTAACATCAACTTCATAAAAATCGACTTCCTCCAACGGTCTTTTTTGTCGCGGAGTTTGGCTAAAAAAATCAAATAAAATATTGCAACTATCTTGAGTATGTGCTAAGAGAAATCCTCCACCTCCCGCAGAAGTTAGGGTCGGTTCCACGACAAAAGAAGCTAAAATTGCAGCAACAGTTGCATCAAACGCATTACCCCCCGCGAGAAATATTTCGTTTCCCGCTGCGGCGGTTTTGGGGTGTCCCGCCGCAATAATGCCACGAGTTTTCAGTTTTGTGATCGTCATGGGGAATAATTAATCTAGAATAAGAGATCTGCGTTTCCCTAGAGTAGTCGAGGTCGTCGCCGAGGGATTACAACGAAACGGGAGCATTTGAGACAACATGAGTAAGGAACGCTACCAAGCCTATCGCGATTTAGTTTACACATTACTAAAAAGTTCCCGAGCAGGAGAAGATGATGTTCTCGCCGCTCACAAAAACCTGATTGACCCAGGCTTAGTAGAAACTCTCTCGCAAATTGCCGCAGAATTAATTGCCGCAGGAGACTTTAGCGAAGCACAACAGTTGCAAAAGTTAGCAACTCGTATCAATGCAGATCTCGTGAAACTGCCTCCTTCCGAAAAACCCGTTATTCCCCTGCAAGCCAAGCAAGAAGCCGATCGCCTGTTGCAACAGGGCATTGAACGCTATCAAAATAGCCAGTTTAAATCCGCTTTGCACTCTTGGCAACAGTCCCTGGGAATCTATCAAGAAATTGGCGATATGGCGGGAGAAGCCGATGCTTTGAGCAATTTAGGCATTGCCCTACAATCATTGGGACAATATCAAAAAGCGATCGAACGTTACCAACAATCTTTAGTCTTAAAGCGAGAAAGTGGGGAATGGCTGCATATTGTCACGGCTAAACGGGTTCGGGAAGCAAGCCAAATTGAACATCACGTACAAGGGGAATATCACCTCGCGGTGAAACTGGCGATCGAGCATTTTGATAAGCATTTAACCCTTTCAAGTTCCATCGGCGATCGCCTCGGGGAAACTCACTCCCTCTCCAATTTGGGTCAAGCCTATGCTTCCCTCGGCCAGCATCGCAAAGCGATCGAATATTATCAAAAGTCTTTAGTAATGGCCGAAACCATTCGCGATACTGCGGGGATCTGCCAATGTTTACTGCACTCGGGTTTGTCTTCTGAAGCATTAGGGACGTATTCTGAAGCTATTGAGTACTATCAGCGCTATTTAGCCTTAGTGGACCCCATTACCGAGTCAGAACATCTCCTTTCTGTTTTAAGTGGTCTGGGAAACTCTTTTTACTGCTTGGAGGACTACGATCGCGCCCTGGACTATTACCAACAATATTTAGCCGCAGCCCAAACCCAAAACCAGAAAGAAGGAATATCTGCGGCTTGGAGTGGTTTAGGCAATACTTACTATTGTCTGAAAAACTACCAAGATGCCCTCGTTGCTTATGAAAAGGCTTTAACCTTCAAACACGATAGCGGCGATCGCTTCGGCGAGGCGATCGTTCTCGGTAACTTAAGTAAAGTTCTCGCGGCGATCGGCAATCATCAAGAGGCACAAACCTATCAACATCAGTCTTTAACCCTTAAACGCAGTTTGGAACTGCAGCGAGAATAGTGCGATCAATCTTCCCTAAAGACAAATCTCCCCTTGAGATTCTACAATTAAGAAAAGAGCGATACTTTGAGCAAGCATCATGGCGTTAGATTTACGCAAATTCTTTCAAGCAACCAATCCCAGTAAAACCCTGACCGTAGAAGACGAACAGGATCGCCTCTACTATATCGATTTTTCCTCGGTTCGAGGAGGGCAAATTATCGAAGAAATTCGCGATAATATTGCCTTCTTTTCCCCCGAGGAACCCACCTGTCAGTTATTCACCGGACATATTGGCTGTGGTAAATCAACAGAATTGCGACGCTTGGAAGCCGAACTCAAACAGCAAGGCTTTCATGTGGTTTACTTTGAGTCCTCGGAAGATTTAGAGATGGGAGATGTGGATGTCGGCGATATTTTACTGGCGATCGCCCGTCGTGTCAGCGAGAGTTTAGGCAGTTTGCAGGTTCTTCTCGAAGAACCCAAGGGGCTGAAAAGTTTACTCCAAGGGGCGGCGAAATTATTACAAACTGAACTTGAACTGTCTGGAGAAGCCTCACTACCTGGAATTGGCACTATCAAGCGCAGTACAGAAGGAGATTTTTCCGCCGAGATGGGGGTAGGTTTCGCTCAAGTTAATGCCAGCAAGGAAGGTATTTCTTTTGTTGCCCCCGGTATTGGTAAAATTACCGCTAAAGCCAAAAATAGCCCCGAATTCCGCAGTAAGTTGCGGGAATATCTCGGACCGCGCACGGCTTCTTTAATCGAGATTATCAATCAAGAACTCCTCGAACCCGCCAAGACTCAACTGAAAAAGCTCGATAAAGCTGGGTTAGTGGTCATTGTCGATAATCTCGATCGTGTCGAAAACCGCCCCACAACTTGGGGTCGTCCTCAACACGAATATCTCTTCGTCGATCGCGGCGAACAACTCAATCAACTCAATTGTCACGCGATCTATACAATGCCTTTAGCGTTGATGTTCTCCAATGACCTCAATCGCCTCACCAGTCGTTTTGCCACGGATCCTCACGTTTTACCGATGGTTCCCGTGCGATTTAGTGATGGAAGAGAATGTACGGAAGGGATGGCACTCTTAAGACAGATGATTCTTGCCCGCGCCTTTCCTCGGCAATCTCCCGAGGAACGCCTCGATCGCATCTCAGAAATTTTTGATACTCCTGAAACTCTCGATCGCCTTTGTCAAATTAGTGGCGGTCACGTGCGCGGACTTTTACGAACCCTTAATGACTGCATTAAAAAACAACGTCAATTTCCGATCACAAAAGAAACTCTCGAATTAGCGATCAAAAAACAATGCGATCGCATGAGCAAGGCGATCGACGATGAAGAATGGGAACTTTTGCGACAAGTTCGGGATAACAAAAGAGTCAGTGGCAATGCAAATTATGATGTTTTAGTTCGCAGTATGTTCGTTTACGAATACCGCGATGAGGAAGAATCTTGGTTTGAAGTTAATCCTCTTTTAGTTGAGTCCAAATATTTCGAGTAAGGGAGCAAAATTGATGAACGATAATAATACAACAGAAAACGCTCTTGTCGAACTGATATGGGCATTAGAAGCCCAAGTGGATGCCCATGAATTTAACATTATTGTGGTTCGTTGCAATTCTGCAACATTACGAAAGCGCTTAGAACAACGCTTGCGATCGCAGTCTAAGTTAGATATTACTGAGATCGAACTTGAACCGACAACAACAGCACTCTATGGCATTCTCCACACCCAATTCTCTCAGAATCAGCCCCAGGTTCTCATGGTTTCGGGTTTTGAAAATATTACGAATTTAGAGTCTGTTCTTGCAGGAACCAATCAAATTAGAGAAGAATTGCGGAAAAATTTTCCTATTCCGGTGGTTTGGTGGGTCAACGATCGTGTTATTTCTAAGATTAGGCGTGTTGCTCCGGATTTGGAAAGCTGGATTACAACCGTTGAATTTGAGTTAAGTGAAAATGATTTAATTGATTTAATTGAAAGTTTATCTGATGATGTTTTTTCGCGTTTTTTGCAGCGAGGAGCCGTTCGTTCTTTAGATTATGTTAATAGTGATTTAGGATTATCAATAGCGCGTCAACAAGAAATTTTAGCAATTCGAGAAGAATTAAGCGATCGCGGCATCACTCTAGATTCTTATTTAGCAGGAAGTTTAAAGTTTATTCTCACTTTGAGCAGTCCTGCCTCTTTATCGGACTCTCTTTTACAATACGAACAAAGTTTTCAACTGTTACAAAGTTGTAATGAATCCTGGCAGGAAAAAGTCACCACTTCTTTACCCAGAGAAGCAGAAAGTATAACCGATCACAACCCAGAGAATGAATGGTTGGAATTGACCCAAAATAGACGCTTTCCCAAGCGAAAAAAAAGCGCGATCGTCAAAACAATATTTTCCCAACTCAACCACTCAAAAATCAAAGAACGTCATGGCTGTTTAGCCTATTGCTTGGGAGTATGGTGGCGAAATTATGGAATTCAAACTCCTGTTTACTATCAACCTGCTTTTGAGATTGCTCGGGATTATTTTACCACTGCGATTAATATCTTTGAAAATGCCAATCGGATCGATCTGGTTTCTAAATTTATTAATGCTTTAGGGGATATTTTAGAGCGACTGCAAGAATGGGAAGAATTAGAAAAAATTGGTAGAAAATCTCTGAAACTCCATCATATTTACCCAAATTATTTTCGTTTAGCACGAGCCTACGGACTACTGGGAGGTTCAGCTTTAGGAAAAAATAATTATGAAGATGCGATCGAATTTGCCAGCAAAGCTATCTCTATTTCGACCCAAATTCCTCCCGATTCTCTCATTCCTCAAGCTAAAATTCCTAACTTAGAATGGGTGCGATCTTACAATCAAGCTGGTTATTTATTGATTTTAGCAAAAGCGAAAAAAGAATTGGGACTGATTCGTGAAGCTATCGATCATTTGGAAACTGCAAAAACCAAAACAAGTTTCCTCTACGAACCGCAAATTTATATTAATATTTTACAAGAATTGTATATTGTTTATTGCCGTCGTCACGAATATTTAAAGGCATATCGCTGCAAAGCAGAAAAACATTCAGTCCAACAACAATACGGATTGCGATCCTTCATTGGTGCAGGTAGTTTGCATCCTAGCCAACAACTCAGTAATGATTTTGCGAACATCATGAGTAACGGAAAAATTGCCCGTGAAATTGTCGCATCAGGACGAGATAAAGATATTATCAACTTAATCGAACGCATGAGCCGTTCTGATTGTAAACTGACTGTTATTTACGGACAATCGGGGGTAGGAAAAAGTTCAATTATTCAAGCTGGTTTAATACCAGAACTCAAACAAAAATCTATTGGTACGCGAGATGTTTTAATCGTATTGCGTCGCGTGTATGCAGATTGGATGGCAGATTTAATAGAATCTCTCAGTCAAGAAATAAAAAACTACAAGTACGATCGCCGCGATCTGTTGGTTGGTAATAAAATAGCCGAACAAGATTTACCAGAAAATTCACAAATAGAAGTCGCCAGAATTATCAATCAACTCAATCGAAACTCTGAGAATAATTTTTTGACAATTCTGGCTTTCGATCAATTTGAGGAATTCTTTTTTGTGCATCCAAAACCAAAACAACGGCAGCTTTTTTATGAATTTATTGCCAATTGCCTAGATGTTCCTTATACGAAGATAATTTTTTCCCTCAGAGAAGATTACCTTTTTCATTTATTAGAATTTACTCGTTATAAATCACTCAATACGATTAATAATAATATTTTAGACAAAAATATTCTTTATTATTTAGGCAATTTTACCCCCAATGAAGCGCGATCGACGATCGCCAAATTAACCCAAGAAACTCACCTCTTTCTCGAATCACCCCTGATTAGCGAATTAGTCGCAGATTTGTCTAGCGAACAAGGAGAAGTTCGTCCCATTGAACTACAAGTTGTGGGAGAACAACTGCAAGCGGAAAAAATTACAACCTTGATTCAATATCGCGATCGCGGTCCTAAAGAAAACTTGGTACAGTGCTATCTCGAAGAAACTATCAAAGATTGTGGTAGCGAACAGCAACAAATTGCTCAACTCGTCCTCTATCTACTAACTGATGAAAATAATACTCGTCCTCTAAAAACCCGCAAAGAAATTAAACAAGAACTCCAATCTTTACTCCCTCATGGAAAAGTACAGATCGAGAAACTCGATTTAGTTTTGCAAATTTTTAGCGAATCTGGATTAGTATTTATCTTGCCAGAAATATCAGGAATTCGCTATTATCAATTGGTTCACGACTATCTCGTGAGCTTTATCCGCAAACAACACGGAGAAAAATTACGCGATCAACTAAAAGAAGCGGAAGAAAAAAATCAAAGAAGTGAGGCTCGTTTTAGTCGCCTTTTAGGTTTCATCACTTTAGGCGCAGCAATAGCAGCACTGATATTAGGAATTCTTAGTATTTCCCTGCAATACACCATAAACTGTCAGAAAAATGTTCCCACTCGTGAGTTGCAAGTTCAAGAAAAACAGTCCCAAAATTTCCTTGGCGATCGCTTTATTTTTTAAACAAGCACTTTTGGGGCATACTCGAAACAAATACCCGTCTTTCTCCTCGCGATCGCCAAATGTGCGAAGACATGATGGTAAATTCAGTCGGGAATGAGGAATGAGGAATGAGGATAATGATGAAGCGTGAATTACAAATCGATCGCCTTGCCATTCGCGTTTATGAGAATGCGGAGGAGATGAGTACAGATGCAGCAAAATTGGCTGGGGATTATTTGCGATCGCGCATCTCCCGTCAAAGAAGGGCAAGAGTAATTTGGGCAACGGGGAGTTCACAAATTCGCTTTTTGGAGGGTTTAACGGCTCTACAAGGTATCGAATGGGAGAAAGTGACCAGTTTTCATCTCGATGAATATTTGGGCATTGAGGGGGAACATCCCGCTAGTTTTCGCCACTATTTGCGCGATCGCCTGGCTCAAAAAGTCTCTTTTGCTAACTTTCACTATCTGGAGGGGGATAGCGAACAACCGGTGGCAGAGTGCGATCGCTATACTCGACTGTTGCAAGCAGGGGCGATCGATCTCTGTTGTTTGGGGGTGGGAGAAAATGGCCACCTTGCCTTTAACGATCCAGGGGTGGCTGAGTTTAACGATCCCTATTGGGTGAAATTAGTCAAATTAGATGCGAAAAATCGCCAGCAGCAATGCGATCGCGGTTATTTTGCGGCTCTAGATAAGGTTCCCGCTTATGCCTTCACCCTCACCCTTCCCGCTATTTCTGCGGCTCAAAAACTCTTCTGTCTCGTCCCAGGACAGCAGAAAGCCGCTATTGTCAAGCAAATGCTGGAAGGGGCGATCGATACTAATTGTCCGGCTTCTTGGTTACGCGATCGCGCTAATGCCATCCTGTTTTTAGATCGCGAGTCTGCCCGTTTACTCTAGGTCTTTGTTCCTGCTCACCCTTTCCCCATTACAAATTGTGAAGGAAATCTTACGAAGGTCTAAAACTGCTGGGTAAGACGAGCCTCTTATGGCAAGATGGTACGTTGCAGATCGCGTTCCTAAAATTTGTAAAGGAGATTACAATATGACATTGCAGCTAGGCGATACCGTCCCCAACTTTACACAAGCAACAAATGAGGGGGAAATTACTTTTTATGATTGGGCTGGAGATAGTTGGGTAGTTCTTTTTTCCCATCCTGCCGACTATACCCCCGTTTGCACCACCGAACTTGGGGAAGTATCCAAACTCAAACCAGAATTTGAGAAACGCAATGCCAAGGTTATTGCTTTAAGCGTTGATGGTGTAGAGTCCCATAAGGGTTGGATTGGAGACATCAACGAAACTCAAAATACTACAGTTAACTATCCCATCATTGCCGATGAGGATCAGAAGGTTTCCGACCTCTATGGCATGATTCACCCTAAGGCTAATGCTAAGTTAACGGTACGCACGGTATTTGTGATCGATCCTAGCAAAAAACTGCGCTTGACGATTACTTATCCCCCCAGCACCGGACGGAATTTTGCTGAAATTCTCCGCACAATTGATTCTCTCCAATTGACGGATAAATATTCTGTTGCGACTCCCGTAAACTGGCAAGATGGGGAAGATGTCGTGGTTTCACCTGCTATTCCTACTGAGGAAGCGAAAAAGAAATTCCCCAAAGGAGTTAACGAGATCAAGTCTTATTTACGGATGACTCCTCAACCGGATAAGTAAGCGATCGCTTCTCATCCCCTTTTTTGACTGAATTTTGACTGAATTTAGTTTGTTGAAGAGATTTCCGAGGGTGGGGAAGTTTAATTGAACGATCCCCACCCCCATTGGCAATAGACATCCCCGATCAAGAATCTGAAACCCTTACCCTATCTAAGCGAAAACCCTGTTTTCGGAGATATCCAATACAATTTTTCTCCACTCTTAAATTTATGAGTATACTTAAATTGTTGGTTGGAATAAACCTAGAATAACCTTGGAATAAACCTAGAATAACTTTGGAATAAACCTAGAATAATTCTGGAATAACTCTAGAATAATTCTGGAATAATTCCGGAATAACTGGGGTGCTAGGATTCGAACCTAGGAATGGCGAGACCAAAACCCGCTGCCTTACCGCTTGGCCACACCCCATTGGGATACTCAAACTATTGTAGCAGCTTTTCTGGAATTTGTGTCAATTTTTTTGGGGAAGATTGCGATTTTTCCCTCGAGATCCGGAAGTCCCAGAGTCTCTTGGAATTTCTGGGGTTTTGTGGTTCCCCTTTGATTTTGTGACAAACAGATAAGTGTCCCGCTTTCGGCAACCTTGCAATGTTCCCCTTAGTCTAAGAAAACAAATGCAGAGAAAAGCTGCTCAACCTCAAATCTTTTAGGATACTGAAACAAATGTTAAATTTAAAATGTTGGAAAGCTAACGCAGCTTTAATGCTTGCTCTCATGACCCCCCTTACGGGTGCGGCTTCCATTACGGCATCAATAATGGTAGCAGCCCCGGCTCAGGCTCAAAACAGCCGTTTTGGGGATGTTCCCGACAGTCACTGGGCTGAAGATTTTATTACCGCTTTGGTTAATCGCGGGGTGATAGCCGGATTTCCCGATGGGTCTTTCAAGCCTGAAGCCCCTGTTACTCGCGCTCAATTTTCTGCTATGTTGCGCGGGGCGCTTAATAAAGGGAAAATCCGATCAGCGATTAATTTTGTTGATGTCCCCAGCAATCATTGGGCCATGTCTGCGATCGATAATGCTTACGAAACTGGCTTTTTATCAGGTTATCCTGGCAGTATCTTCCGTCCCGAACAAAATATTCCTCGGGAACAAGTTTTAGTGTCCCTCGCTAATGGTCTGAATTATAGTGCGAGCGCTCCTGTTAATGAAGTTCTCGGCTACTATAATGATGGTGGCAATATTTCCAGTTTTGCCCGTTCCCCCATTGCCGCAGCAACGGAAAAGAAAATGGTGGTGAACTATCCTACTGTTACCAACCTCAATCCCAATCGTAACGCCACCCGTGCTGAAGTTGCCGCTTTTCTCTATCAAGCCTTAGTTCGGGAGGGAAATGCCCCAGAGATCGCTTCTGGTTATATTGTTTCTCAAGATCCCATCGCGACACAGTTTAAAATCCCTGTAGGAACTGCTATTCCTGTCACCTATACCCGCGAAAAAATCTTGCTACTGCCGGATGAAACCTTACCTGTAACTTTCGATCTGAAAACCAATATCACCACGCAAGATGGTAAAGTTCTCATTCCTGCTGATACTAAGGTTAAAGGTCAATTAGTCCCCGCAGGAGAGGGAACGAAATTTGTCGCGGAACAGTTGATTTATCCCGATGGAACAACTCAACCGTTAAATGCAGTTTCCAAAATCATTACGAAGACAGAAACTGTGAATAAAGGCAGCGATCTGACGCGAATTGTCAGGAATTCTGCTATCGGTACTGCTGCTGCTGCTGCCATTTCTGCGGTAACTGGCGATCGCGCGATCGCCACGGAAGAATTGCTCATCGGTGCCGGTGCCGGGGCGATCGCAGGTCTAATTCAAAATTTCCTTGGCCGCAATAGTGTCGATCTCATTGTTATCGAACCGGAAACCGATTTAGATATTACTTTGGGTTCTGATCTGTTGGTTAGCACTCGCTAGGCGATCGGTCTTGAATAACTGAATTCTATGCCCTGCTCTCGTGAGTGGGGCAATTTTTTACACTATACTGTAAAATAAAATGGTTCTCTAAATCAATATTTTTCTGCGCTTCTCTCGCGATTGTCCGGATACTTATAATGACTGATTCAAAAAAAGATTTTTCAAGATGATACAAGATATTGATATCAAAAACTTTAGATGCTTCCAAGATACTAAAATATCCGGGTTTGAGCGAGTTAATCTAATAGGAGGCAAAAACAACAGTGGTAAAACAGCATTGTTGGAAGCATTGACAGTCTATCATGTATCCAAAGCAAGAAGTTTTACAGCAATTAGAGAGATGAGAAAAGAATCATCAGAAATTGCTGAAGCAATGCCAGAAAGAGCATGGGATAATTTTTTCTTTAATCAGAACAAATCGAAAGCAATAGAAATAATAGGTCAAGATATAAATAAACAAAAGAAGAAAATAGAAATACTAATTACTGATTCTATTCAAGCCGACCTACTTGAGAATAATAGACACGCTAAAGATTTTTTGGATTTAATTGCTAAAAATGAATCAGTTTTTTCTGTTTTGAAATTTAGAGTTGAAGAAAAATCAGAAAATACAATATCTTCGATTATTGCTGGTTCAAGTGGTTTTTATTCTCTTGACATTAATGAATCTCATTCCGATCTTCCTCTCATTCCATCTTTTGTTAGAATTTCCAATAAGTATTTAGCAGAAGAATATGATAAGGCACGTTTAGAAGATCGAGAATTTGAAGTTTTGAATATCCTTCAAGTTCTCGATCCTTCGATTACAGAAATAGAAACTTTTGCGATTGGAGAACCAACGCTTTATTTAAAACGAAATGGTCAACAACGTTTGCCTTTATCTTTATTTGGTGATGCTATTAATCGAGTTGCAGCTATTGTTTTAAAATTAATTAATAGCAAGGCGAAAGTTTTGTTAATAGATGAAATCGAAAATGGAATTCACTATACTAGTCAAAAAGAATTCTGGAAAATGTTGTTTCGACTTTCTCAAGAGTTAGATACACAAATTTTTGCAACTACTCACAGTTGGGAAATGATTAGAGCATTTGCTGATGTTGGTGTAGAAGATTATCCCAATCTGGGTGCTTATTTTGAATTAGCACAAAAACCAAAAAGCGATCGCATTGTTGGCATCAAACGCGATCTCGAAACATTGGAATATGCGATCGAACATGGAAAAAATATTAGAGGTGAATAAAAATGAGCAATATTTTAATTGTTGAAAGTGAAAATGATAAGTTTTTTCTTCAAGCTCTTGTTGATGAATTAAAGTATGATATCCAAATAGAAGAGCCGATTTGTCTTGAACTGGAATATGAATGTTTGGAAGGATTAAGTAAAACAAGAATGATAAAGGCACTCAAAGAATTAGAAGCAGATATCCAAAAAAGAGATATACAGAAAATTGGTATCGTTATTGATATTGATGATTTTTCTCAGGAAAAAAGATTGGAATGGCTTCAAGAATGTCTCGACGAAGTATTTCCTCAAATCTCAAAATTAGTTAATACAGGAGAATTTATTAAACTTGAGACAAAATCTGAAGAAACAATAAAACTTGCTTGCTATTTCACCAATGTAGATGGAAATGGAGAATTAGACACTGTTCTCAAAGAAATAAAATCCAAAGATTCCTCTCATGCAGATTGTTTAATTGATTGGAAAAACTGCATAGAAAGTCAAGACAGAAAGATTAGTGACAAAGATTTTGATAAATTTTGGGTTGCTATTTATCTAAGATATGATACTTGCTCGAGAAAAGAGCAAAAACAAGCAGCAAGAAAATGTAGTTTTGAATATTCAATGAAAGAGAAAAAAGAAATTTGGAATTTTACTCATCCTCTTCTGAACGATCTTAAAGAATTTCTCAGTCTTTTTGCTGAAGTGGATTGAAATAAAAAATGAAGATCGTCCAGAAAATCAAAAATTATTGCGATCGCATCAATGTTTAAATCTCGGACAACTTTCAACTGTAAATTTTTGAGATAGTTAGTTTTAGGATTAAATCAGCGATAAAATAGTTTTAAAATCAGCGAAAATCTCTCTCTTATTGGTTTTAGTTAAAATAGGAACATGAACGAATAAGCACTGACAAGAAGAGTGGGAAGATTGCAGATAATTGAGAATTTCAAAATATAACCCTTCGCAAACAAATTGTCCTGCATCGTGACTTATTTTTGTGGTTTTGAGTTGAGAGACTAAATTAGGCAGATCGATCGCGGTTTTTAAAAACTCTTTTTCCTTGCGAGCATTCGACTCTACTGTAAGTGTACTGCGTGATTCCGCCATCCCGCAACAAACAACGCGATCGCATTGAATTTCTTGCAGCAAGGCGATCGCTTTTTGACTTGCTTTTTGAGTATCAACGGGTAATTGTCGCAGAAAGATTAACTCCAAATCAGTAAAATTTTCCTCTTGAATTCCCGCGAGGAGATCGTCAGAAGAATTAGAATGTTGATGAGACATCCAGGTTTGAAATGAAGTTAAAAGAATCTTTTTCATCTTTACAAATCGGGAAACACTTCTCGCACTGCGGGATGAACGATCTGGTTATGTTTAATATTAACCCCCAAAGCTAACGCAGAGTCCATTGTCACCGCTTCTAACCCATAATTTGCCAATTTGACGGCATAGGGTAGCGTACTATTATTCAGAGCCTGGGTTGCCGTCCAAGGCACCGCACCTGGCATATTAGGAATACCCACATGAACCACTCCTTCTTCTATATAAGTGGGATTAGTGTGAGAAGTTGGGCGCAAAGTTTCGATACAACCGCCCTGATCTACTGCTACATCGACGATAACCGACCCCGATCGCATCTGAGCGACTAAACTACGAGAAACCAATGTGGGTGGGCGTTTTCCTAAGATCAATACGGCACCGATGAGCAAATCGGTATCCTTGACGGCCTCTTCAATATGTGCGGGACTGCTATAGAGTAACTCGACTCGCGACCCAAATAGGACATCTAAATAATTCAAACGTTCTATATTAATATCGATAATGCTCACTTGCGCCCCCAAACCGACGGCTACCCGTGCTGCTTCGGTTCCCACAACTCCACCACCGAGAATGGTGACGCGACCCGATCGCACTCCCGGAATGCCCCCTAAAAGGACTCCTCGCCCCCCTTGTTGCTTCTCAAGGTAGCGGGAGCCAAATTGTGTCGCCAACCGCCCGGCAATGACGCTCATGGGGGCAAGGAGGGGCAATTGACCATTGGCTAACTCTACAGTTTCATAGGCAATAGCGATAACCCCGGATTTCATGAGAGCTTCCGTCAGTTGGCGATCGGCGGCTAAATGGAGATAAGTAAATAAAATTTGGTCTTTTTGTAAGAATTTATATTCTGAGGGGAGAGGTTCTTTCACTTTAACCACCATCTCTCGATTCCATGCTTCCGCAGCCGTCGCGACGATCGCCCCTCCTGCTTTTTTATAGTCTTCATCGCTAAACCCTGAGCATTGTCCTGCTTGGGTTTCCACGAAAACACGATGATTTTGTCCGCATAATACCCGGACGCTACTCGGACTTAAACCGACGCGAAACTCTTGGTCTTTAATTTCTTTGGGAATACCAATATCCATAATTTTTCTCCAGATTCGCGTTTCTTGTTAAGATGATGCACCCATAACGGGGCAGTTACTTTACTTTACATTATGCCCGCGATCGCCCCCATATCTTCAAATTGCTCCCAAAAAATATTGCCGAATTGAGGAGGAATCACTGATAATGAATAACTGTTCATTGATAATTGTTGATTAGGGTCAGAAACCTCAGCCTAAAGGCGTGAGGCTTGAAAGAGAAATCTAACAAGCCATTCTGACCAGACTAAGTACCTTGTGTGCTACGTTATTTGGGTCACGACACCTGGGAATGCGAAGCTAGTTCCCTGCCCTGTCGTTAGTAGTTAAACAATTTTAAGGTCAGTGAAATAGTGCTGCTAACCTAACAAGCCCAAATAACATTGCGGTCAGACCTACCGGAACAATCGAATTCGCCTAGGGAATGCTGACCAAGAGAGTCGAAGCTAACATTACCCTAGAAATAGGAGGCTCG
>NZ_JACSWA010000301.1 GCF_016888125.1 Spirulina sp. CCY15215
TAATTAGATACAGTAATTGTCCTGTTAAAAGTGCAATACAAAAGCACCCTAATTGAACAACTCCAAGGCGGTAGCGAAACTAATATAAAGCCGTCCTTATAAGGACGGGGTTTCTACCCAATTTTTCTGATGACTATTACCGCAAGTGGTGGAAGTTCCATTGCACGTCCCCAACTGTATCAAACCTTACCCACATCCGCGATCGGCCAAGCAGAACAGCAAGATCGTTTTCTCGACTCGAGAGAATTGGGCGAACTGAAAGGATTTTTTGATTCTGGGAACAAAAGACTCGCGATCGCCGCGATCGTGACCCAAAATTCCGAACTCATTGTTTCCCGCGCGGCCAACCGCATTTTCACCGGAGGCTCCCCTTTAGCCTTCCTAGAGAAACCCCCAGAAGATGAACGAGAAATGGCAGTCGAACAATTGACAGCCATTGGTGCAGGGAAGAACATCAAAGAAGGCATGACCCTTGGCACCGTTACCTATGCAGAAGACAGTGGTGGCGGTAGCGGTGGTGGAATCCTCGACGGACTGCGTTCCGTTTTCTTCTCCGCCGGCTCAAAAGTAGAAGTTCCCACCGGGTTCCGTCCTATTAATATTGCCCGCTACGGTCCTCGAAATATGCAGAAATCCCTGCGAGATTTATCGTGGATGTTGCGCTATGTGACTTATGCCATTGTCGCAGGAGATCCCAATATTATTACCGTGAACGTGCGGGGACTGCGAGAAATCATTGAAAATGCTTGTTCGAGTGCGGCGACTCTTGTGGCTGTTCAAGAAATGAAAGCAGCGACTCGCAAATATTTTAATGATTCTGAAGCCTTGGACATTCTCGACACCTACTTTGGAGTGGCGATCGCAGAATTTAAAGCAGCACTTCCTTCAGATAAAGTGCGCCAGCGTACCTCTGTAGATCAACAAGGTTTGCAACTTCCCCAGAGTTTCTTTAACGCAGCAGAACGGCGACAAAAATTTGTCATGAAACCCGGTTTGTCGGCACTTGAGAAAAATGGCATCATCAAAGCCGCCTACCGACAAGTTTTTGAGCGGGATATTACCCGCGCTTACAGCCTATCGATCTCTTACTTGGAATCTCAAGTCAAAAACGGCGATATTTCCATGAAAGAGTTCGTGCGTCGTTTAGGGAAATCCCCCCTCTATCGCAAGCAATTCTTTGAACCCTTTATTAACAGCCGCGCTCTGGAATTGGCTTTCCGTCACTTCCTCGGGCGCGGTCCTTCTTCAAGAGAAGAAGTACAAAAATACTTTGATATTGTTTCGAGTGGTGGATTTGCCAAACTGATCGATGCTTTAATCGATTCCCAAGAATACGCCGATTACTTTGGGGAAGAAACGGTTCCCTATCTGCGAGGATTGGGTCAAGAAGCGCAAGAGTGTCGCAACTGGGGAATGCAGCAAGACCTGCTCAACTACAGCGCCCCCTTCCGCAAAGTTCCTCAATTCATCACCACCTTTGCTAAATACGATCGCCCCTTACCAGATCAGCACGTTTACGGTTCCGGAAACGATCCCCTGGAAATTCAATTTGGCGCAATTTTCCCCAAAGAAACCCGCAACCCCAGCAGCAGTCCCGCACCCTTTGGCAAAGATACCAGGCGCTTGCTCATCCATCGCGGACCTGCGATCGATAGCCAAGTCAGCAACCCCAAAGCACGGGGCGAGTTTCCAGGTTCTTTAGGCGCAAAAGTCTTCCGGTTAACCGGACTGCCTGGAGAGAGTAACGGCATCAGCGTTAAATACTCGGAAAGCAGCACCCAAAAGGTACTCAAGGCTTGTTATCGGCAAGTTTTCGGTCGGGATGTCTACGCCAGCCAACGTCAAACCGTTGCGGAAATTCGCTTGGAAAATGGCGATATTACTGTGCGGGAATTCATCAAGTTTTTGGCGAAATCCGATGCTTTCCTCAAGACCTACTGGACTCCCTTCTATGTCGTCAAAGCCGTAGAATACATTCACCGTCGTCTCCTCGGTCGTCCTACCTACGGTCGTAAGGAGATTAACGCCTACTTCGATATCTGTGCCAAAAAAGGCTTTTACGCCCTGATTGATGCCATTATCGACAGCGTAGAATATACCGAAGCCTTTGGCGAGGATACCGTTCCTTACGAGCGTTATGTGACCCCAGGGGGAATGAGCTTACGGATGCGTCCTGGCTCGATCGCGCCGGATTATGCCACTAAGGTAACAGTAACTAAAACCCCCCGCTTTATCGAACTCGGTCACGTTGGTGATATGCGTGGCGACAAAGATATTCACGTTCGGGTTAATCAAGGGGTTTCGGTGCAACGCCAGCAAACGAAGATCTTCAAACTGATCGATCGCAACC
Organism: Spirulina sp. CCY15215; assembly: GCF_016888125.1. Classification (GTDB taxonomy): domain Bacteria; phylum Cyanobacteriota; class Cyanobacteriia; order Cyanobacteriales; family Spirulinaceae; genus CCY15215. The sequence continues at coordinate 2,351 of NZ_JACSWA010000301.1, forward strand.
GCATCGCTGTGGAGAATCTGGCGGCGGCAGCTTATCGGCAAATCTTCGAGCGGGATTTATCCCCTTATATCGTCCAAACTCAGTTTACAGTTCTCGAGAGCAAGCTGACGAATGGCGAAATTACGGTGAAGGAATTCATCGAAGCGTTAGGCTGTTCCGATCTGTATATTAAGGAGTTCTATACTCCTTATCCCAATACCAAGGTTATTGAGTTGGGTACAAAGCATTTCCTTGGACGCGCACCTCTCAACCAGAAGGAGATTCAATCCTATAATCAAATTCTGGCTACTAAAGGGATTCGCGCATTCATTGGCGCAATGCTGAACAGTATGGAGTATCTGCAACTCTTTAATGAGGATGTAGTGCCTTATCGTCGCTTCCCCACCCTCCCGGCGGCGAATTTCCCCAATACCGAACGCTTGTACAACAAGTTAACCAAACAAGATTCGGAAATTGTTGTTCCGAGTTTTGAACCGGTTGTTTAATTTTCAATTCTTCGATTGACGATCGACCCTCTCCTACAATGGGAGAGGGTTTTTTATCGCATAATGCAAGAAAACTTCTTCCCCCATCGTTTCGGCACTCAAAAGCCGTAATTTCTGAGGCGATCGCAAGGAAAAACCCGTTCCTTCCACAATGGTCGGTGCATCTTTTCCTCCCACCAAAAAAGGGCAAATCGTTAGCCACAATTCAGTAATTAAATCCGCAGTCAGTAACGAGGCCACTAATTCTCCTCCCCCTAAAATCGCAACGCGGTGCAAGCCTAATTGATAGAGTTGCTGAAAGGTCGATCGCCAATGATTATCCGTATCAACGCTAATAATGCGATCGAAACAAGGACTATTTTGCCATAATTCTTTTCCTGGAGTCGAGGTGATTAACCAACGCGGAATGGGTTGTCTGAAAAAACGCCATTGAGGATCGAAATTCGCCGATCGCGAACAAACAATATGGATGGGTTGGTCAGGTTTATTGGCTTCTCGTCGTTGTTCGAGGAGTTGGCGATCGCGCAGGGGAAGACTGGTTTGATAAGCCTGTAACGTCCCCCGGCCAAATAGTACAGCATCAACTGAGGCAATTTGCCCCTCTAAATGCTTCCGATCGGCCTTCGACCCAAAACGTGCCGGCGATCGCTGGCGATCGGAAATTTTGCCGTCTGCTGTGGCCGCTAAAATGGCGATCGCATCAGGAAACTTCACAATTTCCTTTACAATGTCTTGCTTTTCCATATTTCTACCCACAGAGAAAATCTCTAAAATCAGTAATTATGCCGATCGAGAGGAGTAATTATGCTCAATAGCGGTGCATCTTTACCAATTCTTAACAGTAAATTCAGGGAAATCCATCAATTCTTTAAAAAAATTCTGATTGTGATACTTATCATTGATAATAATTCCCACTTTTAGTAGAGCTATTTTTCCATGATCGTAATTTTTCCGGTTAAAGGACGGAATGCAGGGGATAATTTAAAGGGGAGGTAAGATCGCTTGACAGGATCGAGGCGATCGCATCCATTGTTCAATTGAATCTCCAAAATTTCTCCCCCTTATGCCGCGATCGCCGAGCAGTTGGAGGTGGGCAGCAAGTAAAATAAATCTATGGCTAAGTCTTTCCGTCGAATTTTACTGTCGCGTTTGTTGATGCTCAGTGTCCCCACCATTCTCTTGGGGGTGAGTACAACTTATTTTGTCACCTACAGAAAAGCACGTTCTGGGTTGCTCGAAACCGCTCGTCAAAACCTGACAGAAAGTGCGGTTAGGAGAGGTAATAGGATTATTGATATTACTAATGCTCTCAAGGCCAATATGGTCACAGCAAGCCATGCTACGGTTTTAAGAGACGGCGATCGGCAACAATATGCTGAATTCTTAGAACAATTGAGTGAACAATTACCTACTCAAATTGAATGTATTCAACTCATTGATGCCACAACAAAAGAGAGATTAGAAGGCACTTGTAAGGGGGAAATTTTAGCGGGTTTGGATTTTGAACCAAAATTTCCGGTGCAGCAATCCAAAAATAGTTTACTTCCTCTCCATCAAGTAGATGTTCGACCCCTATTACCCGATCTCTCCAACCCAAAAACCCCTAATACAAGCAAAAATTGTCAAGGACAAGAGATAAGTTTTAACACCAAACCCCTCAATCTCATGATTAGCGTTCCTGTCTACAATGCTAACAAAAAACTGAATGCGATTCTGATTGTGCGAGGGATTATTCTCAAACCTAGTGTTATCGAACCAGGCTCTCTTTTCGGCACTACGGCAATTATCAATCAAGAAGGAATCATTATCGCTCATCCTTGTTTAGAACGAGTGGGACGCAATATTGAGCTAGAATCCGATGGAGATACTGGACGCTTGCAAAGCATTCTTAAAAAAGTACAAGGAGGGGAAAAAAGTTTTATCCATCTTTTTTCGTTTGAGAAGAAAGAGTCTGAATTATTAGCAGGTTATGCGGGAATTCCAAGTCCAATTTCTTCTGAAAGAGGTCAAGTTTGGGTCGTTTTAACCATGACTCCCCTAGAAGATGCTCTTACGGCTCTTGGTGATATTCAACGGGTTCTCCTGAACTTGTTATCAAGTCTGACCTTGGTTTTGATTTTGGGGACTATTGCCATAATATTATACGTTTCTCGTGAAATGGCAAGACCTCTTGAAGAACTGAGAAATTACGTTCTTAATCAAGATCCGCTACAATCTCAAGCTCCTATTCCTCATAATTTTACCGTCCACGAGTTTAATCAACTAGCTCGGGCTTTTAATGATACGATCGATCATATTCGAGATTCCTATGATTTAGTTAATAGAACCTTAGAAAATGCCATGAAAACGGCGACAGAGTTAAAAGCAGCAGAAGCAAGATTACAGGAGTCTTTGGAGTCGGAAAAATTTACTAATGAACGTTTAGAAAGAGCAACAGAAAAACTACAAAACTCTTTGAAAGCGGAAAGATTAGCTGGCGATCGCCTCCGAGAAGTATTGCGTCTTATTTCCGATCAATTTGGTAATCCGCTCAATGGAGTAATTGGTAATTTAGATATTTTGAGAATTGATTTAGAGGATGGACTTGTCGAAACTGGGGCAGAAAATGAGGAACTAGAATTAGCTTATAAATCTGCGATTACACTCTCTGAGAGACTGAATAAAATCTCAAAAATGTTTTCCATTGCCGATAACAACTTTTTTGCTGATATTCAATCGGTTCATCTGATCGATATTTTGCAGGATATTAGTGCAGAATATCGTCCCAAAATTCAAGCAAAAGGACTGAATTTTAATTTTCAAAAAGGAGAGTATGAAAATATTATTATTTTTGCCGATCCCGATAAGTTAAAAGAGGTGATCAAAGCCTTGATCGATAATGCAATGCACTACACCGATGCTGGGAAAATTTCTCTCAAGACTCGTGTGGAAAGTGTTGAAGAATCATCAACCCAAGAGATTAGCTCAAATACTGAGAAGGCTAAGAAAAATTCTTTTTATGCAACGGGACAAAAAGCCTGTATTCTGATCCAAGATACGGGATGCGGTATGGCCCCCGAGGAAATAGAAAGTCATAATAATCCCAAGAATAAAAGAACAACGACAGGATTATCGATTGTTATTGCCCGAATTTTAATGGAAATTATGGATGGTACTATTTTCTTGAGTAGTGCAGGTAAAGAAATGGGAACTAGCGTTGAGCTTTGTCTGCCTACTGCCAAAAGATACGATATTGAGAAGAAATGAGATATTAGTCCAAAAAGATATTTTCTCCTCCTTGTTGAAGCGATCGCGTTAAAGCGTCGAGAATTTTTACCAGTTCTAAACCTACCCAACCCGAGGAAATGGGTGAAGGTGTTTGGGTTTGGATGCTTTCGATAAAGCGATCGCAAACTCGACCTAGGGGTTCATACTCATCAAGGGGTAGTTTTTCTGTGATTATATCAATAGGGAGAAAATTTATGTTTTCTCTTTTAAATGTGCCGTGCTGTAAAGTGAGCAAAGAATCGGGTTGCATCTCATCAAAAATCAATGTGCCGCGATCGCCTACCGCACAGAGTCTTCGTTGTTTGTCGGGGTTACACCAACAGAGATGAATCTGTGCCTGAAATCCTTCTGGATAAGTTAAAGTGACCCAAACCAAATCGGAAAGCGGGAGTTGGTTATTTTGCTCATGAGCGGGAAATTCCATTTTTCCCTCCGGTTGCAACCAAACATTCCCGATCGCGCGAACGCAAATTGGTGTTTGTCCCAGCCAATAATTAAAAATTCCCAGATCGTGAATGGCTAAATCCCAGAGTGCATCTACATCTTGACGTACAGGAGCTAAGTGAGTTCGGGAGGCATAACCATAGCGTAAATTACCGATCGCACCGTCGGCGATCGCCTTTTTGCCTCCCTCTACTGCGGGATTAAAGAGATAGGTATGATCGACGAACAATTGTAACTGTTTTTGCTGGGCTAATTGACACAATTCAAGGCATTCTGTCGGCTCGAGGGTTAAGGGTTTTTCGGTAAAAACGTGATAGCCCAATTGCAAAGCATCGAGAATGAGAGCATAATGAGTTGAGGCTGGAGTGGCAATAACCACGGCATCAATACTGGAATGCTCTCGAATTGAGTACCAACTTTCCGTTAAAATAATGTTTTCCTCAAGGTTAAGCCGTTCTCGACACTCGGCTAATTGTTCCTGATGAGGATCGACAATTGCAATCAAATGTACTCGGGGATGGTTGGCAAAGTTGCGAACTAAATGTTTTCCCCATCTTCCGACTCCTAAAATAACAATTCCCAGACTCATCGATTAAATTCTCCCATCGCTAATACTGATTAAAATACGAATAGAATAGGGTTTGGAGACCAAACCCCTACGGTTAGGGTTTGGAGACCAAACCCCTACCCGTTATTTCTAAAAAAGGCTTCTTTTGCTGCAGCTTGTTCGGCTGCTTTTTTAGATGGTCCCATGCCTTTTCCCAAACATTGTCCTTTCAGCCAAACTTCAGCCGTAAATCGTTTTTGACTATTTTGCTCTTTATGGGTCTCTCGGACGCGATATTCTGGCAAAATTTTGTGATTGCCTTGAGTCCATTCTTGCAGTGCATCTTTATAGTTGTAAAAGGCTGGATCTTGACGAACTTCGATCGCCTTCTCTTCTAGGAGAGAATCTAACCAAGGTCGCACGAGTTGCATGGTATGAACACTTAAATATAAAGCGCCGAGAATAGCTTCAAAAGCATCAGCTAAACGAGATTGACGACCGCTTGCATTAGCTGCTGTACCCGAGGAGACAAGGAGATAACCCTCGATCCCGTAGAGATCTGCAAATTCTGCCAAAAGGCGATCGCTGACTAAAATGGAGCGAATGGCTGTAAATTCACCCACAGGGGCATGAGGGTATTTTTCCAGTAAGATTTCTGAGGCGGCCAAACGTACCACTGCATCGCCGACAAATTCTAATTGCTCGTAGTTATGATGGCGATCGTAACTGGAATGAGTTAGTGCCAAATTGAGTAAAGCATAGTCTACTGGAGCTTTTGCGGGCAGTCCTAATTTTTGCACTAAGGTTTGCAGTTGCTTTCTCCGTCGGGGGTCATTCGACATGAATAATGTTGCGAATTAACATTCTTCCCATTGTAAGGGACAAATGACCAAAGAAATCAATTCTTCATCACTCATCGCTAATTACTCATATTATCCTGACATTGTTCTAAATAAAATTGTGCTGCTCCATCATCGGCATGAACCTGTAAACATTGTTGAAACACTTCAGATGCTTCTGAAAATAAACCCAAATGGTACAATAAAATAGCTTGTTCAAAATGAGTTTTCATTGCCTTTTTCGCTGCACGCAAATCATCAGGATCGGCATCAAAAACTTCAAACACCGAGATTTGTTCTGATTTTCCCTTCACTAAAACACGGTCGATTAAGCGAATATTATATTGTTGAGTATTGGCCAGTTTGAGAAACATTTGATGGGTAATTAATAAAGAAGCATTATAATGCTTGGTTAATGTTTCTAAACGAGAGGCTAAATTAACTGTATCGCTAATTACGGTACTATCCATGCGCTGACTTCCCCCCACTGTTCCTAACATTAATAAACCCGTATTGATGCCGATACCGATGGAAATAGGAGGGCGATCGGGTCGATTACGAGTTTTGTTGTATTTTTTCAGTTTTCTTAACATGGAAATCCCCCCTCTAATGGCATCATCTGCACTGCCGCTAAAGAGTGCCATAATGCCATCGCCAACATATTTATCAATGAAGCCACCATTCTCGACAATTGCTGGTTCCATGCGAGAGAGATAAGCATTAATAAACTTGAAATTATCTTCAGGAGTCATGCGTTCGCTGAGGGTAGTAAAATTACGAATATCGGCAAATAAAACTGACATTTCTTTTTGTACTGCGTCCCCAAGGTGAACATCAATAATACTGGTTTTATCAAGAAGTTGGAGGAATTGTTCGGGAACAAAACGTTCGTAAGCAATATTTAATTCCCTGAGTTGTTCCGTAAAGCGCTGGCGTTCTGCTTCAGCTTTTTTACGTTCGGTGATATCCTGAAAAACGGCGATCGCATAGCTCACTTCCCCTTCAAGATTATAAATAGGTGTTCCCCAAATTTCGATGGGAATGCGGCGATCGCGGGCATGAATTTCCATATCTTCTGTATTAGAGGCTTCCCCACGCAGGGCGCGTAAAATGGGTTGATTCTCATTAGGATAAAGGCGATCTGTCCCGGCAATATAGGCCTGATAAACTTCCACTAAATTTTCTGCCGAGGCTTCGCTATCTACCCCTTTTCCCAGTAATTCTTTGGCTTTTTGATTAGCATAATAGGGTTTTCCTTGGGCATCGACGACAAAAAGTCCTACGGGAACTGCCTCGAGAAATTGGGTTAGTTTGCGTTCGCTTTGGCTCAGGGCATCGTTTAAAATTTGCATCTTGGCGCTATTATGTTCCAAGGTAGCAAAGGTATCTTGCAATTGTCCCGCCATGCGTTGAAATGATGCGGCTAATTCTCCCAATTCATCGGTATGGGGAATCTCAAAGCGATATTCCCAGTCACCGCTACTGAGGTGACTGACGGCTTCTCGGAGTAAGCCGAGGGGAATAACGATACGCTTGCGGGTAAAGTCGATAATTCCGTAGACGATCGCGATCGCCAGCAATAATATCCCCAACCAGATCGCCGCGATAAATAGTGAGGGAGTGAGAAATTCTTGGGCGGGTTGTTCGACAATCACAAACCATGAGGGCATAATTTCCAAACGTTGGGCGATCGCGACTACCCATTCTCCTCCTAAACCAAGATAGAAATTAAATCCCGATCGCGCAATATCCAACCCCGATCGACCGATACGATCTTGGAGGAGAATTTCTGGGTCTTGTAATTGTCGGTTACGAAAGGCAATAATTTGTCCTTTCTCCGTTACGAGAAAGGCATAGCCATCTTGACCGGCTTTGATGTCAATAATTTTATTCCAAAGACGATTGAGATCGACGCTTACCCATAAAGTCGCTACGGGAAGGCCGATATCATCCGTCACGGCGATCGCCATATCCAGTTGAGGAAACTGATTGGCAAAATAGACTTCCCCCATCTTCACTTCCCCAAAATTTAGATGCTGGTTATGATCTTCAAGTAACTTTAAGGAGTTGAATTGAGTTTGAGAATATTTAGGACGACCGACGCGGCTTTGTTGAACTATAATTTCTCCATTGGGTTTAACTAGGAAAATATCCAATAAAGAAGTATTTCGCGCCAACATATTACGCAAAACAGCATCGGGATCGTGTGTTGCGGAAAGAGATGCACTGGTGGCAATCAGATCGCTTTGAAGATTTAAAATAAATAGATCGGTTGTTCTTGCGGCTTGAATATTAACCCGTTCTAATTTTCGCTTAACTCGTTCCACACTGGTAGCAAGTCCCAAGGTCATTGCTGTGGCTAAACTCAGGATACCGATCGAACTCAAAAAAAAGACCCGTCTGACGATCTGTTTGCTGAGAGAGTTGGGAGGACGAGAGGAGGATAATTGGCCTCTAGCCCATTGGATTATGCTAGATAGGCGCTCTATTTTCAACCTTTACTCCCCTTTAGCAATTATTAAATTATTAACAGGTCGATTGGACATGGCGAATTCGATTCTTCCGTCCCTCGACCTCAATTATCAATTATCAATGGTATCGCGATCGATGAGAGGGATATTGGGTATCAGCACTCGGGGGGGGAAAGTTTCTCGGTTTTCCAGATGACGCAGGAGGAGTTGGATGGATAAACGAGCCTGTAAATCGGGGGTTTGATCGATTGTTGCGGCGATCGCACCCTCTTTAATCGATTGTAGGGCTGGAGGCATAGCATCAAATCCTGTCACTATAATTTTATCCTGTAAATTGGCTTCTCTGACGGCTTCACTTGCGCCGACGGACATGGCATAATTGGCGGCAATGATCGCGTTAATATTGTTATATTTTTGTAACCATTGTTGGGTGATTTCTTTCGCTTCTTCTTGAGACCATGCTGCGGATTTAGTTTCTAGAATATCAATCTTTCCTGTTCTTAAGCCCGCGAGAAATCCTTCCCGGCGATCGACAGCGTTTTGTTGTTCTAATGCCCCATCTAAGATTAAAACCCGTCCTTGACCGCCTAATTTTTGCACCAGCCATTCCCCCATGACTTTTCCTCCCGCAACATTATCAAAAACAACAAAGGTGAGGATTTTATCGCTGTTTAGGGGGGTATCCATGGCCACCACAGAAATGCCTCGGGCGATCGCTTTTTCGATGACAGGGGCCACGCGAATGGAATCTGTTACCATGATCACAATGCCATTAATTCCCCCTGCATCAACGCGCTCAGAAATGGCACGAATTTGATCTTCGACACAAGTATGACAGGTATTAGCTAATAGTTCTACTTTCACCCCAAAATCTGCACCCGCTTTCATTGCTCCTTGCCAAACTTGTTCCTGATATAAGTCACCGTGTTTCCCTGTTTTTGGATCAAAAGTATCCTTAACAACGACGAGAATATGCCAAGGTTTTGTGGCTTTGATTTCCGTTTGAGGAATTTTAAACTTAGACTCTGAAACGTTAGGAGAGGGGGCGATCGCGCTATTATTGATGTTTTTAGGGGTTTGGGATAGATTTTGAGGTAGATCTTGAGTTTGACTCGGTTGACAGCCAAGGGAAATAGCAAATATGGTCAAACTGAGGAAAAGTGGGGACAATTTTATCATTCACTCAAGCGCCAAAAAGAGGACAGATATCAATTTTTATATTCTATCCTATTCATTTTAATCGGCAACCATCCATCCTTCATTAATAATTGATAATTAAAATGGCCAAAGGCGACCAAATTTACACTTTAAGAGAATTTCTCAATCAAGAGGGACTTTATCAGCATCACGGCATTGATTGTGGTGATGGGACAGTTATTCACTATCGTAAACCCAGCGAGACCATTGAACGAACTTCTCTGGCGACTTTTGCCCGAGGAAATCCCATTTATCGTAAAAATTATCCTACAGCTTTTATTCCCGATACAGTAGTTCGTCGGGCAGAAAGTCGCTTAGGAGAAAAAAGATACAACTTGTTGTTTAATAATTGCGAACATTTTGCCAATTGGTGTAAAACAGGGATGAGTTATTCTCAACAAGTTAGAGACTTTGTTCCTGCGATCGCCAATATGGATATAGATCGGCTTTCTGAGCCAATTAAACAAGGGTTACGCGGTACCGACGAGCAAAATGCTCAAATGCTCTTAGATCGCGCCCTAGGGGATATTAAGGCAATCTGGGATGATCTGCAACCCCGATACAAACAGGCTTTAAAGGAAATGAATAGCTGGGATCGGGTTGCACGAGAGGCTGTAAAGCGCGATCGTGAAGATTTGGCACGGGAAGCCATTCATCGTAAACTCAAATACAAGGAAGAAGCCAAAAATTTAGAATCAAAATTAGCACAATTAGCCAAAATGACCGAGAATCTAGTCTCTAACAGTCAATCATTAAATATTAACCTGTAAAACAGCGAAAAATCTACTATTTTGAATTTTAGTTTTGCAAGAATGAAAAAATTTCTCTTCAAAGATCAGGGTTTACTTTTTAATCTTTATATTCCATTTTTTTGCTTTGGTTTTATCTTTTTAATCATGCCGATCGCGGCAACCTTTCAATTTGACTCAGATGAAGGGCAAGAAATGGTTAAAGCAATTCTTTATTCCCAAGGGTTTACATTATATGGAGACATTTGGAGCGATCAGCCTCCTCTTTTTACCTTTTTACTCTCTCATTGGTTCAATGTATTTGGTGACTCTGTTTTTGCCGCGCGTTTATTAGTCCTCTGTTTTGCAACTCTTCTTATTTGGTCATTTGCTCAAATTCTTCGTCTCAGTCTTGGCACAATTCCGGCAATAATTGGGATTACATTATTAATGTTTTCAATTAATTTTATGCGGTTGAGTGTATCAATAATGATAGGCTTACCTTCATTAACTTTAGCGCTTGTTTCCCTTTATTTTCTATTTCTTTATCAATACAAAAATCTAGCTGCTAATAACTTGAAAACTTATTTAGCAATTTTTTCTGGGATGGCTTTTGGGTTATCTTTACAGTTAAAAATGTATACAATCTTCTTATTTCCTTTAATTTTATTTTATTGGCTAGAGCAAAGAAAATCTCAAGACTTAAAGACAAAATTTTTAGGCTATTATCCAGCTATTTTATGGTCTTTTAGTTTTTTGGGAACATTTTTAATTGTGGGAATTGCTTTAAATTCTCTTGACTTGCAAAACTTTTTTCAATTTCATTTAACGAATAGTATTAAAAATGCGTTTCCCAATGAGAATAGTTTTCACGATGTTTTAATGATGTATTTGCAAGGTTTTGATTATGTTTTATTGGCGATCTTGGGAGTCGGAAAGATTTGGAAATCTCAAGAATCTCTCGCAAAATTACCGCTTATTTGGTTGATTTTAGCAACGGTTATTCTCCTCAATCATAAGCCAATTTGGTATCACCATTATTTACTTTTGTCAATCCCTCTAGTTTGGCTGGCGACTTATGGAATGGTTGCTGCAATTCAAACATTACAAAAGGATCGTTGGTTTGCTGCTTTCCAGAAAAGAAAATTTAGCGCTCTTTTTCCGATTAGATATACGGCGATCGCCTTAATTTTTTCTCTCTTAGCTTTACCGATAAAATTAAGTTTTATTGGACTACAAAATCAACAATTTATCCAAGAAAGCAAAGATCACCAAGAAGTTTTACAACATTTAGTTAAATACCGAGATTCAACTCACTGGATTTTTACCGATACCCCTATGTATGCTGCTTATGCTGGCATTAATGTACCTCCTGAAATTGCAACATTATCAAGAAAGCGGATTGTTTCTCAAGAAATTAATAATGATTTCTTAAAATTTCTATTTACTAAATATTCCCCCGAGCAATGTTTAATCGAAAAGCTACCAGAATTAGAACCGACACTAGATAATTATCTCGGTAAAGATTACAGCAAAGTTCGCTACAAATACAAAAATTATTGGGCAATTCATTATGTTAAAAATGATTAATATTTTGATGGGTTTGTGCATCCTAACTAAGATGGCAATAGAAACCCGGTTTCTCTGCATTTCAAGCCTTGCACTACAATAGGAACGAAACCCTACTTTTCCAAATCCATGACAACCAACACTTCACTAGAAGAACGTATGGCAGCAGTAGAAGCAGCCATTACTCAAATTCAACAACAGATTGATTATCCAAAATCAAGCAATTGGTTAGAGCAAATTAGCGGCTCTTTCAAAGATGAACTGGCTTTTGAAGAAATCCTCGCATTAGGGCAAGCCATTCGCCGAGGGGATGAGTCCGTATTAGACCCATCAGGAATAGATTGAGATATTTATTAGATACAGATCGCCTCAGCATTCTGCAACGTCAATCTGGGGCAGATTATCGCAATCTTGTAGAATGAATGTGGTATAAATAAAGAGCAAATTCATATTTTTAGGCATCTAACCGCCAGTCCACCCAACACCTGCCTCTTGGTAGAAATTATCGGTTTCTACATCGGGAATTTTTAGAGAATTTTATTCAGAAAAATTGAAAGCTATTATGAATAAAAAATTAGTCCAATCTTTGGTGCAAATCATTACTTCGCTCTCTGATGAAGAGCAGCAATGTTTGGAAAGCGAACTTCAGAAGTATTCTCTAGAAAAACAGATTTCTGATTTAGAATATAAACTAAAAGTTTTTGAAGAAAAATATAAGATGTCATCCCATAGTTTTTATCAAAAATTTCAAAAGGGTGAACTTGGAGATTCTATCGATTTTTTTGAATGGAATACATATTATGAAATGCTGACTTATACTCAAGTTAAAGTCCTTGAAAAAGTATGATTTTAGAGCAATATATGGCTGCTGTTAAGGAGAAGCTGGCTGGTAGCTCAATCATTAGTACGATCGAGGTTAGTGATGAGCAAATTTTCCGAAATCGCGGCTATTTTCGGGCTCGTTTAACTCTGATTAACAGCGACTTCTTGGAAATTGCTGAATCATTCGCCATTCAAGATAACCAAACCTTGTTAAAAAAGGGGATTTAGGGGGATCGAAACTCATAATCCTTGTAACTAGCAACTCGGGTTAGTTAAATTAAATTTTTGAGTTGTTTAAAATTGAAAAAATTGTGACTAAAAATACAGATTTAATATTTGTTCTAAAAATATGGCTCTTTAGTCGCCTTCTCATCCTCCTCGCTTTATGGGGAATTGCACCCCTATTGGAAGTTCCTTCCGGACATATTCAACCGGCGATCGATCTACAAGCCTTTGCTTGGTGGGATGGGGAATGGTATTTAAAAATAGCAACAGCAGGATATGAATATATTGATGATGGACAACAACATTCTGTGGCTTTCTTTCCTCTATTTCCGCTTCTAATTCGTATTTTGATGCAGATCGGATTTTCTCCCGAACTTGCTGGTATTTTAATCAATAATTTTGCCTTTTTAGGGGCGCTTTTTTTGTTATATCAATGGGTTGAAAAAAGCAATGGCATCGGTGCAGCAAAATGGTCAACCGCCGTGTTAGCATGGTGTCCTTATTCTCTCTACGGTACAGTTATTTATACTGAAGGATTGTTTCTATTTTTAACAGTAGCAACCTTGCAAGCCTTCGAGTCCAAAGAATATCTTAAAATGTCATTGTGGGGAATATTAGCAACAGCAACTCGCGGACCCGGTATTGCTATGATTCCCGCTTTTTTATTGCTTTCTTGGCGCGAAAATCGCAGAAAAATTGCTTATTTAGCTAGTTTGACTGTTGCAGGAGGAATTGTACTTTATAGCTTGTATTGTTGGTGGCAATTTGGCGATCCTTTGGCATTTGTTGAAGTACAAGCAGCATGGGGTCGATCGCGCACGATCGATCTGTTAGACTGGTGGCGTATTTTCATGTATGTGGCGATCGGTGTTCCCAATTATGATGCAGGAGGAATCAAAGAAATTGCTCATCCTTTGGTATTTTTAGCCATCTGTAGCATTGGTTTTGGACTGTGGAAATTGCGCGATCGCCTAGGGTCAATTTCTGCTTATGGTGGCGCTTTTTTAGTTCTGGTTTTGTGGTTATTGGGAGGTGATCCTTTTTTAACACTCTTTTTTGTTATTGGCGGAATTTTATTGCTTTGGTTTACACGAAAAGAACTCAGCCCTGTAGCTACACTTTACGGCTTTTTTAGCTTAGGATTAATTTTAACTTCAGGGAGAAGTGATTCCTCAGAACGCCTCGCCTATGGTATTATTTCCCTAACCATGGCCGCCGGAATTTTCTTCAAGAAATATCCTCGTTTGGGTTATGGACTGTTAGGAGTTGGAGCAGTTATTTTAGTAACTTTTACCTTGCGTTTTGCTCAACAATTATGGATTGCTTGAAAGATTAGCTAGGTTTCTAGCTAGAAACCTAGCTAGAAACTTAGAATTACAAGACTTAAAAGCCAAGATTTAAAACTCATCATCGTCCATCTGGACATCCCATTTAGCCGCAAGGACTTGATTGAGCATTACTTCTAGGGCTACTTCATCTAAGTCATCCGCACTTTCTCTGTCCTGCAAGGAATTACTTAAAGGCATTAAGCGCAATTGACGATTATCTTGAATCAGATCGAAGTAAGTTTCTTGTTCCGAAGACTGATGAAGATGAAGGTAGTCAAAACTTTGCAGGTTAATATAGAGGGAATGATTAGCAATTAATGTTGCTTGTTGGGCATCTGCAAAGATTTCCAAAATATAACCTTCACCCTGATTTTGCACCTGACAATCAAGGGAGTGAATGTAGTAAACCCGTTTTAATGAACCGAGTAAGCGACGCATATCATCTTTATTAACGACAAGGCCGCTATCGATGATGCAAGGGGCAGGTAGTGATTGGGGGACGAGATTGTGACTCATGGGAAACAGCCGTTGATGCGAAAATTGTAGGAAAGCATTTCATTGTGTCATGTAATGACAATATGAACCAATAGTTATTTACCCTTAAGGAACTTTAAACAATTTCCTTAAAAATAACTGCTTAAAAGCTATATTGAGAATTCGATTTAGCAGTTGAAGACTTGTCTCTAGTTTCGATTTAATTTCGATCTAGTGGGATTATTGGAAAATAATTCCCGGACTTGTCTGGGGGGTCTTGCCATGACTTGGGTGGATTTTGCTGACCTTTAACCCAATCGTAACTCAATATTTTTCAACTGCCTCGTTTTTAGTCTAACAGGAGATGAAACAATTGAAACCCCCATACGTCGTGAAGTGGTTAGATCAATTTGGGCGGTCTTTTTTGGCAGCGATCGTTTTTTATACTTGTTTGCCATTGCCCCGTATCAGGGGGTTACGGTTCGATCGCCTTGCCCGTTTTGCCCCAGCGATCGGCTTACTGCTGGGACTATTGTTAAGTTTTGCAGATGAGGGTTTGCAGCTATGTAGAATTCCTGTACTGTCTCGCAGTGCCTTGGTGGTTGCTTTGTGGATTTTTGTTACGGGAGGATTGCATTTTGATGGGGCAATGGATACGGCAGATGGGTTGGCGGTTCCCGATCGCGATCGCCGCTTACAAGTAATGCAGGATAGCCACAGTGGGGCTTATGGGGTGATGGCGGCGGTGGTGATATTCTCCCTCAAAACCCTTGCCCTAAGCGAAATTACCTCTTTTCGGGGGCTGGGTTTAATCTTAGGGGCAGGATGGGGACGTTGGGGGCAGGTGATGGCCATCGCCCTCTATCCCTATCTCAAATCCGAAGGAAAAGGGGCTTTTCACAAGCAAAATATACGTTGTCCTCAAGATGCGATCGGGGGGTTCTTATTATTGATTGGGATCAGCTTATTGCATATATCTCTGTCTGGAGAAAAATGGGGCATGGCTGTGGGGACCGCCATCGCTGGGTTGGTTTTGGCGATCGCCATCGGCTATTGGTTCAATCGTCAACTCGGCGGCCAGACTGGGGACACTTATGGGGCGATCGTAGAATGGACAGAAACTTTTTACCTTTGTATTTTTACCTTTTTATCTCACTGGTAAAGGAGTTATGATGATAATTTCTTTCTCTCTCAAGAATAGATTGGCGATCGCGAACAGTAAAATTAATTAGAAAAGTGCGATAATGGAGAGAGATAAAACAAAGTTACATTACAGCCATGAAAAAACCTACTTCCATTTTCGCTTTAGTCACAGGGATAACCTTCGCAGTTATTCCCTTTGCCTGCCAAAATAGCCAGGCTCAATCTCTATCCGCCGTTGTCAACAGAATTATCGATGGCGATACCGTGGTTTTGCGGCAGGGAGAAACAGAAATCGTCGGTCAACTCGCTTGTATTGATACCCCAGACTGGGTGAATGGACAAGCCCAACCCCACGCCCAAGCCTCAAAAAACCGCTTAACCCAACTGATTCCCGTGGGTTCATCCGTCCAATATGACAGCTTAAGGAGGATTGGGGAAGGGCGATCGCTGATCGTAGTTTTCCGCAATAACCAAAATATTAACTTGCAAATGGTTGCAGAAGGACAAGCTAGATTACATGGTAGCTATAACCAAACTTGTCCAAGCACCGCCAATACACTCGCCCAAATGGAAAGCAAAGCGAAAAATCAACGTCTAGGCCTCTGGAATTCCCGATAATAACTTATCCGGGTTGAACGCTCCCCAACCAAATCAAAGATTATGGTTGGGGATTCTTTCAGCTACGAGAGACCTCGTAGCGTTCCCAGAACAACTGGCGTTCTCAGTG
>NZ_JACSWA010000302.1 GCF_016888125.1 Spirulina sp. CCY15215
TTCGAGCCTCCTATTTCTAGGGTAATGTTAGCTTCGACTGTCTTGGTCAGCATTCCCTTGCGCCTTTCGGCGACGCGGGGTCTGACCGCAATGTTATTTGGGCTTGTTAGGTTAGCAGCACTATTTCAGTGACCTTAAAATTGTTTAACCACTAACGACAGAGCAGGGAACTAGCTTCGCATTCCAAGGTGTCGTGACCCAAATAACGTAGTACACGGGGTACTTAGTCTGGTCAGAATGGCTTGTCAGATTTCTCTTCCAAGCCTCACGCCTTTAGGCTGAGGTTTCTGACAATACTTTTACAACCCATAATTTAGGTTATGCTTCACCCTAATGTAAGGTAAGTCGTGGGTATTGTCAAGAACCAAACTTCTAATAACCAAGTTTCATTGTATCGATCGCCTCCCCAATTCCCTATGAGGATATATCGTTGAACAATTCATTCATCTATAGAGTAGTCTTAACTCATAGCATAACCAGAAAATCGGCGCATAAACGGAGAATGCAGACCAATGACAATATTTTCCTTGGGAATTCCTTTTTCTACTAAACGTTTGGCCAGATCGATTTCAGTATTGTTGCGCTGTATCCAAACCTTATCTCCTTTGATATCTAAATGAATAATTGTTCCATAAACAAACTGTTTTTGTTCCCAACCAACATCGATTAAAAGATAGTGATTTCGTTCTGTATCGAGAATAATCTGCGATTCAATACTATTCCTGCTTCCGGAAATATCATAACTATGAATTTCTTGTAGTAAATCTTGAATAATTGTTTGATATTTATTTAAGTCAACCATTCTATAATTACCTCCTTTTCAGGATCGTAAATAATCAGCCGAATTTGATATTTTTCAATGACAGTTTTTGCCAACAAGGATTGGAAAAAAGTCTTATGAATTTCTTGTGGAATCGCTAGATAAAGCAGACGGGAAGGTTCTTTATTTTCTAGTGCAACTTGGTAGTTAATAAATTGACCGATCGCAACATGAAAATCAAATACAACAGAAACTCCGATAAACGTTTTTATTTCAACTGCAATCTTTTCTTCTCCTTTTTGAGCGGCAAGTATTCGTTCTGCCCCTAAATCAATATAAACACGAGTATCTCCAAATTTCAAGCTGAGTGGATCGTCTGTTACTATCCACCCTTCTTTTTGCAGTCCATTTTTCACTGCATCGTGAAAAATATCCTTAGCTGCCATTGCCTAATTTACTCCTCTGAATTTACCACTTATTTTAATCTATATTTTATATCCTGAAAAATCAATAGTTTCTGGAAACAAGAACAAGATTGTTGTAGTCTCAGAAAAAGCCCTTTCCTGTTGTTTGCCATGACGATCTCTCTCCTCAATAATCGCTATCGTATCGTTAAAAACCTTGGGAAAGGAGGTTTTGGGCAAACTTTCCTGGCTGTAGATACGCACCTTCCTTCGCAACGTCAGTGCGTAATTAAACAACTTAAACCCTCTGTTCCAGTTCCACCAGAACAACAACAATGGTTAGAGGATCGCTTTCAACGGGAAGCAGCTATTTTAGAAGCATTGGGGGAAGAACATCCGCAAATTCCTCAACTTTATGCTTATTTTTCAGAGGGGGGAGAATTTTTTCTCGTTCAAGAGTGGATCGCGGGGGTGACACTCACTCAAGCAGTGCGCCAAAATGGAGTATTATCTGCCGATCGCCTTCGACCTCTCCTCGTTGAATTACTGGGGATCTTGGACTATATTCACGCTCAAAAAATGCTACATCGCGATATTAAGCCGGATAATATTATACTTCGTGGCGATCGCAAACCCGTGTTAATCGATTTTGGCGCAGTAAAAGAGACAATGGGTACCACGGTTCATACTTCAGGAAATGCGACCTCTGTAGCCATTGGAACCCCCGGTTTTATGCCTTCGGAACAGTCGATGGGTCGTCCTTTATATTCTAGCGATGTCTATGCGTTGGGTTTGACGGCGATCTTTGCGTTAAGTGGGAAAATGCCCTACGGTTTGGAAACCGATGCGGAAACGGGGGAATGGTTATGGCAAAAAAGCGTTCCTCCATTACCTTCTGACTTAACAGAGGTACTCGATCGCGCCATTCGCTACCATCCCCGCGATCGCTTCTCCACAGCCAAAGCGATGTTAGAAGCGTTAGGAAGCCCCATATTAGCGCAACCGACGCAATTACCACCAACTCAAGGGATATATCCCGTATCTGGGTCTTCTTTATCAATGGCGAAAACCGTTGCAGTGTCTCCAGGTGAGAACGAACAAACTGTACCTGTTGTCACTTCAGCAACCGTTGCAGTCCCTTCACCAAGGCGATCGCCAAAGAAAGGGATATTATTACCGATCGCCGTGGGACTATTCGCGACGGGAGGAGTTGCGATCGCGGCTTTATTCTTTGGGTTTAGTCTGTTTCAACCGCGATCGACTTCCGATCGACCTTTTGGAACTGCTGATACAGATTTTCCCACACCAACGCAGACCCCATCTCCGGTACTTTCTCCCACTCCTAAACCCTCTCCCACTTCTCAACCCTCTCCGACTCCTTCTCCAATAGCTTCTCCTTCTCCGACTCCTCAACCCTCTCCCAGACCATCACCAACTCCTAAACCTCCTTCTACCCCTACCCATAATAATGCGCCCAATGTTCCTATTTTCCCCACGGGAACTTCTAAAAGTGCCATTATTAACCAATTGGGACAACCGGATTCCGATCGCCAGGGATTTTGGCCAGGAACGCGCATGATAAGTTATAGTCAGCCCGATCGCGTTCGCTTAAATTATCTTTTTGAAAGCGAGACTGGCAAACTGCGACAAACTGAAGTTTCTTTGCCTTTATCTGTAGATTATCGCAGCATGGAAAAGACTTTAACAAAATTGCTAAATGGACAAACAAATCCCGCCGCAACTCAGTCCTTAAAAGATGCTTATAATGGGGCTAGTTTGCGATCGTTTACAGCAGGTTCATTTAGTGGCATGATTCGACATAAAGGCGATCGCCTTGAAATTGAAGTTCGAGATGTTGATTTTCGGCCTTGATTTTGTGATTTAAGTTTTTAACAATCTAAAAAAGATGACTGATTCGAGAATGCGATCGCTACTCCTCCAATCTTTAAAAAAATTATCTTCTCTAGGGGAAAATGAATTCTTTGAAGCACACCAAGAGGAAATTTTAAGCATTTTTACGGTTGAAGAAGTTAATGCTATTCTCCAATCTCGCACTAAAAAATTATCCTCTAAATATGTCTCTCAGCCTCAACTTAATTTCTTATTTGCTACATCCCGAGAGGTGGGATTATCGAAAACAGAACTGAGACAGTTAATTAGCGATCGCTTCAAATGCGATTCGTTTAAATACATTTTGCGAGAACAATTTGATGAAATTATCAAGGCTGTAAATTCTTCAGCAGAGTTTTAATTTTAAAACCTTTTTAAGACATCAAATTAGTAATTAATCATTGTGTTTTAAAAATTTTCAAGGCGATATTATAAGAAAAAATAGAATAGGGAATCCAATAGTCAATTTCTGCCAGCCATTTTAAAGGTTTGATGATGAGAAAATTAGCAACTTTTTTGATAATAGTTTCTTTAAAAAAGAGAGTGATGTAAAACTCCAAATTGTGAACGAAAGCGCCGAGAAAGAGTCCCGATCGAAAGACCTCAATAACTTCATATTTGCCTTTCGCTTCCGAACGATCTAAGAACTCTAACAAATCCTCTTTTGTATAATGTCTGTGGGTATTGTTGCGATCGTAAACGGGTTTTTTCCATTCGATCTGTTCAGATATTTTTCCTTTACGAAACCAGTATGCAAATTGAAATAACCATCCTAAATAACGCCGCACAAAATATTCAACATAGGGAATGGCATTTTCAGGATCTAAAAAGCCAAATAATCCCCGATGAGGTGTTGTAATAACCAGTATCCCCTCGGGTTTGAGGATGCGGAAAATTTCCGATAAACAGAGTACTTCATCCTGAACGTGTTCTAAAGTATCACAAGTAATAATTGCGTCAAAAAACTCAGATGCAAACGGCGTTTTTTCTAATGGAGACTGAATGAATTCAATATCATTATAGCGGTATTTAGCGATCGCAATAAAGGTTGCATCCGGTTCAAGTGCATATATTTTTTGACTTTTTTCGCGGAAAAAACGAGTACCGTAACCCCAAGCACAACCCGCATCTAAAAATGTTTCCAAGCGATCGGGAACCCATTGAAATGCCTTCGCATAGCGACCAGAAAAAGGAAATTCTCCGTAATGACTGGCAGCTAATTCAGCAATGCGGTCAGAATCTAAAGAAGATTCAAGATTGGTTTCAGATTGATCGCTCATAAGTTTAAACTCTAGTAATTCATTAAAGAAGTTTCAAATCACATCTGCAAAAGTTCGTTCGGTTTTGCGAAAATAAATAATACTGCTAATACCTACTAGAACTAAGAGTAGCAAAGATAGGATAAATCCAGGTAAATAGAGATGAAATTTATCCCCTAAAATAGCCCAGCGAAAGCCATCAATTACCCCTACCATAGGATTGAGAGAATAGAGTAAACGCCAGCGATCGGGAACGATATTGCTGCTAAAACCCACAGGAGAGATATAGAGTCCCAATTGAACGATAAACGGTACCACAAAGCGAAAATCCCGATAGCGAACATTGAGTGCAGCTAACCAAAGTCCCACTCCCATACTGGCGATCGCCGCGATCGCAATAAATCCAGGCAGGAAAATAATCCGCCAAGAAGGAACAAAATTATACCAAACCATTAACCCCAACAAGATCGATCCCGAAAGGACAAAATCGACACAACTCACCACCACCGCACTCGCTGGGACAATCAAGCGAGGAAAGTAGACTTTAGAAATGAGATTGGCATTGCCCACCAAACTATTACTACTGTTAGAAAGAGAAGTCGCGAAGAATTGCCAAGGTAACATGGCCGCAAAGACTAAAATCGGATAGGGGGTGCCTTCCGAGGGAAATTTAGCCAGTTTCCCAAACACTACCGTTAGCACCACCATCGTGACAAATGGTTGCAGCAATGCCCAAGCTATCCCTACGGCTGTTTGTTTGTAGCGCACTAAAATATCGCGCCATGCCAAAAAATAGAAGAGTTCGCGATAACGCCATAAATCTTGCCAGTATTGCTTTTCAGTTTTGCCAGCTTCAATAATTAGTTCAGTTTCGGAGGAGAGACTCATGGAATTGGATAATGGAGAATCGGGAATGAGGAATTGGGAATAGATAGACGATAATGGAGAATAAAATAGATGCCAAATCGTGAATTTCTTTCCCCAGTGGATATCATAGAATCATTATTCCCTATTCTTCTCTTCTCGCCAATAACGAATAACCCAACCTTCGGCTTCGCTCAGGGCAAGTAACCAATAACTAACAAAAGTACATGGTCTCGAATCGCAATCAGCACTCTGCATCGAATGGAAGTACGGGAGGTGCGGGAAGTACGCCCCCTTTACCTTCTAAGCCCGCGATCGCGGATTCTTTCCCCTCCCTCACTTTCTCCACCAGCCAAGAAGATTCTCTCAATCTGCGTCAGGCTCTTTCTGTGTTGCGCCGTCGCTGGTGGTTATTGTTGTTAGTGAGTGCTGCGGTTACGTCGTCTATGGCCTTTAGAATTCTCAATGAAATTCCCATCTATAAAAGCTCTTTTCGGATTTTAGTCGAACCCATCGCCAGCGATGAAACCTTCGATCGCTTCAGTCAGCGCCTTGTGGGACAGTCTGCGTCGGAGTTAGACTACGAGACTCAAATTGAAGTTCTCCGCAGTCCTAAAGTGATTAATCCCATCGTAAAAAAGATTCAGGAACGCTATCCAGAACTCGACTATAACGGAATTGCGGGGGGTT
Source organism: Spirulina sp. CCY15215 (assembly GCF_016888125.1). Classification (GTDB taxonomy): domain Bacteria; phylum Cyanobacteriota; class Cyanobacteriia; order Cyanobacteriales; family Spirulinaceae; genus CCY15215. Next base: position 5,868 of record NZ_JACSWA010000302.1, read on the forward strand.
TGAGTATTGGCAGGTTGGAATATACGAAAATTCTGGAAATCTCTTATCAAGATGTCGATCCCGAGAAGATTAAATTTATTCTCGATACTGTTTCTGCTGGATTTATTGAATATTCCCAGATCGAACAGAAAACGGGCAAACAAAAGGGATTAGAATTCGTGCAAAAACAACTTCCTCTCCTTGAAGAACAAGTTAGCGACCTGCAACAAAAAATGCAGCAATTTCGCCAGCAACATAACCTCCTCGATCCGGAAGTGCAAGGACAGCGCGTTGCCGATCGCCTCAGTCAACTTCGTGTCTCTAAACAAGAAACCGCCGCCGAATTAAAAGCCTCGGAGTCTTTGCAGCAAAAATTGCAGGGACAGTTAGACATCGAACTCGATCGCGCCATTACTGCTACGGCTTTAAGTGAAGCCCCTCGCTATCAATCTCTCCTCAACCAACTACAAAAAATTGAAACCGATCTGGCGATCGAATCGACTCGTTTTACCCCGACGAGTCCACAAATTCAAGTGCTACGCGATCGCCGTGACAAAATTCTCCCTCTCATTCGTCAAGAGGCGATCGCGGTCTTAGGAAAAGAAGGAGCCAGCGCAGATATTGCCAACCTCAATACATCCCCCAATTCTATTCGCCTCAAACTCACCCAAGAATTAATCGAAACTACCAACCAAAAACAAGTTCTCGCGGTTCGCGAAGCTGCTTTAGCTCTAGCGGAGAATCAAACCCAAGGGGAAATGCAGAAATTTGCCCTTCTCAGCCGTCAATATACCGATCTACAACGAGCGCTTGATGTCGCCACTGAAGCCCTCAAACGTTTTCTCTCCGTTAAAGAAGACCTCGAAATTGAATCCGCCCAACGCACCATCTCTTGGGAAGAACTCAATTCTGCGGAATTACCCGTCTACCCCATCGCCCCCAATGTGTCTCGCGGTTTAATGTTAGGAGTTGTGGCGGGACTATTAGCGGGGTCTGGGGCGGCACTGATTGCGGAAAAGCTCGATGTGCGCTTCCATTCTCCTGAAGACCTCAAAGATAATGTGGGATTACCGATCTTGGGGATTATTCCCTACCGCAAAGACTTTAAGGAACGTAAAGCCAGCGAAAAGGCAGCGCCTTTACCGTCCTTCGATCGCCGTTATCGCGCTTCTCCCTTCTTGGAAGCCTTTCGTTCTCTTAATGCCAATCTTTCTTTCTTTACTCCCGATAAGCCCTTACAGGTGTTAGTAGTGAGTTCTTCGGTGCCGTTGGAAGGTAAATCTACGACCTCAGTTCATTTAGCGCAATCGGCGGCGGCGATGGGACAGCGCGTTCTTTTGGTGGATGCAGATTTACGCCGCCCGCAAATTCACGCTATGACAGATTTACCCAATGTTTGGGGACTATCTCACGCAATTTCGATGGATCTCGAAGTAGAAGACATCGTACAGCAATCGACATTAGATGATAATTTGTTCATTCTCACTGCCGGACAAATCCCCCCCGATCCGACTCGCTTATTATCTTCTCAAAAAATGCGAGGTTTGATCGAGTATTTCCGTCAATCTTATGATTTAGTGATTTTTGATACCCCTCCTATGTTAGGGCTGGCGGATGCAAAATTCCTGGCGGGACAGGTGGATGTGATGTTGATGGTCGTGCGCTTGGGATGGACCGATCGCACCGTATTCAAACAGGTTTTGGAAAATATCAAGATGTCTCAAACCGCCCCGATCGGCTTGGTTGCTAATGGTGCAAAAGACTTCACTTCCGGTTCTTATTATTACTATAACCGTTATTTTGCCTCAGAAGAAGATGCTTTAGATAGTTGATAGTTGCTAGTTGATAGTTGCTAGTTGATAGTTGATAGTTGCTAGTTGATAGTTGCTAGTTGCTAGTTGATAGTTGCTAGTTGATAGTTGCTAGTTGCTAGTTGATAGTTGATAGTTGATAGTTGCTAGTTGATAGTTGCTAGTTGCTAGTTGCTAGTTGATAGTTGCTAGTTGCTAGTTGCTAGTTGCTAGTTAACCAAAATATAGTCAGATATAAACAAGACATGGATTCCATTGCAGAAACCCCCTTCATTTCGGCTTTGAGAGATTAATTCTCCTTCTCTTACTTGGTTGGACTTGCTGAGGAAACCTCAGCGTCCCCCAAGCGCAGGGTGAACTACGCACCTCTCTATCCCATAGCCCAGAAAGGCATTTGGGAATGCTTTTCTTAAGATATCATAGTAACTACTTGACAGTTTTACAACTTAAAATCAAGGTTTTGCGCCGATACACTCCCCTGTTACTGCTTCCTTCGACGCACAATTTTTGAGAGGCAAGTTAACTTTACGTTACAGAAAACTTTACAAAAAACATTAACTATGTATATCTATCGCCAATATTCACTGAAAATATATTATTTGCTCTTAGCTACCTGTAGTTTGGCGATCGCCAGTCAAAGTGTCAACGCCCAAATCCCTACACTAGAGGAAGAGTTTCCTATCTCTCCTTTACCCTCATATCCCGCTCCTTTACCCTCATATCCCGCTCCTTTACCCTCATATCCCGCTCCTTTACCCTCATCTCCTGCTCCTTTACCCTCATATCCCGCTCCTGTTTCTCCTCCTCCCGATCGCCCTTATACCCTCGGCTCCGGCGATCGCATACAAATGACGATTTTTGATGTGGATGAATATAACGGCGAATATCCGATTCTCATTGATGGGACGCTGAATTTACCGGCGATCGGAACTGTTGTTGTACAAGATTTGACCTTAGAGGAAGCCTCGCAAAAAATCTCTCAACGCTATCGATCGCTTTTGGTGCGTCCGATTATTACTCTCGGTTTAATCGCCCCTCGTCCCGTTAGATTGGCGATCGCGGGAGAAGTCAATCGTCCGGGGGCTTATACTGTGAATCCAGGAGGTGCAACGGGTTTTCCGAGCGTGACTGAGGTGATCGAATTAGCCGAGGGAATCACCCTCTCAGCTAATGTCCGTCAAATCCAGATTCGCCGCACCTATCAAGGAATCGAACAACTTTACGCGATCGATTTATGGGGCTTAATTCACCAAGGGGATCTCGCTCAAGATGTAGTTTTGCGGGATGGCGATCGTGTTTTTATTCCCACGGCTGAGGTACTCGATCGCGTTGAAAGTCGCACGATTTCCGACTCGACATTATTTCCCGCAACCACAACTCCGGTACAAGTTGCGGTGACGGGGGAAGTGCTGCGTCCGGGAACCCATACCGTGAGCGCAGAAGGCTCTAACGCCCCTCCCACCGTGACCCAGGCGATCGGGATTGCGGAAGGGATTACACCCCGTGCTGACGTGCGGAATGTGCAGTTACACCGCATCAAACGGACGGGAGAAGAAGAGATCATGCAAATTAATTTATGGGAGATTCTCCAAGGGGGGGATTTAGAGCAAGATATTCCTTTACAACCCGGTGATAGTATTATTGTTCCTCCAGCAGAGGAAATCGATCTGGCTGAGATTGGCGTTTTGGCTCCAGCCACCTTTTCCCCTCAGACGATTGATATTAATGTCATCGGAGAAATTACCAGTCCCGGTACGCAAACCTTACGACCGAATACACCTTTAAATCAAGCCATTTTAGCAGCCGGAGGATTTAATAATCGCGCCCGAAAAAACAAGGTCGAATTGGTTCGTTTAAATCCCAATGGGACGGTATTACGAGAAACAATTGAGGTGGACTTATCCCAAGGAATCAATGATGAAAATAACCCTTTATTGTTGAATGGGGATATCGTCGTAGTTCAGCCTTCAACACTCACGGAAGTCACGGATGTTGCAGGTGCGATTTTGGCCCCTCTGGGTAGTGTATTTTCCTTCTTTAATTTCTTGAATATTTTTGGTTTGTTTCGATGATTCTCTCAAAATCAGATTGATTGAATGATGCGATCGTAGGAAACTCAAAAATCTGGGTTAATTTGATTGAATATGTTAAAATAAAAATCAATGAAATTAGGAGAATTGTAGTGAGTGTTCTGATTCCTGATGAAGTTCTTAAAGCAAGTGGAATGTCCGAGAATGAACTGATGCTAGAGTTAATTATTCTATTGTTCCAGCAAAAAAAGATCGGTATCGGTAAAGCGGCTAATTTAGTCAATATGAATCTCCTGCAATTTCAACACGAACTCGCAATCAGAAAGATTTCTGTTCACTACGAAATTGCTGACTTAGAAACCGACATAAAAAACTTACAAAAACTGGGTCGAATATGATTGTGGTGAGTAATACTTCTCCAATTACAAATTTAGCTGCGATCGGAAAATTAGAGCTTTTAGAACAGCTTATCGTAACCCCCCTAGATCGTAAATTTCGTCTAAGATTTGTTGATTTGTTTTAAATTCAGTGTAGATTCTATTTCGGATAATGCACCCCGAATGACGAACCTCTAAATATCCCTGTTTGATTGTGATGGGAACGGGTAAAGTAACAGAAGTCGGTTGTGTCGGAGGAGTTGCGATCGCAATTCCCCAAAAAAACAGACAATACTCAACCTATTTTGTCAAGTATTGTCCACAAAAATTAACTTGTCAAAGCACTTAAACTTAAACAGAGACTAACTCCTTCTCAGCCGCAGGACGCTTGCTATTGCGAACACCTTCGATCGCCTCCGCATAGTCAGGAGCCTTGAAAACCGCCGATCCAGCCACGATCGCATTCGCACCCGCTTCCAAAACCTGCCAAGTATTGTGACCCTTCAAACCGCCATCGACTTCAATCCAAGGATCCAGACCGCGATCGTCGCACATCTGACGCAACTTGCGAACCTTGGTTGTAATTTGAGGAATGAAACTTTGACCGCCAAAACCAGGGTTAACGCTCATCAACAAAACCAAGTCGCAAACATCCAGCACGTATTCAATCAACTCTAACGGCGTAGAGGGATTTAAGACAACCCCCGCTTGCTTGCCCAACTCTTGAATCTGAGTTAAAGTGCGGTGGAGATGAGGAGAAGCATTATGTTCCGCGTGAACCGAGATAATATCAGCACCCGCTTGGGCGAACTCTTCCACATATCTTTCCGGTTCGACAATCATTAAATGTACATCTAAAGGCTTTTTCGTAATCGGGCGAATGGCTGCAACGATTAACGGTCCAATGGTAATATTGGGAACGAAACGACCGTCCATTACATCAACATGGATCCAATCTGCCCCCGCCTTATCAACGGCGGCAATTTCTTCTCCCAAACGGCTAAAATCCGCAGAGAGAATCGAGGGGGCGACAACAATGGGCTTATTACTCATGAAGGGCGTTCTCCTAATATTTTTTAAGAATTGTAATATTAAGAACAATTTAACATTATTTTTAACATTATTTTCAACATTATTTTCAGAATTTTTTGCTTCTCAACTCAAAAAATATAACCGATTAGAATAAAGAGAATTAAGTTATCGAAACCGTGGGAATGAGCAAAAAATTAGCGTGGCTGTTGGGCGGATTGTCAGTTTTGGTGGCGATCGCCCCGATCCAAGCCTCAGAAGATACTATCAGCGATCGCGGGGTGAATGTTCGTCCCTTGCACGAAGCCCCCTACAATCTCATCGGACGGAAAATTGGCCTCGGGCAAGTCGAAGTAGGCAGACCGGGGAAATTTGGGCTAGATAAAGCAGCCTCGAATAACCGATCGCTTTCCCTAGCGGGAGTTTTTCTTCGCGATCGCCAAGCATTAGCCGATACCGATGTTGATGGTCATGCAGCAATGGTAGCAATGGTTATGATTTCCGGAGATAAACGAGTACCAGGGGTTGCACCAGGGGCGCGTCTCTACTCCTCTGCTGTAGGTTCCCTGCAAGATGCCGGACAGCCGGAAGAATGCCTCGCTTCCCAGCACGTTGCCTTACAGAATACCGGAGACGTGCGGGCAATTAATTTTAGTTTTGGCGAACCTTTGCGACGAGATCCCCGCCCTAACCCTGTTTTAGATGGTAATGCCCTCCTAACCCGATGCGTAGATTGGTCAGCTAGGGTTCACAATGTCCTCTATGTTATCGCTGGAAATCAAGGGGGTGGCGGCATTCCCATTCCAACGGATAATTACAATGGTGTCAATGTCGCTGCTTCCACCATGAGGGAGGGAATATTCGATAAAGTCGATTTTTCTAACTTAAGTTCTCTGCCGGAAGGGATCGGACGCAGCTTAATTCTCCGAGAAATCAATACGGGAGGAAGACGCGCCATTAATTTAGTCGCACCTGGAAGTCATGTCGCCGTCCGAGACTTAGATGGAACATTGGAAGAAGTGCGTGGCACCAGTTTTGCCGCCCCTCATGTTGCCGGTGCCATAGGAGTCTTGCAAGAATTTGGCGATCGCCAGCTTGCCAAGGCTGCCCCCAATTGGAGCCTAGATTCTCGCCGCAGCGAAGTCATGAAAGCCGTCTTGCTTAATTCTGCCGATAAAGTCCAAGATGCAGCCTTGGGGGTCGATCGCACCCTCTTCGATAAAAATAATCAAACTTGGCTAGAGGGCGATGCCTATCAAAATCCGGAAATTCCCTTAGATATTCAAACCGGAACCGGACATTTGAATGTTTATCGCGCTTATCAACAGTTTAGCGGCGGACAGAATTCTCCCGATACTCCTGTACTTCCTCGTGGTTGGGACTATAACACCGTTAAAGTCGGCAGCTATCAAGACTATGCGATCGCCTCTCCCCTGCAAAGGGGGAATTTTGCCTCTGTCACCCTAACCTGGCATCGTCAGGTGGAATTAAATGATGACAATGGCAACAATTTATTTGATGTGGGGGAAAACTTTCAGGATCTCGGTTTAAACGATCTTAATGTTTATCTCCTGCCCGCCGATAGTAACAATACTGCCACTGCGGTCTGTTCTTCAATCTCCAAAGTAGACAGCAGCGAACATATTTTCTGTCCCGTCCCCAGCACCGGACGTTATAAAATTCGCGTTGTCCATCGTCAGCAGGTAAACGATCCCCTACAGGCTTACGGGTTGGCTTGGTGGACAATTCCCGCCCAATAATCGCGATTCAAGTTAGAATAAAATTGTAACAATCCTTAACATTTAGCGAAAAATGACAGCCAAAGTTGAAATTTACACTTGGAGTACCTGCCCTTTTTGTATTCGTGCCAAAGCCTTGTTACAAAAAAAGGCAGTAGAATTCACTGAATACTGTATTGATGGCGATAATGCGGCTCGCGAGAAAATGACAGAACGCGCTAATGGGAAACGATCGCTACCGCAAATCTTTATCGGCGATCGCCATATTGGAGGTTGTGATGACCTTTACGATCTGGACGGACAAGGGCAATTAGAGCCGCTTCTGCAAGGTCAAGCAGCTTAAAATTTAAAAACCGCTAGTCAGATAAAAACTAGCGGTCTTTTTTTATTTTCGGAAAGTATTAACGGGGTTTATTTATTGACCGTTTAATGGCAAATCCATCTTATAAAGATTATAAAGACGAACCCAGACCGGCATAAGCTCCGTAAAAGAAGATTCCCAAAACAGTAATCGCACCCATGCCGGCAATTAAAGCTACCAGCCAAAGGGGAATTCGTCCATCTGCAAACATCTTGTTTTCTCCTAATCGCTTCTCAAATTGATTTAGTTAAAGAAATAGCTGGAAAATAAAATTCCCAACACGAAAATCAAAAGCAAACCCAAATACAGAGAAGTCCGATTGAGTTCTACGGGCTGTCTATTGGGATTATTGAGTCTTTCCATTGCGTCTTCCTCGTTTGTTTGAGTGTTGTTTTTAGCTTGTTTTTGCCTATTTTTAGCGTTGAATGAACTGCATGGCAGCGATCGCACCCACAAAGAAAATAGTGGGAACGGCTAAGGTATGAACCGCGATCCAACGAACGGTAAAAATGGGATAGGAAACCGGTTGATTGGGTGAGTTAGTCATTGTTTTTGTGGTTTGATTTACGTTGATAAGAATCGATTACTTTTGAAATTCCTCGATTTGTTTGCTACTTTCAAAACGGTCGGAAATGATCGGCAATTCCAGACGATTTTGAGTGAAGTATTCGTTGGGACGAGGAGTTCCAAAAGCATCGTAGGCCAGACCCGTGCTGACAAAAAGCCAGCCCGCAATAAAGAGCATGGGAATGGTAATGCTGTGAATGATCCAGTAACGAATACTGGTGACAATATCGGTAAATGGTCGTTCTCCGGTATCACCTGACATTACAGTTTCTCCTTTTACAAATGTTAAACGTTTACTTTACATGATAGAAATTTGTTGACCTGACTACAAGCCTTAAATCAAACAAATTTCAAGCATTTTCTGGGGCAGGTTCGTATCTGAGAATGATGCCGCGATCGCCGAGGATAAATCCTCGTTGCGAATTGGTAAAAATAATATTATAGAAGTTAGAAGGCGTTCCTTCTACACCTCTATCTTTTTGCCAGGTTTCACCGCCATCAAAACTCACCAGTAAATTACCGCTTCCTCCAGTCACCCAGATTTCTTGAGGGGTGCGATATTCAAGATCCAACAAACCCCAACTCGTTCCGGGTTCGGGATAAATAATATCATCCCAAGCCTCCTCTATTGTGCTTTCTTCTGCGATCGGCTCTTCTGGGGGGGCAGAAAACTGCAATTGACCGCCTCGAGCAATGAGCCAAGTGCGCCCATCTGGACTAAATCCCATATTTTGCAATCGTCGGGAACTATTACGATTGTGAGGAACCCAAGCCGCTTGTCCCGGTTCCCAGGTCGAGTAAAAGTTACCGCGAGAAGAAACAGCAATATAAGTACCATCAGAGGAACGATACATATTTCGCACGACTCCGACGGCTTCTTTGACCAAGGCGTGCCAATGTTTGGCCCCATCTTCGGTTTTATAAATTGCCCCTAAGTCCGTGGCCATTTCGGCAATATTGTCTCCCAGTGCCTCAATATAGTAGGGGGAACCGGGTAATTTACTGCTTAGGGCAATGCGATCCCAAGATTGGCCGCCATCCTGCGTGTGTAGCAAAATAGAGGGTTTGCCAACAATCCAGCCTTCTTGGCCGTAGAAGCTAACTGAGGTAAAGGTGACTTTTTCTTCTCCTAAGTCGAATTGTCTTTGATCCCAAGTTCGTCCGCCATCGTTTGTCTCAAAAAGAGTAGCGCGAGAACCTACGAGCCAGCCGTGTTGGGAATCTTCTATAAAAGCAATATCAAGGGCGGATGCTTCGGTTGGGAGTTCAATGCGTTGCCAGGGATTAGAACTCAGACTTTCTAAATGGCTACACCCAACACAAAAGAAGACAATTGTCAATAATATTAAGAACTGTTTCAAGGCTCTCACAAACGGATCCATAAACGAACTCGGTAATCGATAAAGGTGAATGGGAAATAATTTTGTTTTTTGAGGTTTTCAGTGCAAGCCATACAAGCTCAGGAAAAAGAGAAAAGCCAAGGCTAAACACCCAAAAATAAGGAGGTTTTTTTGGTTAGGGGTCAAGCGATTAACGCCAAATCCATAATTCAAATTTTCCTGAAAGCCTGATGGAGAGCCACTCGAACCAATATTGCGAAATTGAGATTTTCTGGCTCGACACACCGGACAGCGCCAATCCTCGGGTAGATCCTCGAAGAGGGTATCGGGAGGCACTTTGGCATTGCTATCGCCTTTGGCTGGTTCGTAAACGTAGCCGCAGGACAAGCATTCATAGCTAGAGGGGGCTAACTCCGCTAGGGTTTTCTCTTGGACGGGGTCGCTCATGGCTTGTCAGAAAATCGGCAAATCTTAAAATCTTTGTTAAATATTATCACACGGCATTAACAAAATGTTTATTTTTTCGATCGCCTTGCGCGATCGCAATTAGGATTCTCTAGCTTTTTGGGGCAAAATTGCGATCGCAGTCTGGTTTGGAGAAATAAAGCACGATTCGAGTTAAGACAATCGTTATGGATATGGCAATCGGAGGGTTAGGGTTCTTAGAAATCTTTGTAACAAGCCATAGTCTTCTGGGGGACTAGCCCCCCAGACCCCCCAGTGGGGGACGGAACGCCTCCCCCACGCCCCCTACGTAACACCCAGGAGGTTGCCGCCACCGTTGTATCGCCGATTCTGAATGTGTGTCGATCCCCCTAAATCCCCCTTAAAAAGGGGGACTTCCAGATTCTCCCCCCTTAAAAAGAGGGACTTCCAGATTCTCCCCCCTTAAAAAGAGGGACTTCCAGATTCTCCCCCCCTTAAAAAGAGGGACTTCCAG
>NZ_JACSWA010000303.1 GCF_016888125.1 Spirulina sp. CCY15215
TTATTCTGAGAGGCTTTTAGGATAGTTGATAGTTGATAGTTGATAGTTGATAGCGGTGGATTGCTTGTTCTGAGAGGCTTTTAGGATAGTTGATAGTTGATAGTTGCTAGTTGATAGCGGTGGATTGCTTATTCTGAGAGGCTTTTAGGATAGTTGATAGTTGATAGTTGCTAGTGAATAGTTGCTAGTTGATAGTTGATAGCGGTGGATTGCTTGTTCTGAGAGGCTTTTAGGATAGTTGAGGTTGCAGTGCTGGGGATTTTCAAGATAAAAATAACCAAAAGTTAAGAAAACTTGATTTAAGCGTGAGCGATCCCCATGCGATCCCCGCATTTTGCTGTTAAGTTCCTTAACAAAATTTCTGATTTCCCTAAAAACTACGGTTCAATGGGTAAGGATTAAATCTTTTAAAATTCTGGCTAGTTTTATAAAGTTTTAAGGATTTAATGCTTTAATCTATCTCAGTTTCCCTCGGGAGAAGTATAAGTATATGACTCAAAACATAACTGCAACGCAGGCGATCGCGGACAAGCCCAAAACTTCCTCAACCCATCACGTCCCAGCTACAGGGGTTTGCGTTACAGTCCACGGTCATTTTTATCAGCCCCCGAGGGAAAATCCCTATTTAGATGTTATCGAACGCCAGCCCAGCGCTTATCCTTGTCACGACTGGAACGAACGTATCCTCTATGAGTGCTATCGTCCCAATGTTTTCTCCCGCATTCTCAACGGCCAAGGAGAAGTGGTCGGCATTGTCAATAACTTCGAGTATATGAGTTTTAATGTCGGTCCCACCTTAATGTCATGGTTGGAACGCCACGATCGCGAAGTCTATCAAGGCATTATTGAAGCCGATCGCAAGAGTACAGAACGCCTCAACGGTCATGGCAATGCGATCGCCCAAGCATACAATCACATTATTTTACCCCTCGCCAACGAACGAGATAAATACACCCAAGTTCGCTGGGGAAAAGCGGATTTTCGTTCCCATTTCGGGCGCGATCCCGAGGGAATGTGGTTAGCAGAAACAGCAGTAGACTATCCCACCCTGAAAGTTTTAGTAGATGAGGGCATTCGCTTCATTATTCTCGCCCCTTCCCAAGCCAAACGCTGTCGTCCTCTCTCCACAGCCGAAAATCCCGATCCCGACTGGTTAGAAGTCGGGGGTTCTCAGATCGATCCTACCCGTCCCTATCGTTGCATTTTGGAAGGCGATCGCTCCATTGATATCTTTTTCTATGATGGTCCCATTTCTCGGGATATGGGATTTAATGAAGTGTTGAACAGTGCGGGAAATTTTGCGGGACGGTTAGGGCAAGCAGTACGCCGTCCTTCCCAGTTAATTTGCGTGGCGACGGATGGGGAAACCTTCGGACATCACAAAGGGGGGACGGAAAAATGTCTTTCTTATTCTTTTATTCAAGAATTCCCCAGTCGCGGCTGGACTGTGACCAATTTTGCCCATTACCTCGACGAGAATGCACCGGAATGGGAAGTGGAGTTAAAAGCTGTTACTGCTTGGAGTTGCGCCCACGGGGTCGATCGCTGGCAAGATGATTGCGGTTGCGGGGGAGGAGGGTTATGGAATCAGAAATGGCGGCGACCTTTGCGCGATACTTTGAATTGGCTGCGCGATCGCCTCGGAGAAATTTATGAAACCCACGGGCGCAAATTCCTCAGCGATCCTTGGTTAGCAAGGGATCGATACATCCACTCGATCCGCGATCGCAGCCCGGAAAATACGATTAATTTCCTCTTCCGCCATCAAAGCCATACCCTCGAACCCGCCGAACAAGTAGACGCACTGCGCTTATTGGAGATGCAGCGCCAATCCTTACTTATGTTTACCAGTTGCGGTTGGTTTTTTGACGAACTTTCGCGACCGGAAGGGGTGCAAATTCTTCGTTATGCGGCGCGGGCGATCGAATTGGCGGGGGATGTTGCAGGAGTACAATTAGAGGCGGAATTCCGCGATCGCCTGCAAAAAGCCCCAAGTAATGTGGAAATCTTCGGCAATGGTGCTAAGGTTTACGATGAATTGGTGGTATCCGCTCGCGTCACTTTTGAGCGAGTTGCGGCACATTATGCCATTACCTCTTTATTCAAACATTACCAAAGTGAGGATCGAGTTTACTGTTACGAAGCAACCCAACTCGACTATCACCGCCAGCAAATGGGGGCGTTAACCTTAGCCGTGGGACAGTTGCGTTTAGTCTCAGAAATTACGCGGGAAAGCCAAGAATTTATCGTTGCGGTGCTGCATTTTGGCGGTTGGGACTTCCATTGCTGCATTCAACCCTTTATCGGTCGTTTAGCTTACTCGCAAATCAAAGATAAATTGTTTTCTGCTTTGAGTGAGGCCAGTGTAGCCAAAACTTTATTTGCGATGACGCGAGTTTTCGGCGATCGCGTCTTTAATTTAGAGACCTTGTTTGCGGAAGAACGGGAATGGATCGTCCAACAAGTGGCCAATACAAGTAAAGAGAACCTCGATCGCCTATTTACCCAGGCTTATCGCGATAATTATAGCCTCCTGCAAGCCTTTTATCGGGAAGAATTACCCGTTCCGCAAGAGTTGAAAGCCTCCGCAGAAATTGCCCTTTCTCGTCGCTGTTTAAAAGTTTTGCAACAATTTGAGGAAGCCAAAGATCGCGATCGCCAAGATATGTATTTAACCGAGTTAGAGGCGATCGTCACCGAAGCAGAAAATATGCGCTGTCGTATGACCCTCCCCAATGCCAAACAGCTTTTAGAAGCCTTGATTTTGCGAGATTGTCAGGCATTATTAGGGGAAGCTAACCCAGAGACAGTCGCAGAAGAAAGCCAACGCATTTCTCGCACGATCCAGATGGGCGATCGCCTACAAGTGGACTTATCCTTGGATCGGGTGCAGGAATATTATTTTCGCTGTTTGCACGGCGATATTTTGCCTCAATGTGTTGTGGTAGAAGGGGAAACCGTTTCTTGTCCTTGGGATATTGTTAATGTTCCCGTTTTACTAGATTTAGGCGTACAGTTAGCCGTTGATGTTCATCAGTGGTTGTAATAGAATTTGGGGGTGCATCTCAATTTTGCAAAATCCCAAGAATTTTAATTCTTGGCTCAAAGCTAAAGCAGGCTAAAATATTACAGTTATCTTAACCCGTTTTAACAGGTTTTCGCTTTCAGTCTTGGATTTGAATCCAAGGCTAACATCGATTTACATTTTTGAGATGCACCGGAATTTAGGTAGCTAAGAAGTGTCCCGCTAGTGGTCTGCTAACTACTAATTATCGCCTTGAATAATGTAGGAACGTTGTTTGCAACGTCTCTATAGGTCTATTTCTAGGAATTATTCATTACTGTTTTTCAATTATCATCAATGAATCAACAAAATCAAGCAGATAATGAATTTAAAAAAGATGATCTCGTTCGTTTAAAAGAAAATCCCGGTATGCGTGGAAAGATTATAGAGATTAGAGAAAGTCCAACACAACAGGATAATATATGTACAGTCAATTTTGGAATTGATAACGGTATAAGCTATTATTCTTCCGATTTAGAAAAATATGACCCTAATGAATCTTTGTTAGACTTATTTGAGAAAAGTAGCTATGGTAATGCAGAAGATTTTAAAAGAATTTTTCTATTTGAGCAATTTAAGAAATATCCTTCGGACAAACTCTATGATTTCAAGGAAGCTCGTCGTGTTCTTGTTCTGTGCAAAAAAGCAAAACTTGGCGACTGGAGCAAACTAATAAAGACAATATTCCCTAGAAATTGTAAAGAATTTGAAAAAATAGATGAAGACTTCAATTCAGAGTTAGATAAATTTGCAAAATCACAGTCACCACAATATTTTTCATTTATAATGAATATTGATTCAATAAGTAGAGACGGCAAAAACAGCAAAAATAAACAAGAGTTTGAAAAAATATTAAAAGCATCTCAATTCAGTAAGGATTTTTGCTTTTTCGATCTTGCTATTCTGGATTCTGAGGGAAAATCTCCTACAAAAGGGATAAAAAAGATGGAAGATCTGATCAGTAAAAATTCTCGCGAAACCATTGTTTTAGATACTCCAGCCAAAGACATAAAAAAAGAAATCAACAACACAAAAAATAAGGGGTTTCCTGCGGAATATATGAAAGAGTTTGTATTCGATTTTTTGAAGCGAAACCAGGGAAAAGATTTTATTGAACCTGTAGACGAAAATCAGGGGAAACGATATAAAATTGAGCTCAAAAAGAACTTGCAAGAATCCTTTAAAGAATTCAAAGATTCAAAAGAAAAGTTATCAACAACAACATTTCTTCATACAAAAGAAGTGGAGTGTTATTTCGATCCCCACTTAGCACCTACAAATATACTAAACAATCAGAATTATGAACTTATCGATATTACTCATCCTTTAGTGAAATGGATCGAGTACGAGTATGAGAAAGATTCAGAAAAGGATAAACAATTTTTTCACCGTCTTTCCCTGCTAAAGGTTCCCAGACCTAAAGATTCAAGATTCAAAAAAACATATTATATTGGCAAAATTATTGACGTTTCAGGTAATTTACAGTACAATATGAATTGCTTGGAGGATTGCTTAAACCCTAATGAGAGTCCCGATAGTACATCGTTTAATATTGGAGATGATATTGTTAAAGATATTGCTTTCAAAGGAACTTACGATGATAGTATAAAAACAGAGTTTGAAGATTATCTAGATAATCTAGATAATCGAGATAAAACCTTTGATTTTATCTCACAAAATTCCCATGAGTGCAAAGCTCTAAGTTTGATTAAATTTACAACAGAGGAGGATTAAATTATGGCAACATTAAATCTAGGGATTGACTTTGGAACGAGCTTCACAAAAGTTTGTGTAAGAAATATTGCCCAGAGAAAATCCCGCTTGGTTGGCTTTGGAAATTCCAAGAAAAATACTCTTGATACCGCACTTCTCCTAACTAAAATTTCAATTCAAAAAGACGGTAAATTAATTGCTGCTCTAACTGAATCTGAGTGGAATCAACAAAGCGAAAAAAATGCGATTAATATTGACTTTATTAAAATGAGGCTTGCCAATATAGACCTTTCTCAAGAAGAACAAAAGGAAAGATTTAAGATTTTTGAACCTTTGCCGAAATATGAGAATATTAACCTAAATACTCAGGTAAATATCGAAAATCTAGCAATTTATTATCTAGCGTGTGTTATCAAGCGAGTTAGCGAGATCGAGAAATCGGGAAAAAATGAGATCCGTAGTATTAATGTTGGCATTCCCGTACAGTACCAAGATTCAAAAGTGGCTATTCGTTTTGAAAAAGTATTGTCTTTAGCATGGAAACTGAGTGAAATAATACCTTCTCCCATGACATTATTAGAGGTACAAAAACATCTGACTGAACTGCGATCGCAAACAGAAGAATTTTCTAATATTCAATCCATTCCGGAAGTTCGTGCTGCCGTTTATGCTTCCTCTCAAAGAATTGAAGGAGGTCTGTTGGTATATTTTGATATTGGTAGCGGAACTATAGATGTTGCTGCTTTAGAAATCAAGGATACCACAAGAAATGATCCTCAAAATTGTCTTTTTGCATCAGTGTTTCCCATTGGAGTTAGTGCTTTAGCTCAACGAGTTGCCAAAAGGTCTCCTGTTACTTTTGATACAGTTGTACGGGAATTAGAAAATAATAACGAATCAATTTTACAAGATATTGAAAAATACTGTCTCCCTTTAGTTAAGTTACCCCATGTAACAGGCAATAAATCTGAGTTCATTGCTAACAAATTTAAAATAACGAAGGAAACTATCGAAGAAAAATCCAAAAATGGTAAGTTACCGCTCGTATTGTCCTATATATTAGGGCAACAGACGATTAGTCAATTGACAGGTTTTGCAACAATGGCTTGTCGAACCAAAAAACCTGATGTCTTAAAATCTCAATCATTTTTACGGATTTTGATCGGAGGAGGTGGGAAAGATATTCAATACTATGAAGACACGATAATGGGAACACATTCTGCTTTTCAACAAAGCAAAAAAAGTATTCCAGAATACATAAAATATACAAGAGGACTAGCCACACCAAACGATTTAGATATGAGTGGATTAAATGACTCAAATTTTCACCGTTTTTCTATCGCTTATGGTTTATCAATTCCCAAGGAACAGTTACCGGATTTAGTATTACCTCGTCTAATTCCCGAAAAACAAGAAGCAAAATTTGAAGAACTTCCCCTGATGGATGATTGGTAATAGCAAATCTGCTTTGTTGTAGGGGGAGAGGGATTTCATTATTTAAGGTAATGCGATCGCCCTAAATCAGATAAGCTAAAACGCATTTAAACAACGGATCTCTAGCGACCAAGATGGTCGCACTCCAAGGTTTTTGGGATTCTTGATAATGTCGTTTAGATGCTGAACAGCTTAGGGATATTAAACTTATGAATTTAACATCCCTAAAACAATCAAGAAGATTGAGGCTTACCAACCTTTTTCAGCTTTTTCTAAAACATAAGTGGCAATATCTTCAATTTGTTCATCGCTCAGACGACCTTTAAAACCAGGCATGGGAGGTTTCCCATTGGTAACTTGAGCAATAATGGCTGCCAGATCGTATCCATTTTTCTCTAAATCAGTCTTAGAGAGCGTTTTGCTGGGATTAATGACATTTTTTCCCCCCAAATGACAAGCATTGCAATTGGCAGAAAAAAGGCTGGCTCCCTTAGCAGCATCTCCCGCAAAAGCAGGTTGGGAGAAAAAGAAAGTGGTTGCAGTAAAAACCAATAGTAATGCAGTTAACAGAATTTTTTTCAATTTTTTCACGGTGGTCTCCTCTTTAGTCGTACAGTCAAGCTATCTTTGAGATCGTCGAGAATCTTAAGTATCTTGTCAAAAGACAGCTTGTCAAACTTCGATCGCCTTGCAAAACGGTTAAAATAATTGACGAGATAGAAATAGCATTGCATCTGTAGTCTTATGGACGTAGTTCCCGATCGCCCCTTGGAAATGAGAGATACTCAAGAGAAAACCAGTGATTCTGGTGCCGAGACACAAGAGAAACGCATTCCTGTCGTACAAATCTGGGAATTAAAGAAAGTCTATCGGACAGGCTTTTGGTTCGATCGCCTGATTGAATCCCTGAAAAGTATTACCCTGACGGTGTACGAGGGGGAAACCTTTGGCTTACTCGGTCCCAATGGTGCGGGAAAAACCACCCTCTTAAAAATCTTACTGGGATTCGTGCGCCGAACCTCGGGACGGGCAACCCTATTGGGCAATCCTATCGGCGATCGCGCTACAAGACAACATATTGGCTATCTGCCGGAAAATCCCTATTTGTACGACTATCTCACGGCTTGGGAGTTCTTGCAGTATGCCGCAGACTTATTTGGCATTTCCCAAAAAGTACAAAAACAGCGTCTTCCTGAATTATTGGACTGGGTAGAATTGGATACTTATACCGCGAAAAAGAAGCCCATGCGCCAGTATTCTAAAGGAATGTTACAACGGGTAGGCATGGCTCAAGCCTTAGTAAATAACCCCGATATTCTCTTTCTCGATGAACCCATGTCCGGCCTCGATCCCACTGGACGCTATCGCATTCGCGAGATTATTCTCTCCTTAAAAAAACATGGCAAAACCATCTTTTTTAATTCCCATATTTTGGCAGATGTTGAGCAAATTTGCGATCGCATTGCCATTTTAGATCGTGGAGAACTGCTTTGCACTGGCTCCCTAGATGAATTATTAGGTAGCGGCGATCGCTATCGGGTTACGGGTCAAGGAGGCAATGCAGAAGACCTACAATCTTATTTAAAAGAACTTGACTTTGGGCGATCGGGTTGGCACGGCGAACTTGAGGGAGATCCCCAAGAATTTCTCAGCCAATTAAAGGCGATGGATGCTCATTTAATCGGCATGAATTTGGCTCGACCTTCCTTAGAAGAGTTTTTCTTACAAACATTAAAACAGTCATCAACAACTAACAATAAATGAAATTATTAGACGTGGGCAAAATTGTTGCCGCACAAGGCTTAAAAGGAGAATTGCGGGTTTATCCTGAATCTGATTTTCCCGAACGATTTTTACAACCAGGAGTGAGATGGTTGCAATTGCCTAATACTTCTCATCCCCAACAATTTGAATTATTATCGGGGCGATCGATACCGGGGAAAAAACTCTATATCATCAAACTGGCAGGCATTGAAGATATTCATCAAGCAGAAGCCTTACGAGGTGCAAAATTCCTCGTCGATGCCAGCGATCGCCCTTCCTTAAAAGCCGATGAATATCACGTTGCCGATCTGGTGGGTTTAGAAGTTATCATTCAGTCAACCGGAGAGGCGATCGGTCGAGTTACGGAGATTTATACGGCAGGAAATGACCTATTGGAAGTGACCTTAAATACACAACCCGAAACCGTGCTAGAAAATGATCCATTAGAAACCCCCTTAGACCTAACCTCCGAAGCCGTGTCAGAAGTAGCAACAAGATCGAGGAAAAAGAAGAAAACGCGATCGCCAAAAACTGCCCCAAGCATTTTCATTCCCTTTGTTGCGGAGATTGTCCCCGTTGTAGATATCAAAGCAGGGCGCATAGAAATTATCCCACCCCCTGGACTCTTAGAAGTCAACCTCGCAGATTCATAAAGA
This sequence comes from Spirulina sp. CCY15215, assembly GCF_016888125.1. Taxonomy (GTDB): domain Bacteria; phylum Cyanobacteriota; class Cyanobacteriia; order Cyanobacteriales; family Spirulinaceae; genus CCY15215. Next base: position 8,632 of record NZ_JACSWA010000303.1, read on the forward strand.
ACTGTTAAGATTAAACAAGACAGAATATTTGTCTAATCCGATGGGGTGCAACCAATTCCCCTAGTTTGAACTTTGAATCTTGAATTGCTTATGTCCTCTGCCGTCGCCGTTGCCAAGAAAAAGTTAAAAAATCCGCCCCTAGAGATTCACCATCTCGGCGATCGCGTTCTGCGTCAACCTGCCAAACGCATTGCTAAGGTCGATGATAGCGTCCGCCAACTGATTCGGGAAATGTTACAAACCATGTATAGTGCCGATGGTATTGGTTTGGCTGCCCCTCAAGTTGCCGTCAATAAACAGTTAATCGTCATTGACTGCGAACCCAAAGACGAGTCTAATGAACCTTTGGTGTTAATTAACCCTAAGATTATCAGTGCTAGTAAAGCATTATGCGATGCAGAAGAAGGCTGTTTGAGCATCCCTGGAGTCTATTTAGATGTCACCCGTCCCAAGGCGATCGAAGTGACCTTTAAGGATGAAAATGGCAGACCTCAGAAGCTCAAAGCCGATGGACTCCTCGCCCGAGTCATTCAACACGAGATGGATCATCTCACGGGAGTCTTATTTGTGGATCGAGTCCAAAATAATCTAGTCTTGGCAGAGGAACTGAAAAAGAACCGTTTTTCAGTCAATGCTGTTAAACCCGTGAACTGATAATTGATAATTGATAATTGATAATTGATAATTGATAACTGATATGGGAATAACACCAAAAAGCGGAATATTGTTAGGTGCCTGCTGCATCTGCGCGATCGCCGGGGTCGGTTCAATTTTTGAACTCTCTTACGGACACCCTACCTATGGCACTACAATTACTGCGATTATCCTTGCAGCAAGTATTCCTTTGACGGGTCTGCTCTTTTGGGCGGCTGTTCGCGATACTAAAGCCAATCAGTCTCGTTAATTAGGATCTACTGGCGATATTATCAACAATTTTACTAGGATGCAAATTTCGCATCCTGAAAAAAATTTGCCATGTCAGTCAGTTTTCTCGATGTTTTCAACCAAGCGATCGATCGCTATCCACCGATTGTTCCTCCTCAGACTTTACTGGCTCAGGCGATCGCCGCTTTACATTCGGAGGAAACTAGGCTTGACCATTATCTTTTAGTCACTGCATTAGGAGATAAAAATTCCTCCTTGGTGGGAGTATTAACAGAAAAAGAGGCCGTCTCTTTTATGGCAAAGCATCGGGATTGGTTCGAGCGACCTATTAGTGAGGCTATGGGAGAGGCGATCGCCTATCAAGTCTCAGAAATCGCCAGTTTTCAAGGACTCCTCTCCCTTTTTCGCCAACATCGTTTACCTGTACTTCCCTTAATCGACAATGAGGGAATCATAACCGGAACAATTACCCGAGAGCAGATTTGGCAAGCAATGGAGGCTCATCACCCCTCTTGCGGCGATCGCCTTTTTGCAGAAATGCCTTTGCTTCGTAGTGAAGAGCAACTGCACCAGTTCAATGAAAATTTAGAAGCTACCGTTGTTATTCAAGAAGGGAACACTAGAGAGGAACTCAAACAACAAAAAGAATTTTTACAAGCCATTTTCGACTCCATTCCTGTAATATTGATTTTGTTCGATCGCGAAGGTCAGCCGCAGTGGGTTAACCGAGCTTGGGAACAGGTTATAGGCTGGTCTTTAAAGGAATTGGGCGATCGCGATATTCTAGTGGAATGTTACCCAGATGCCGAGGTTTATCAGCAATTTCGCGCTTGGATCGGTACAGAAAACCGGAAATGGCAAGACTTTAAAACGCGAGTACGGGATGGGGTCGATCTCGATATATCTTGGGCTAGTGTGGAGCTTTCCGATGGAGCCACTATTGCGATCGGACAGGATATTAGCGATCGCAAAAGTGCAGAAGTGCAATTACAAGCCATTCAAGCACGATTTGAATATTTGATTGCTTCGAGTCCGGCAATTATTTATAGTTGTAGTACCGACAACAAGAATTTTCTAACAACATTTATTAGCGAAAATGTTAAGGATATTTTGGGCTATTCTGCCCGAGACTGGTTACACGATCCTAATTTTTGGTTAGATCGCCTTCATCCAGAAGATAGTTCTTATATTGCAACTAATATAGAGCTTTTATTCTCATTGGGACATCATATTCATGAATATCGCTTTCTACATCAAGATGGAAATTATCGCTGGTTGCGAGATGAGGTAAAATTAATACGAGATGACGAAGGAAACCCGATTGAGTGTGTGGGTTCGATTATCATCATCGACGATCGCAAGCAAACTGAGGCAGAATTACGGAAAAGTGAAGAACGTTATCGGGCGATCGTACAAGATCAAACCGAACTCATTTGTCGCTATCGCGTCGATGGAACTCTGATTTTTGTTAATGATGCCTATTGTCGCTATTTCCAGCAATCTCGGCAAGATATTATCGATCGCAAATGGTTGCCGGATATTCTCCCAGAAGATTTGGAAAAATTAAACCAACAATATTCGCTTTTGCGTCCGGATCGTCCCGTTTATACCTGCGAAATTTGTACTTTTTTGCCCAATGGAACAAGCCGAATTCAACAATGGATCGATCGCGGTTTTTTTAACGAACAAGGAGAGTTAATTGAAATTCAAGCCGTAGGTCGAGATATTAGCGATCGCAAACAAGCTGAAAATGATATTCGCCATGCTTTAGAAAAAGAGAAAGAGTTAAGCGAACTAAAATCGAATTTTATCTCGATCGCCTCCCATGAATTTCGCACTCCCCTCACGGTCATTATGGCTTCAGCCAAGTTGCAAAAACATTACAGTCACAAACTCTCTGAAGAACAAAAACAACAACAACTCGATCGCTTATTACGTGCCAGCGATCGCATTTTGCGACTTTTAAATGATATTCTCATTCTGGGTAGAGCAGAAGCTGGAAAAATCGAACTTTCTCTTGCTCCACTCAATTTAAAAAATTTTTGTTTGGAGTTATTGGCTGAAATTGAGGCGATCGACGAAAATCAACATAGTATCATTTTTAGAAATGGAGAAAGTGTCGATCGCAATATTATTGCCGATGAAAATTTATTACGTTATATCTTGACAAACTTGTTATCAAATGCTACTAAATACTCTCCTCAAAATACCCCAGTTACCTTGAATGTTAGCCTCGAAAATTGTGAAGTTATCTTCCAAATTGAAGATCGCGGTCTGGGCATTCCTGCCGAAGATATTCCCCATTTATTTGAATCTTTTCATCGTGCTAAAAATGTCGGTGAAATCAAAGGAACGGGTTTAGGTTTAGCCATTGTCAAAAGAGCCGTAGCGCTTTATCAGGGCGCGATCGATGTACAAAGTAAACTCAACGAGGGAACTACATTTACAATAACTCTACCCTTGCTACCTGAAAATTAAAGGATAGCTTTATTTTTTCTGCTGTAGAGATGTTCAATTTTAAGATCATCCAATTGCATTGGACTCAGAAAAGGAGTAATTTAGGGAGAGATGAGCGGGAAAAAAGCAAAATATGGGAAGCGCAAAAAATTTAGGTTATGGACTGGGAGGGGCGATCGCAATGGTCGGAATGAGTGCGATGATTTCCCCTGCTCAGGCAGAATCGCTATTCTTAGCCTATCCCCCCAAGGAACACCAGACGACAGCAGAACAAATCTTTTTCATTGGTACAGCCTCCCCCCAGGAAAAGGTGTCTATTAATGGAAAAGAGATTCAGCGCAGTCCAGCCGGGCATTTTGCCCCCAGTTTTCCCTTGCGCTTAGGAGACAACGATTTTGTAGTGCGTTCGGTTGGGGAAGAGATTCGAGTGCGGGTGACACGACAGAGCGATCGCCCAGTCATCCCGACGGGGGCCAATTTTGCTAAAGATTCCCTAACTCCCGCACGAGACATCGCCAGATTACCGGAAGAGCCGATCTGTTTTAGCGCGATCGCCCCTCCTAATGCTCGCGTTATCGTTAAAGTTGGCGATCTGGAATTACCTCTAACCCCTCAAATGCCGATCGCCCAACTCCCACCTAATTCTGCCGTCCTCACCTCCCAAAATCAACCCCGATCGACCACAGCAACGCGATATCAAGGCTGCGTCACGAGCGATCGCCCCGGTAATTTCGGCATTCCCGAGTTTCAAGTGAGCCTCAACGGTGCCACCCATACTCAACCAGGAACTGGCGCGATCGCAGTCCTTTCCCCCCGCGAATTAGATGTCATCGAGGTGACAGCTTCAGAGGGAGTTGCTCGCACGGGACCCGGTACCGATTATTCTCGCTTAACACCGCTTCCCCGAGGAACGCGAGCCAGTATTATTGGACGCGAGGGAGAATGGCTGCGTTTGGATTATGGTGCATGGATTAAAGAAAGCGAAACGCGCCTCATTCCAGGGTCTATCCCTCCTCAGTCCAATATTCGCAGTATTAGTTCTCACCAAGGACAAGGAGAAACAGAGATTGTATTTCCTCTCGAAATTCCCGTTCCTGTCTCTGTTAAACAAGAAGATGGAATTTTTACTCTCACTCTTTATAATACTATTGCTCAAACCGATACGATTTGGATCGATGACGATCCCTTAATTAAGCGCTTGGACTGGCAACAAATTACACCGACCCAACTAGAGTATCAATTTGTCCTTAAAACCCAGCAGCAGTGGGGTTTTGCCTTGCGATATGAGGGGACGAGTTTGATTTTGACCTTGCGCCATCCTCCCAAGGTTTCTGGGCGATCGGGAGAATCTTTGCAGGGAATGCGAATTCTCCTCGATCCCGGTCATGGTGGCACAGAATTGGGAGCGCGAGGACCCAATGGTTATCCAGAAAAGGCAGTAAATTTGCAGGTTTCCCAACGCTTAAAAGCGGAGTTGGAAGGACGGGGAGCCACGGTTTATATGACCAGGGAAAGCGATGTTGAGTTAGGATTGCGAGAACGGATGGATGCGATCGCCAACCTCAAGCCAGATTTAGCTTTTTCTGTCCATTACAATGCTTTACCCGATAGTGGCGATGCGGTAAATACGGCGGGAGTCGGGATGTTTTGGTATCATCCTCAAGCACAGGATTTAGCGGTATTTCTCCATAATTATTTAGTTGAGAATTTGGAGCGTCCCTCCTATGGGGTGTTTTGGAACAATTTGGCCTTGACTCGTCCTCATGCAGCACCCGCGATTTTACTCGAATTGGGCTTTATGATTAACCCGACAGAATTTGAGTGGATCGTGAGTCCCCAGGAACAGGAAAAATTAGTGAGGGCGATCGCCGACGGTATTGCAGATTGGTTACAAAAAGTAAGCCAATAAAATCAGGAATCTCTGAAATTTGTCTCAGTACAGTGGGGTTAAATATCTGTTATACGTTAATTTGAATAAAGATTGAACTCGTAAAATATTTTATGTCTAAGCTGCCTAGAAAATTAACTCATTCTCCTTTTCGTTATCCTGGTGGGAAGTTTTATGCTCGTAAACTTATCTTGAATTGTATTCCCCAACATGACAAATATTGTGAACCTTTTGCAGGTGGTGCATCAATATTTTTTGCTAAACCAAATGTTTGTGAAGTTATTCTCAATGACAAAGATGCAGACCTAATAAATTGCTATATTCAAATCAGGGATAATGTAGAAGCAATAATCGATTTTCTTCAGGGAATTCCTGCAAGTAAAAATAATCATACATTTTACAAGAATAGTTTTAAACCTAAAAATAATTTGGAACGTGCTGCTCGTTGGTTTTACCTCAACCGTACATCATATTCAGGAATTATGAATCAGCGAAATTGTTATTGGGGATACGGTGATAAATATTCTATGCGTCCTGAAAATTGGCCTCATCATTTAAGAACGACTTCAGATCGCCTTCAACATATTAATTTGTATTGTATGGATTTTGAAGATTTAATTAATTTATTACCGAATGACTATTTTCTCTTTATCGATCCGCCTTATTTTAATGCTGACCAAGATAAATTTTATACTTGTAGCTTTTCAATAGACGATCATTTTAGATTATGTAAAACTTTAAAAGATAATACTCATCGTCTTAGATTTCTGATAACTTATGATAATTCTGACGAAATACGTTCTATGTATGATTGGTGTGTTTCTATGCAAGATAATGAATGGAATTATACAATTAGTCGCACTGACGACCAAAAAAACAAGAAACAAAGAAAAGATGGATATAAAAGTAGTAGATATAAAGGTCGCGAAGTTTTTATTACTAACTATAATCCTAATGATATTTTAAGTGTTCGTCCTTTGAACTTTAAAGCTAATATAAGTTCGATCGACATCAAGCAACTCAGCAAGTTGCTCTTGAGATAAGCCACGAGCAACTCTTTGACTTTGTAAACATTTGCCGAATTGAATCAAGATGCGTTCTTCCATGTTCAACGTATATAATCGAATTTGTGACCATGAGTCTACAGACTGACAGTCACATCGATTCAAATTTCACCTAAGTTTGAGTTTTAACTGGCAAAGATTTTCCCTTCACCTGACGTTGAGTAAATTCATTTTTCAAACTATCCACTTGTGCCGCAACTAAAGGATCGGGATCGTCCTGTAAAATGGGCAGTAATTCGTAACAAGTTTTCGGACTGGCAACTTTTAAATAAGTCAAAACTGCTTCTCTCACAAAACTACTAGGATGGCGCAACCCTACTAAAGCCGCCTCTCGCGTCACACCCCAACGCTGTTCCCTCGCTAAATGGAAACAACAAGCCAAAGTCCAATCCGAGAGAAAATGACGCAGATCGAGAAGACGACGAGTGCGATCGCTCGGGGTCATTGCTTCATAAGGTATCATCTCTTCCATATCTGACAGACGATCCGCCGTAGGACGATTTTCCAACACCCGCAGGAGGATTTGTTTTTGGGGTAAATCTACCGTATTATCGAGAATCTCTAACCCTAACGCTACGCTCACTTCTGAGTCGGAATCCAAATTCAAAATTGCCGCTTGCATCGAACTAAAAGGATAGAGCAACTTCATAATCAAGAAACAGCGATCGGTGATATCCGACTGTAGCCCCACGATCGCACTCCGCAATAAATCCGCTTCTCGTCCCGACACCACCTCAGCAGGTAAATCCATCTCGGCGGCGAACATTTGTCCTAATAGTAATAATTCTTGTTGGATTAACTCTTCTACCCCCGATCGCCCTAACTGATCCAACACCATTTCAATACCGCGATCGCCTGGAATTTTCAAAATAATCCGCAACAAATTGCGCCGACTGGTTCCCCAACTGGTTAACAATTGTTGTACGAGGGTTTTTAGGGCGATCTCGCTGCCAATTTCCGACATGGCACTCCAAGCCTGAAGGCGAATATAATCCGCTTTACGGACATCTTCTGCCAAGATCGTTAACATGGGCAGAGCTTCATCCCCCAAAGTAATCAAGGATTGTTTTGCGGCATCTCTTGTAGAGCGGTAATATAAACCCTTTAACAACGAAGGATAATAGTTTTCTAGGCGTTTCTTGGCAATTGTTGCTAATAAAGTACAGCGTACCCGTGCCGAGTCATCTTGTAATAATTGCGGTAGATAAGACTGGGTTAAATTGGCATCGCGATCGGTGACTTGTAACGCCTGTACCCCAATAATGCGCTCTCTTTCTCGTTCTGAAGTGAGCATTTTTTCCAAAGTGGCGATCGCGCTTTGGCGATCTTCCTCAGATCCCCGACTTAAAATTAATCCCGTCGCTGTCCCCCGCACCATCGGATCGACCCGTTGATTCAAATAAGGTTTAAGGGTATGAGTATCTAACTGGGGCTGAGAGAGCCAAATATAGCGCAGAGATAAAGCCAATACCTCCAACTCCGGACGAGTTTGAATCAAGCGCTGCACGTCCTTCAAATAGGTTGCTTGGGGATATTCCAGCATCGCCTCCATACACTGGCGCTGTAATGCCGAAGAGAGTTTAGCAAGACGCGGTGCCAGAATTTCTCCAGCATTAGGTAAATCTATGCGTTCGAGGAGTTGAATGCACGATCGCTTATCACTATCCGTCGTTTTTCCATCTAAAGACTCAACAATAGCGCGTTTAAAGGCTTTGAGATCGACACTACCAAAACCCAAGCGCCCTTGTTCCGCCGACTGTACCAGTAAAGTAATATAACTTTGTCGTAACAGTAGCGCACTTAAAGCCCAGACCACCGAGAAAATTACGATCGCGACAACAAAGACCCCGCCCTGGACCTGTCGCGCCATTTCCTCATCCCAATCCCCCAATAAATGTCCGAGAATCCAAACAATAGAAATAATGCCCAGTCCCGTCAGTCCCGTGGTTAGAGGTTCGGCGATCCCTTGGACTTGGGTTTGAATGGAACCGCGAATTTCCGCCGGTAGGGGTTGAAAAAGAAAGGGTTCGATGCCCGCAATGAGGGTATAGCGCAATAGTTCATCGAAAAACCGAATAATAATAATACCAAAAAAGAGAATTTGAGCGCTATTAATATTTAAACCGCCAACATTTGTAATATTAAAAAGAATCGTACAAAAGCCCAAAACCGAGAGGGAAACGGGCAAAAACATTGCCGCCACAAAGACCCCTAAACGTTCCACAGCACGGCTAGAAACAAACCATTGGGTCGCCAGTTCGCAGATGCCCAAAATCCCAGAAAATAACCCTAAAAATCCGGCGATCGCCTCTGTATCGGGATAAACTCGTTCCAGTTCTCCGAGGTATTGGAATTCCACCAAAAGAAAGAGTAATTCTCCCAAAATAAAGAAAGCAAAAAGAGGGATAATATAACGGCGAATCGTGCCGCTCATGCGTTTGGAGGTGTAGGTAGATTCTAACTCATCCAATTCTCGCACAGGGGTATCGGGAAAGGCTTGCTTGTAGCGATTAGCCAGATAAAGAAAGGTAAAACCCCCTAATAAGAGTACGAAGGAAGCCAGAATAATAACATTTTTTAAACCGATCAGGAAAAGTAAAACAGGTAAAGAGAAACCCGATACCACATCTCCAATTAAGAGACCACTAGAGATAATAGGATAGGTGCGTTTAATTTCCCGAATATTAAAAAGTTGGTTGGCGGCGACTTGGGAGTTAAGATCATTGAGAATTTCTTCGGCATCCAGCCACAACCGAAGAACAAAAACCGTAGCGAGGACAACAAAACCGTCAACACTGCCTATTTCTAAGCCAATACGGAAGAAAATCAGAGGGATCGCCATTAAGAGGGCGACCACCAGAAAGACCCGCTTGAGGGGAAAATTATTTTGTAGCCAAGAGTAGAGGATTCCTAAACCCGACCCCATCAGGGCGCTGGCGATATAGATGATCGGTAAACCTTCCGCCCCAAAGTGTTCCAAAAACAGGGCGATCGTGCTTTGTTCCAGCCACAATAATCCGACTGAGGTAATGGTATAAGCAATTAGCATCAATAGGGTTCTCTCGCCTTCTTCTGGGCGGAGGTTAACCACATTGAGCAGTTTTTTAGTCCAGTCGTCCCGCTCTTTACTACTCTTTAACTGTTTCATAGTCGAGGGTTGGATTATAGGGGTTGGAGTTTGGGGTTTAGGGGCGATCGCCAATTCCCTATCCCCAATTCTCCAGCCCCAATTCTTATTTCTTGGGAGAAATGAACATTATCATATTACGCCCTTCTTGTTTGGGGGCTTGTTGTAGTTCTCCAAAGTCTTTGAGATCCTCGGCCATACGATTGAGTAATTCTTTTGCTAAATTTGAGTGTTGGATTTCTCGCCCTTTAAAGGTGATGGTAGCTTTGACCTTATCCCCTGACTTGAGGAAGCGTTGGGCATTGTTGACGCGCACTTGATAATCGTGTTCTTCGATTTTGTAGCGCATCTTCACTTCTTTCACATCAGCCGTGTGTTGTTTTTTTCGAGCTTCTTTGGCTCTTTTTTCTTGCTCGAACTTGTATTTGCCATAATCCATGATCCGACAGACAGGGGGATCGGATTTGTCGCTAACGAGAACGAGGTCGAGTTCTTTTTCTTCAGCAAGTCGCCGCCCTTCTTCTGAGGTGACAATCCCAAGCTGGCCGCCGTCGGTATCGATCAGCCGAATGTTGGGGTAGCGAATTCTTTCGTTGATTTGAGGTAGATCTCGGCGTTGTCTTTTATCTTTCACAGGCGTATGCGTACTGGTTTGTAATCGTTGATAAGGATTTTTGCAAAATTAATGGTTAGTTCATTGACCATTTCATTTTAGCGATCACCCTCGCGTTTTGCGCCAGTTTGTTAATGTAACTTTGTCTTATTTGTGGCGATCGCGGGAATTAGCCATCATTTTTTTAGCGTATTTACGAATTAACCAAAAAGCCACCCCGATCGCCAGCCAATAAGGACTAAAGGCTAGTAGCCAGAGGGTTAATTTCAGTAAACCCGTGGTCAAAGAACTCACCCCATACACCGCATTATCCCAGGTTTCCCCCAGTTGACCCCCCAAGGGCTGCGATCGCGGAATGGTGGTGGTTGCGGTTTCCAAGTTCACAAGAATAGTTGAAAAAGAGACGCGATCGCGCAGGTTTTTCTGTTGTGCATCAATTTGCTCAATTTGCGCCCTGATATTCCCCAATTCTTGCGCGACTTTGAGGACATCCCCCACAGAACCAGAACGATCCATAATTTTCAGTAGGGACTCTTCCTGTTTTCGCAGATTTCGCAACCGCGCATCGAGATCCACCAGTTGATTGCTCACATCTTCCGCACTTAAAGTTTGTCGTTGAGGAATGCCTAACTTGCTAATCTCAGCTAGGACTCGATCTAAGCTCTGTTGAGGTACCCGCAAGCGCAGAAAAGCCCGATGGCGATCGCGGACATTGCTGGGTTTATTATTTTGCAACTCGAGGACATCCCCTTGGTTGCGCTTAACTGTATCGGTAATTGCTGTCACGATCGCGTCAATGGATTCCACTTCTAAATCGATTTCTGCGGTTTTAACCAACTGAGGGGCTACTCTGGGAACTGCTTCTTCTGGGACTGCGGCGACTTCTTTGGCTGACTCTGTAGCATCTTGGGCTATATTTTGTTCCATCCCAGCAGGGGCTTCCATTTTGCTCATTTCTGGGGCTGAAGCGCATCCCGTAAAGGCGAGGGCAATATAGGCGATCGCACCGAAAATTTGCGGTTTCATAGCTGTAAATCCTTGATTTTGAATTTATCTTTGATTATGTTTGGCGCGACGGTTAATAAGGTTCAAGTTACAGAATGTGTAACCATCGAAACCAATTATTTCTCCTCTTCCTCAAACCCGATCGCTGCATTTTCCCAATAGGCGTTATCCTTGGAGTTTTCCTCCAATACAGGTGGGTTAATATCCTCGTGACAATAAATTTGAATTTGGTTTAGGCGAGGACCTTCCGCCGAAATAATTGTTAAATCCAGATTTTCATAAGTGAGCATTTCCCCTTGGATGGGAATTTTTTGGAAATGGTAGAGCAGAAACCCACTTAAAGTATTGTATTCCTGGTTCAAGGGAAAATTAAAGCCCAATTCCTCATTGACTTCCTCCAAATCCATCTGTGCTTGTACTAAAAACGTGCGATCATTAAGGATTTGATAATCCGGTTCTTCCTCACCTAAATTTTCCGGTTCTTCCCCGATAATTTCGGCGATTAAATCTTTTAAAGTAATCAGTCCCGCCGTCCCGCCAAACTCGTCTACCACGATCGCCATCGCCAAATGCGATCGCTGCATCAAGGGTAAAAGGTCCCCCAGAAAGGTTGTTTCTGGGATGAAGCGGGCGGGTTTAACCCAAGGGGCGATGGGGGTATCCTTCTCTAATCGATCTTCTGCGAGAGGGACGGAAAGGGTCTTAAAATCAATAATTCCGACAATATCATCTAAAGATTCTCCGGTGATGGGATAGCGAGAATGCCCGGTCTCTGCTACTAAATCGACCAGTTCAGCAAAAGTTGCTGCACGGTTTAAGGACATTAAACTGGTACGGGGAATCATCACCTCTCGCGCCAAAACTTCGCCAAACTCGAAAACATTTTTTAGTAATTCTCGTTCTTCTGCTTCTAAACCCGTCGATTCTCGTTCCGTGGTAATAATTAATTGCAATTCCTCTGGGGTAACGCGGGTGTACCAACCTTGACCCAAATACTGAACCCCCACCAGGCGCAATAATAATCGCGTCGAATGATTGAGGGTCAAAATAAAAGGGTTAAAAATGCGGGCGATCGCCCAACTCGGCGGACCCAATAAGCGTGCTAAACGCTCGGAATAAAGCAGGGCTAGGGATTTTGGACATAATTCCCCTAAGACAATTTGTAAGTAGGCCACCCCAAAAAAGGCGAGGGGAACCGAGAAGGAATGGGCGATCGTTAAAGTCGTCTCTTCTGGTAGGGGTAAGTGAAGTAAGATTCCCCGAACGATGAGTGAAGCATTGCTTTCACCGATCCAGCCCAAGGCCAAACTTGAGAGAGTAATGCCGATTTGCGTGGTGGAGAGTAAACGCTCAATCTGTCGCTGTAGTGCCTGTACCGTCCTCGCGGGAACATCTCCCTCTTCCACCAGTTGGTTGATGCGCGATCGCCGCACCGCTACCATAGAAAACTCTGCTGTTACAAAAAAAGCATTTATGACAATCAACAACAGGACTGATAATAACTTCAGCCAGAGATCTTGTCTCAGAATGCCCGCCGCTTCCTCCACTGTTATTTCCAATGATTAATTCCCGATTGCTCCTTAACGCTTAACCGGAATTTTAGCTAAATTCAATTCTAAGCCGCGATCGGGGTAATCCGTTAGGGTTAAGGATAATTCTTTCGCATCTTCTAACAAAGCGGTGGGAATTTTAATCGTTCCCGAGAAGTTTTTCCCATTGGCGGGTAATTCTCCTGGCAAACCATCGGTAATGGCGCTCAAGGCTCGTCCTTGGTCGTCTCTGACATCGAGGAAACTATAGAGAAAGCGCACGGAATCTTCACTCTCATTTTTAAGATCGACTTTTAAAACCAAAGAACTTCCTTCTTGTTTTCCTTCCACGATCGCCAATGTCACCCCGCGATCGCTGTCTTTAATGGGCAGAATTTCTCCTAAATCGGATAAATCTGAGGATTTTTCAGCAGAAGTCTCTTCTTCTCCCTGTTCTGAAGAAATTGCCCCTTCTTCGTCCTTGTTTTCAGGGTTTTCAGGGTTTTCAGACTCTGCAATGGGTTCGGGGATGACTTTGCCGTTAATAATATCTTCGGCTTGCTTGAGCAGTTCTGCTTCCGTTAGTAAAATTTTTAATTCTTTATCGGTTGATTCGGGGTTATTATTCGACAGTTTTTTTGTGGGACTAATATCGGGTTGCGTTACCCCCTTTAAGGCTTCGCGACCGAGGGAGTACCCTAAAAAAGCACTGGCAGTTCCGGCAAGGGACATCAGGGAAAGCAAGGCGATCGTCAGGGCTACAGTTGAATTGGTTTTCATCAGAAAAATGGGTAGAAACCCCATTCTTATAGGACTGCTTTATATTAGTCTCGTTATCGCCTTGGAGTTGTTTAATTAGGGTGCTTTTGTATTGCACTTTTAACAGGACAATTACTGTATCTAACTAAACAAC
>NZ_JACSWA010000304.1 GCF_016888125.1 Spirulina sp. CCY15215
CCTGGGAATGCGAAGCTAGTTCCCCGCTCTGTCGTTAGCAGTTAAACAATTTTAAGGTCACTGAAATAGTGCTGCTAACCTAACAAGCCCTTTTAACATAGTCGAAGCTAACATTACCCTAGAAATAGGAGGCTCGAAAGAGCAAAACCGCTATGCGTACAGGGTTTTTAATTAGATACAGTAATTGTCCTGTTAAAAGTGCAATACAAAAGCACCCTAATTAAACAACTCTAAGGCGGTAGCGAAACTAATATAAGGCCTTCCTATAAGGACGGGGTTTCTACCCAATTTTTCTGATGACTCTGACTAAAATTTGGAGACGAGTCATTGCAGTTTCAGCGAAGAACACCTAAAAAACACTCCATTTAAAATAATTTTGAGGGGAACCCAAATGAAAGTTAAGTACCTGACAACATTGGCAACGGTTAGTTTATTAAGTTTGGGATTGGCTGTGGGCTGTGCAAGCCCAGACGCTACAGAGGGAGAAAAAACCGAACAGGCTGACCCCTGTGCTGGTAAAACTGATGGTGCAGACCCCTGTGCTGGTAAAACTGATGGTGCAGACCCCTGTGCTGGTAAAACTGATGGTGCAGACCCCTGTGCTGGTAAAACTGAGTAAAAAGAAAAGAGAGTAAAAATATTCTCCTATATTTTTCCTAGATATCTTTACTTCTCATTAGGAAAATTTGCCCCCGTAAAAAGTCTTATCTTCTGAGACTTTACGGGGGTAAATTATGTTTTTTTCGATAATTTCTAACCTCCTCGATCGCATTTTTCGAGAAAATATCTGTAGGGGATGAGACCAAAAAAAGATAAAAATTACAATCCGTTCGGGTAAGAGCGTACAATTGCTTTGTGATCCTCTGACGATCAAATTCCTTGTCGCCCGAACCCGATGAAGCCCCAAGAAATACAAGCCGAACAATTACTCGAATTAGCCCTTGCTTCAGGAGCAAGTTGTGCGGAGGTTTATCAGTCGCGATCGCTCTCCCATCCTATCTTTTTTGAAGCCAACCGACTGAAACAGTTAGAGAGTTGTGAATCGGAAGGTACGGCACTAAGGGTATGGCGAGAGAATCGTCCTGGTTTGGCGGTTGCTTACGGACGAGTAGAACCTCAAGAATTAGTTGAGGGGGCGATCGCCCTTTCGGAATTAAATCCCCTCGAAACCATTGAACTTGCTGAAGCAAAAACCGCGATCCTGCCGGATTTAGGGGAAGTGGTAGAAGTGGGAGAATTAGTCAAACTAGGACGGGAGGCGATCGCTTATATTCGAGAGCAGTATCCTGAAGTCCTCTGTAGCGGGGAATTTGAATGCGAACAAGAGACCACAATTCTGACCAATAGCCAAGGACTACACTGCCAATATACTGATATTACCTTGAGTGGCTATTTGGGAGTAGAATGGGTACGGGGAGAAGACTTTCTCGGGGTTTATGAGGATCGTGAAGAACGCAACCAACTCAGTGTCAATAGTCTTATTCAAGATATTTTAATTCGGCTGGCCTGGGCGCAAGATAATATACCTCCTCCCCTCGGTCCCATTCCCATTCTCTTTACCGGGAAGGCGGCGGCGTTACTTTGGGATACCGTGGCAGAGGCTATTAATGGTAAGCACGTCCTGGAAAAATCTTCTCCTTGGAGCGATCGCCGCAAACAATTAGTAGTTTCCGAGAGTCTTTCCCTCAGCCAACAACCGGAAAGGGGACCCTATAGTTGTCCCTTTGACGACGAAGGCAGCAAAACAAAATTTCTGCCCCTGATCCAACAAGGGAAACTGGAAGGATTTTATAGCGATCTCGCCACAGGTCGCGCTTTAGGTACGATGGGTACCGGTAATGGGTTTCGTCCTTCTCTCGATCGCTATCCTACTCCCGAATTAGTCAATATTATTGTCGAACCTGGTTGGGGAAATCTTGCAGACTTAATTCAGCAATTAGATAATGGATTATTAGTGGATCAAATGTTAGGGGGAAGTAGCAGTATTTCTGGAGATTTTTCCATTAATGTCGATCTGGGTTATCGTATCGATCGCGGCAAAATCGTCGGGCGTGTCAAGGATACAATGGTTACAGGTAATGTTTATAAGGCACTCAAACAAATTCTTGCTTTAGGAAACGACAATCGCTGGCACGGCTCCTACTATACCCCTTCAATCATTGTTGACGGCTTATCTGTGGTTGGCCAAAAAACGTAGGGGTTTGGTCTCCAAACCCATTTTCTCGGTAGGGGTTTGGTCTCCAAACCCTCAAAGGTTAAATGAATCAGGAATCCTAAAGGAGAGTAGAGCAATACACAATAGCATGAAAACAGAATGAATTATTAAAGGCGTAATTGTTATGGAAAAGCTGCAAAACCAACTCGATACACTGAATGATAAGGTCGATTCACTTTATCAACTGGTCGAGAAAATGTCGAGTCAACTTGCTGGACTGCTAGCAGTACAGAATCCTGATGCGGTGAAAGCCATGAAGAATAATGCTTTGGCTTCGTCGTCTTACTCACAAGATATCGCAGAATTATCTAGAAATCAACGAGTTTCTCGATCTATTTCTTCTTCTTCTCCATCTTCTCCATCTTCTCCGGCGATCGCCCCACAGCAAGCAAGCACTTTCCATAAAGATGTATTGGCAGACGAACAGAACCTCGATCGCCTGTTCGATTACAATACCGATGAGCGATCGCTTTCTCCCGATCTACAAATTCGGCGGTTGACGGCGCAAGTGACCGCAGCTTATAACCGCATTGCCGCTTTAGAAGAACAATTATTGGCCACCAGAGGCGATCGCGATCGCCAGAAATTCACCCTTGCTCTGCAAAAATCTCCCAAAAGTTAGCATTCTGCTCCAACTCCTTCTTAGATAACTCTTTACACCCCCCTTGAGATGGGGGTGTTTTTAAGAGGGGTCTTTATTTATTCGTGTATCCCTTAATGGATTTGTCGTTTAGTGAAAAAATCGCGCCAGACACCAACAAGAATGCCTTGAATTTCCACCTGATCCGCCTCTGCCTCAATGGGGTCAAATGCAGGATTAGAAGGTTTTAAGGTAATGCGATCGGCAAACTTGTAAAATCGCTTTAAGGTGGTGCCGGCACCATCCACCCGAGCAGCAACAATTTCGCCATTTCTGGGGATTTCATTGGCGGGAGGCCGTTGCATCACGACGAAATCCCCCTCTCGAATCATATCCTCAATCATGCTATCCCCTGTCACTCGTAAGGCAAAACAATTGGGACGATGTAAGATCGCCAGAATATCTAGTTGCTCTTTTTCATCAGTAAATGGTTCGACTAATGCCCCTGCCGCGATCGCCCCTTCAATCGGTAATCCTGTTTTTTGAGGAGGATAAAGAATGCGAATAGTGCGTGCTTGTCCTTCCGTCCAGTCAATATACTTTTTCTTTCGTAAACGCTCCAAACGGCTTTGAATGGGAGCAGGAGATTTGAGATTCATGGCTCGCATCATTTGACGAATGGAAGGGGCGTGCTGCTCTGTGCGAATGTATTCAACTAACCAGTCATAAAGTTCCTTTTGAGCGGGGGTCAATTTTTCGATTTTTTCTGTTTTTTCCATGACTTTTTTACTGGGGTAAGTGGTCGGACACGATTAAAAAAAGAGTCTTTCAATCGCTTTGTTCTTCTTTTAGAACGTGGGTACTTATTTAAGAACAGTTCTATCAGAAAAAAAACAGAAAGTAAAGTAGAATAAAACATCAAATAAATTGGCTGGATTTGGACTCGTAAATTGAGGAAATTTAGCTATTATTTCTTAACCTCTCATTTCCCTTTCCCCAATCCCGGATTCGATCCTTCAAAATAGAGAATAGAGGTATCGGTCTATACTGGGAAATTCGCTGAATGTACGTTTATCGCACCAACGCATTTGATGAACAAGTCAAGGAACAAACTGGACTGGGGGATCATGTCGATCGCCTATGCAGAGAAATAGAGGAAATGGCGCTAGAACAGGTTCTAGCGAGGTTTGAGCGGGTTTATCCTTATCTGAAGCGCAAAGAAGGCAACCTACGGCTAATTGCGCGAATAAAGCGGGTAGGGAGCGATCCGGTTTTATGTTGGTTGAAGGTATTCCGCAGAGGCGATCACGCTTATGGGGAATTTTTGCGCGATCGGGAAAACTTTGGCGATCGCATCCTCGACGGTCAAATCAAACAAGAACAATTATGGCAATGGCTCAATCAGCGCAAAGCCGAAAACGATCGCCAAAACACTCCCCAACCCCTCAGCGATGAATTGCGACTCTGGCTGCAACGTCCCAGCTTGCGAATGGATTTTGATGGTGTTGTCGTTTACGAAAGCGAGCGTTGGTTAAACAGCTTTTCCACCCCAGAAATTCAAGATAAATGGAGAATTTTTAACCGAATTATTGCCGAACTTGCCGATACTACCTCGGATTTTGGCTCGGATACCCATTGCGAGGGCATTAAACTTTATGGAGAAGAGCATCGCTATGTTCTCTACAGTCGCATTCTTACCGCAGATACGCCCTCGAGACAGGTTCTTTTTCTGATTGCTCCCTTTTCCCAAATTCCCGATCGCGAACAAATTCAACAAGTTATTGATTACACTTGGCCGGAAAAAGAAATTTCTCCTTTTAATCCCCAAACTCCCACAACATTAGATGAATTGACTTCTATTGCTTCTCGTGCTTATCCCAGTTATTTATTAGCAGATGAAACCAATTGGTTAGCTATTGAAAATGAAGAAAATGCTAACTTAGCACTTTCTGCGGAAGAAGAGGCAATTTTGCATGATGTTTCTACAACTCGTCCTTCTTTACCTTTATTTTTAAACGGACAGGCGGGTAGTGGTAAATCAACAATGCTTTTTCATCTTTTTGCGGATTATTGTCACAAACATTCGCGGCTTTGTCAAGAGCAAAATATCTCAATTTTAAGTAAACCGCATCCTTTATTTTTGGCTTATAACGAACGCTTGCTGAAGGTTGCCAAAGAGAGAGTTATTCCTTTATTAGCATCCCATCATCGTTTTTTAGCCAAACGGGGAATTGCTGAAGATTTGCCCAATCTTAGTCCTTTTTTCCAATCTTTTCGGACGTTTTTACAAAATTTACTGCCTTTAGAAGAACGCGATCGCTTTAACGATGCTAATTATATTTCTTTTCACCGCTTTCGCCAACTGATCGATCGCACGACTTGGCGTAAATACTCGCCGGAATTGTATTGGCAGGTCATTCGTACTTTTATTAAAGGATATCATTTAGACGAACGCGATCGCTATTTAGATGTTGATGATTATCGAGAAATTCCGCGACGAGAACAAACCGTGACGGTGGAAGAATTTAAAGATATTTATGAAACAGTTTGGAAATGGTACGAACGTTATGCTAAAGAATCTGAAAAATGGGACGATCAAGACTTAATTCGCCGGGTTCTTTTTCTTAAATGTTACGCTCCCGAATATACAGCTATTTTTTGCGACGAAGCGCAGGATTTTACCCATATTGAACTGCAATTAATCATGCGTTTGTCTGTTTTTACAGCTTACGATCTCGAGCATCAACATATTGAAAGTTTGCCGTTTGCTTTTGCCGGCGATCCCCTACAAACGCTGAATCCAACGGGATTTCGCTGGGCAAGTTTGAAGGCTGCTTTTTACAATGAAGTGATTACAACTCTTTCTCCTACGGGAAAACTGGGTTTAGAAATGAACTTTGCTGAATTGGAATCAAATTATCGTTCAATTCCTGCCATTGTTGGGGTTAATAATTTGATTCAACTCTGGCGTAGCGTTCTTTTCGATCTCCCCGAACTTAAACCGCAAAAAGCTCGAAAACATGGTGATTTTAATCCTAAAAAACTCATTGTTGGACAAGATATTTCCTTAGAAGAATTGGAAGAATATTTGCAAGATACAATTATTATTATTCCCTGCGATCAAGGCGGAGAAAGTGATTATATTCGCAAAGATAATATTTTAGCCAAACTACAAGAAAAGATTGAGAAACAAGGGATATTACTTTGGAATGTTTTAAGCGCGATCGCAGCCAAAGGATTAGAATTCAAACAAGTTGTTCTCTATAAGTTTGGCGAATCCTGTAATCTCGATGCGTGGTTGCCAATGGACTCTCCTTCTGAGGAAGTAAAATACTTTTTTAATAAGCTCTATGTTGCTGCAAGTCGGGCGACGGAACGATTATTTATTATTGATACCGAAGTTGGCGATCGCAAGCTCTGGAAACACGCCAGTAATATCTTAGAGTTAGAAAAATTTTTAGAATTATTACAACAACAGAAGAGTAAAAAACAATGGGAGGAACGCATTTACTTAATTGGCAGAGGCGATCGCGCAGATGCGATCGGTAGTGACGATCTTCCGGAAATTGCCAATACTTTTTTTACGGAAGGCATTAATATGGAAAATGCCGATTTAATTAGGCGTTCTCAAAGTGCTTATAAGCGTTTGGAAGACGAAGATCGCGTTCAATTATGCGAAGCGTGGGCTTTAAGGTTTGAAGAAAAATATTTACAAGCAGGAGAATGTTTCCTACAACAACAAGAATTTTCTCTGGCTTGGAATTGTTTTTGGCAAGGAATGTGCTGGGCAAATTTATTAGCTTGGTACGACTTAGAACAAAATGAATTGAAAAGCAAAGATTCAGAAACTTTGGAGGTAAATCCTGCCAATGTTATGCCGTTGATTAAATTTATGGTACTGGAAGAAGACAATATAGAAGGACTGCAACAATTTAGTGAATTTTTAGCTGGGGTTTTAGACGAAAAAACAACTAAGAATATACCTGAAAAATATCGTTTTACTGCTCAATGGAAGATGGCAATTCAGACTTATGGTAAACGGATCGAAATTTTGGTTAAAAATGATAAATTAGAACTGAGTCAAAACGAATGGTCAAAGTTAGGGAAAGTGTTAGAAAAATTAGCGTGGGATAAATATCAAGGGATGAGCGATCGCGCTGGTTCTTGTTGTTATCGCGCTCAAGAATACGATCGCGCAATTTCTTTTTGGGAAGAAGCAAAAAGCACCCAAAAAGTTGAATATAATTTGGCAAAAGCGGAAAGTGTGGGATTTCCCGCAGGATTACCTTATCTACTTAAAGCCGATCGCGGCGATCTGCTCATTTCCGCTTGGGAGAGCGCTCAACGCCCTTTTTCTTCCGAATGGCTGATCCATCTTGCACCGATTTTAGAAGGGAAAGAAGAGTGGTTAGAAGCGATCTCCGCTTACGAAGTGTTAGGCGATCGCGAGAAAATGAAAATGTGTCTGGAGGGAGCCAAAGAAGCTAACCGAGGGGAAGAAGTTTTGCAACAATTACTCTCTCGTTTACTGACAGGACAAAAATGGGATATGGCGATCGATTTTATCGAAACTTATCCGACAACATTAATGAGTGAAAAAGCAAAGGATTTAAACTTACCTTTCTCCATTGTTCGCGATTTAGCCTACTCAGAACTGTCTCCCCAAGATTTATCTCGAGGTTTGCGCCGTCGCTACGAACTTTTCTTTAAAGAAAAAATTCTTTTTCATAGCGACTGGGAGCAATTTATCAGCCCTTCTCAATTAGGAATTACATTGGAAAAAGTAGGCTCTTTGGTAGAAACTCTCTCGTTTTACGAACGCTACACTCACCATGAGAATAAAACTTTAGCAATTTTTGCCCGTTCTCGCTGGCTGGCAGTTAAAAAGAAACAAGAAGCATATTTAAGCCAACAGGGACAGGTCAAAAAAGCCGTTAAAAGCCGCTCCGAACTTGCTAAAAAATCAAAAATCTGGGGAATTCCCCTTAAAAATATTTCCCTCCTTATTCCTGTTCCTCCTGCGGATATTCCCGAACCCGAACCTAAACCCAAAACCCCAGAAATTGCTCCGGCGATCGCACCTTCTGAAACAATTGCGGGCTTACCTGATGGAGTTAAAATCAATTCATCTCAAGCCGATCTTTTCACCTTTCAACTGCGTCACCTAGAAGTTAAAGTAATGCCCATCGCCAGACAAATTCTCCTGCGCGATCGCCTAACAGAACAGCAAATTCGCTTTGATGGACAACTTCAGCAACTCAACATTAATACTATAATTTTACAAATCCAAGGGCAAGATTCTTTTACTTTTGCTGATGCGGGAAGCGGCTATCAGGGAAAAATAGATCGCACAGGCGATCACTTTAGGCTGGAATTGAATTTATCGACTCTATCCGAACCGATTATTATTACATTGTGAAGGCGATCGCATTGCCAATAATAACTGTTTAGCGATCGCTGAAATTACCAAGGAGAACCGATTAAAGTAAAAGCACTCCAATAGTAAGGATGGGAGAAAGTGCGATCGCGAAATCCTTCTAAAAGTAATTGATTAGCACCCTCAAACTCCCGCGATCGCGCAATATTTTCCCAGAAATCCCCCACAAGACTTTCACCACGAATCATAGCAATTTGCGCTTGTCGCAAGGCTTCGGCTTTGATCTTCACATTGGGATCGTAGAGATAGCGATAGAATTCCCCCATCAGGTTTAAGGTACCGCCATCGGAAACATACCATAAACTCGCCAACGCAGACTTTGCCCCCGTATTCACTGCCAAACCCGCAAAGCCCAACTCTACATCTAAATCCCCCAATGCTGTGCGACAGGCACTTAAAACCAGTAATTCGATGGGGTTTTCTTGAGTCCAGCCTAATTCCCGCAGGCGATCGAGTTGCAATTGTTCATTCCACATTTGAATATAAGCATTCCTCTTTTCTCCCACTTGAAAGTCCGCATGACTGGCAAGATGAACGATTTGTTGTCCTCCGCGTTGGCTATTAATTTTCAGATTATTGAAGGTGAAATCTTGATTGAGAAACATTTCCCCTTCGTTTAATTCTTGAATAATCAAAGATAATTCTATTGGGACGGCGGGCAAGGGATCTTTGTCACTAAACTCGGAGACTCCCATGGCCAAAACACGAGCATCTCGTAAGGAACGATAGCGGGTATTGGTAAGACTAAGACTGGGAATTATTCCCAAGCTATACTTCTCCACAAGGAATTGTTTTCCATCATGTAAAGCAGCAAGAGGAATGGTTCGCAATCCAGCATCTAAACTGAAAATAAGGGTATCAATATTTAATCCTTCTAATTCTGATTCGATGGGGGCAATCAACCAGTTGTATAATTGTTGGGATGATGCGAGATAGGAACGGGGACGACGAGGGTTTGTTACAGTTTGACGGAACTCTTTCACGATTTCTTGCAGGATAGGTGCAGGAGCTTCGGGAATCACTTTGCGAATAATATTGTCTTCTGGAGTAACGAGAATTATTTCTAATTGTTCAGGGAAGGAAAGAGCATAAACTATAACTGGATGTGTTCCGGTTTCTTGGGTAATATTTTTCAGAGTCGCGCGGATATTTTCGATACTTTCTTCTTCCTTTTGTTCTCCTGTATTACTATTCTCACTAGCTTCTGAACTGAATTCTTCAGAGAAGAAACTTTCTACTCCACCAACGGCAGCATTGAGATCGTTATTGACTAAAGCTGTTCGTAAACTAATGCGATACGCTTGTAAGGTAGGATCGTAATAATGACTATCCAAGTTAATATTTAATAGCGCTCCGCCTTCATCGAGCCAATTCCAATTACCATTGTTATTTTGGGTGTTATATCCTTGTTGATTGCCAGCCAGTGTCATTCCAAGTTGCACTAAAATACTCTGGGGTAAGGATAAATCGAAAGATTGGCTAAAATTGGCAAGGGTGTTTGTATTATCCACAAGAATCACGAAGGGAGTGGGTTCGGGAAGTAGTTCAAATGCGCCGATATCGCTAAAAAAACCACGAGTAAAACCTCGTTGATCTGTTGTAGGCGCACTCCCACTCCATCTGTTAACGGCGGGACTGGTGGCGGTTAGGGCATGGGTTTGGGTGGGGCCGCCATTATTGGCCAAGGGAAGGAGTTGGGGATTGACACCGATAAGATTATAAACACTGTCAATAATGGTTGCACCTGTGGCGTTTTGGATGAGGGTATTTTGCGCTTTGGCCACGGTGCCGTTAATATCAACTCCCGTCACAGCCGCATTATTAGAAACAATTGTATTGTAAAGTTTAACGGTCGTGCCGACTTGGATGCCGCCACCTTGGGCTGTTGCTGTATTAAAGGCGATCGTATTATTGGTCGAGTTTAAGGTTCCATTAATCAGTAAACCACCACCATTAACAGCCGTATTTCCGCTAATAGTGCTGTTAGTTAAGTTCAAGGTATAAGTAGCATTCAGGTAAATTCCTCCACCATCTACACCCGTTGAATTTCCCGAAACCGTACTATTGCTCATGGTCATATTACCGGTAAAGCTGGCAATCCCACCGCCTCTATTCGTTGCTGTATTATTGGAAATAGTCGAGTTGATGATGGTGAAATCACCTGTCATCCCAATCCCACCACCTTCACCAACTGCCGAATTACCCGAAACGGTGGAGTTGCTAAGAGTGAAAGTGCCAACAATACCCAATCCCCCACTGTTCGTACCTGTGGATGTATTATTGAAAATAGTGGAATTAGTGATAATAGTATTCGCACTATTATTAGCAACAAATACACCACCGCCAGTCGAGTTGACGGAATTACCCGAAATTGTACTGTTGGAGATAGTGAGAGTACCAGTGCCATTGTGATAAATTCCGCCACCGCCACCCACCCCACTACTCTCTCTTCCATTCTGAATTGTTAGATTCTTAATCGTGGCATTATTCGCCGAAATATTAAAAATGCGATTCGTTCCACCTCCATCAAGAAATAGATTATTTTGTCCCGTTCCCTCTAAGGTTAAATTGTCAGTTGACCAGTTGATTTCACTCCCTGTCAAATCAATCGTCACCACTCCTGCAAATGCTGTCGGGTCAAATGTAATGGTGTCTCCCATAGTTGCTACACTTTCAATAACATTTTTTAAAGAACCCGCTCCACTCCCTGTTGTAACTGTAACCGTTGCTAACTTCCCATCCCAGTTCGCTAAAGTTCTATCTGTAAAAGGAATAACAGATGCGATCGCCCCTGTCGCATATTCCAATGCCCAATTGCCCCCATAATTAGCACTCCCCGTCGCATCTACCGAGGCCGCCACATCTACCCCTGTCGCCTCGGCAATTTGCCCCACGAGACTTTCTCCCACCGCTCCTAACGCCGTAAAACAGCTATAAAGGAGAATATCTGCCGTAGAACTCAAAGACTCTCTCCAACTCTCCAATTGAGTGCGATATTGTTGAATATTTTGCGCGGTAATAAAATCTTTCCCCAACCACAATTCTCCTGCATTTCCTTCTGCCACAAGAGTTAAAGTATCAACGGGTTTCTCCGCAAAATCCAAAACTTCGCTAATTTTGGCAATGCCATCCTCACTTCTGTGTATCAAGCGTGAAACTGTCC
The DNA here is from genome assembly GCF_016888125.1 of Spirulina sp. CCY15215. Classification (GTDB taxonomy): domain Bacteria; phylum Cyanobacteriota; class Cyanobacteriia; order Cyanobacteriales; family Spirulinaceae; genus CCY15215. The sequence continues at coordinate 11,396 of NZ_JACSWA010000304.1, forward strand.
CCGCTTCTCCCCCATAGAGTAATTGATAGGGATTATCGGCGCGATCGTCAATGAAAGTATAGTCCCAAGATTCCCCCACTTCTCCAAAGCGCATTACTGTAGGACTATGTTGCGTTCCATCCCCCGTGCGAATTAACGTTGCATCGTCCGGTTGAATGGGATTAACTGCTGCTA
>NZ_JACSWA010000305.1 GCF_016888125.1 Spirulina sp. CCY15215
ACTGATTCGCTTTGCTCAGACTCCCTTGTTTGTGGCAATTCCTCTCCCGCTAACCCTATCGGGTCTAACGGGAGTCCCCTTGCCACATCTTTGATGGGTAAAGGGTTAAAGTTTTAGAACTGACAGACGGAGTTAGAGAGACGCTCCCACTCCCGCACCCTACCGTTAGGGCAATAGCGCGGGCATCTTGACCGTTAATGCGTAGGTTCTAAATTTAATGAATCCTCCAGGAATCTGAAACTTTAGAGATATGCTTATTTCAATTGCTGTTTGTCTTGTCTAAAATGACCCTAACAACAGTAAAATTAAACAACTGGGTAGGAATTCCCCTCTCTACTCATACCAATTATTCTTAATTTATTTTAGTAACGCGGGATGCTGTATCTTGCAGAAGTCAAAAAGCAAAAAGGCGGGTTCATGTCCAAAGCGGCGACTGAACTCAAACTCCTTGCCTGTCAACGCAATGACCAAAGTTGGAATGCTGTTCCTGGCGATGAGGTTATTCCGGCGGATGAGGCGGAAGGTTTTGAGCAGGGCGCTCTAATTCTCGTTAATCTTACGGGTAATCGACAAGTTCAAGGCACCCCGGAGGTGGCAGGTCCGACGATTGTTCGGGATTTGCAACGGTTATCTAAACTCCAGGAAAAGATTAAAACCCAGCAAGAAGAAATTGAAGGCTGGAAGCAATCTTTAACTCTCCAAGCTCAAGAATTGAGTAAGCGGGAGATGGAGTTGGATGCGGAATTGGCTCAACTTGAGGAGTTAAGGGAGCAAGGGGGAGAACCTCATGACCGAGGAGGGGAACAAAGTGAGGATTTAGCCCAGGCTAAGGCAGAAGCCGATCGCATTCGCGAGGAATTCGAGCGCAAAACTCAAGAATTAGAACAGGCTTGGGCGCATTTACGCGGCGAACAACGTCGTTTCGAGGAAAGCAAGGAAGATTCGCCGCAAGGGGCGGGTGGTGTGGGGATTGCCCCAGAACAGGCCCAGCGCATTCAAGAATTGTTGGATTATCTGGCGATTAATATTTTGCCGACGGGAGATTTTCAAAATTACCTCCAAGAGGCGATCGCCATCCTGGAACAACAGCAGGTTAATACGGATGAACAAGCACAACAATTTGAAGAAACGCGATCGCAGGCTCAAAGTCAACAAGCTGGGATCGATCGCCAGATTCGAGAATTAGAAGAATTAGAACAGCAATATCAAAGCACAAAGGTAGCAGTAGAGCAGGCCAGACACGATCTACAGACTCACAAGCATCGTTTGGAATTGGCGGAGGTGTCTATTGCGCTTCTCAAGCAAGATGAGGAAAATCAAGGGAAGATTTACCAATCTCTGGCGGGTTTGGCGACAGGAAAGACGGATGAACAAAGTGAGTCATCGGTGGATGTGGCTGCTCTCGAAGGGATGCCGATCATACAATTACAAGAGGTTGTTGTAGGACTAGAGAAAGAACTCGACAAACTAGAACGATTTGTGGCCGATCAGGAAGAGGAATTAAGCCTGCAACAAGAAGCAGTGGAAGAATTAGAGGAGAAACTCAAAAGCGCTAATGTTTATGATAGTTCGGATCTCGAACAAGAGTTAGAGGATGAGCGAGAACAGAAAAAACTCCTTGATGAAACCCTTGTGGGTCAGCGACGAACTTTGGTTGAAAAACGCTCGATTTTAAGTCAGAATTTGCGCGTTTTGCGTCGTAGACAGGGAATTGCTGAGGAGGGTGCAGGGGGCGATCGCCTTGATTTAAGTCCTGTTTTAGCGAATTTAGAGGCTCAACGCCAAACTATTGAAGCGGAATGGCAAAAACGGGAAGAGGAGTTGGCCGAAATTAAAGTTGAGATTGAGGAGGCGGAAGCAATTCTACAAGATCGCGGGGATGAGTGCGAACAACAACATAATGCTTTAAAAGACTTAGAGAATAGTCTTAAAGAGGGACAGTCTAGCACTTCTTTGCTTTGGGGACGGGTTAATCTTTATGAGGAGATTCTTCCCCCAATGAGAGAGGCGATTGCAGAAATGCAGCAGAAATTACAGGCGATCGCGCAATTGTCGGAACGTTTCCAACAAACGGGAGATTATCAACAAGAGGCGATCGGTAATTTAAAACAGTCTCTAGGGGAAGTAATTAATAGTGGATAGTTGAGAGTGGATAGTTGAGAGTTGAGAGTTGAGAGTGGATAGTTGATAAGCGCGATCGCCATGTCTCTAAGCATGATGGCTTCCTCGCGATCGCTCGACATTAAACGATCGCTTCTTCTCCTTCTCTCATGTCCGATGTGCTTTGAATATCAGGTAAAGGTTCTAAAGGCGTTTTCACTGGGGAATAACGACAATAACAAACAGCGATCACTTCAAAATGTCCCCCCAGTATTTCCGGAAAATAGGATTCAACTCGAACAACTTCCCAATCACCAACTCGACTATGGGTACTCGCATCAGGAAATTGTTCCGAAGCAAATCGTTCAATACGATGGTATTCTCTCAAACGATATCCTGCTTCGGGTAAAGGAGCATTAGATGAATCATAATGTTCAGCAATAATATCAGTAAGAGCACCCGTATGAGACATAGATCGCTCTTCCCATCCTCGTGCTGATGCCGAATCAGTTTTAAAAATAATATATTTACCCATTATTTATTCTCCTTGTGATAATTAGGAAATTTGGTTTCTCCCTCAAATAATGGGCAGGTCACGCAAATACGCTAACCGATTCTAACAAACTCCCTTACACCGCGAAATTCTAGCATAAATAGCTCGGCGATCGCATCTCCTTCTCAAGAAGTTAAACCAAAAAATTGCATCTTTTTCTCAAGAAATGCGATCGCACCCTTGATTCATCCCAAGAAAAATATGCTACAATTGCGAGTTGAATAAATACTTATTATTTATGATGAGCGATCGCCATAAAACTTCTGTTTTTCAGGACGTGATAGAAACAGTAGAAAGATTTTCTTTAGAGGATCGAGAAATCTTACTGGATATTCTCAAGAAGCGTTTGGTAGAACAACGAAGACTGCAATTAGTGCGGGAAATTGCTGAGGTTAGACAAGATTACAAAGAAGGTAAGATTCAGTTTGGAACAGTAGATGATTTTTTAGCAGCATTGGATGAAGAGTTGTGAAAGTTGGTTGGAGTGCTAAATCATTGCGTTCTTTTAAACGTTTAATTCGCAAAAATCCTCAATTGCGTCTGGCGATCGAAGAGACATTACGACAGTTAGCAGAAGACCCATTTCATCCCAGTTTGCGAACCCATAAATTAAAAGGAGATTTTGCAGAATCTTGGTCTTGTTCTATTGATTATAGTTATCGGATTATATTTGAGTTTGTTCGAGATATAGAAAATGAAGAAGAGGCAGTTGTATTGTTAAATATGGGAACTCATGATGAAATTTATTGAAGGCGATCGCTTCCAAAATATCCTGCAATTTTTTGGTATCATCTCTCATAATAATTTAGAATTTAGCCTCCTGCAAAACTCGTTCTCGAATGCGCGATCGCACCTCCTTCTCAAGAAAAGCGATCGCTGATGTCAACCTATATTTCTGCTGCGTTGCGAAGATTGGTTTGCGATCGCAGAATTAGTTGCGATCGCTCCCCTTTCAATTCTATTCACACAACCCAGCAAATATTTCCCCCACTGTATCGGATGCGGTCAAATATTCCTCTACTCTCTCAAATACCTGCACCGAGCGATCGCAATCTTTCTCCAACTAACTCAAAATTCGCTTAATAGTTTAATTGTTGCTTCAACATAAGCTGTTCAGCATCTAAACGGCATTATCAAAAATCCCAAAAACCTTGGAGTGCGACCATCTTGGTCGCTAGCGATCCGTTGTTTAAATGTGTTTTAGCTTAAGTTCGCTAACTGATTCTAACCAACTCCCTTAGACAGCGAGATTCTAGCATAAATAGTTCGGCGATCGCATCTCCTTCTTAAGAAAAGCGATCGCAGAATTAGTTTAGAATATATTTGAAGCATTGAAGCAACAGAACAATTTTAAACAGGGATTGAGATATCTATGTCCAACGACCATCCCGATCGCCCAACTACAAAGCCAGTAAACGATTTTGACGACGATCGCTTCTTTGTCGTGGGTATAGGAGCTTCAGCCGGTGGACTGCAAACCCTAGAAGAATTTTTTGAGCATATTCCTGAAGATATCGGTGCCGCGTTTGTCGTCATTCAACATCTTTCACCCCACTTCAAAAGCATGATGAAAGAACTGCTACAGCGCAAAACTTCCCTTCAGGTTCACCAGATTGCGGATGGCATGGAAATCGTGCCGAATTCAGTTTATGTTATTCCTCCCCGAACCAATGTTGTTGTCGAGCAAGGAAAATTTTGCTTTCGGAAACGAGATACAGAACATCTCAACCTTCCCATTGATATACTCTTCAAATCTTTGGCTCAAGACTACAAAGATCGCACAATGGCAGTTTTGCTTTCTGGGACTGGTAGCGACGGCACCCAAGGATTACAAGCCATTGGAGAAGCGGGGGGACTAGCACTAATTCAGTCCCCAGAAACGGCAGAATTTAGCGGAATGCCTTCTAACGCTTTACCCACGGGATTAGTAGATGAAGTCCTCTGTCCTCAAGACTTGGCTGAAACCATTTACGAAATTGTGCGAATTACCCGCAATATTCCTTTGAGCGAGCAACTGAGAGAAAATGCGATCGATCCAGCAGAACTCGACGAAGTATTAAAATTGCTCAAAGACCAAGAAGCGATCGATTTTTCCCAATATAAAGTGGGTACTCTCTCAAGAAGAATTTATCATCGCTGTTCCCTCAATGGCTATAACTCTCTACACACTTATCTCAATTACCTGACAAGTTCCGAGCTAGAACGTCAGTTACTCATCCAAGATTTTTTGATCGGTTCGACTCACTTTTTCCGAGATACTGAAACATGGCAGATTCTGGAAACTGAAATCTTACCTAATCTGATTGAGAGTTTGGAGCCACAAAAGCAATTGCGAATTTGGGTGGCCGGTTGTGCTACGGGAGAAGAAGCATATACGATGGCGATGTTGGTGGATGAAGCCCTAGACAAAGCCGATAAATCCCTGAGTGTGAAAATTTTTGCCACCGATCTTGATAATAAAGCCCTAGAAACCGCTTCTAAAGGTATCTATGCCAAACATATCAGCAAAGAGGTTTCAGAGACACGACTGGAACGTTATTTCCTCAACAAGTCTGACTCTTACCAAGTTCGACGACAGTTGCGAGCGATGCTCATTTTTGCCCCTCACAACTTAACCAAAAATGCGGGCTTTTCGCAAATGAATCTGATTAGCTGTCGTAATGTGCTGATTTATATGAAACCGGACTTGCAGCAGCAAGTATTGCGAATGCTCCATTTTTCTCTCGGTTCTCAAGGTATTTTATTCTTAGGCAGTGCCGAAGTTCTGGGAATGTTGGAAGGGGAGTTTTCAACTCTTAATTCCAAGTGGAAAATTTATCGCAAAAAACGAAACAACCTCCTCTCTTCATTAGCGATTAACCGAGAACCCACCACGACTCCCATGCTATCTCCCATTCAGTTAAAACAGATTCAGCCTCGACTCGATCTCATAGTGGGTAAAGTCTTTAAATTCTGTTTTGGCGATCGCCGCACCACCTGTTTGCTAGTAAGCGAAAATAGCAAGCTCTTGCGGGTTTTTTACGATCTGGCAGATTTACTAAGATTTCCCTTGGGTGAAACTAATCTGGATGTTATTTCTATCCTACCTCTAGCTTTACAGTTGCCTTTGTCCACGGCTTTACATCGTGCCAAACGAGAACAACAATCGGTTCTGTACACGGGAATTAAGATTCCTAAAGGAGAACAGTTCCAGATCGTCGATCTCAAAATAGGAATTGAACTCAATGAAACCTCAAAAGAAAAGTTATTCATTATATTGCTAGAAGAGCAAGAAAAAATTAGCAATGAGATTTTCGAGCAAGCATTTGAGGTGAACACCGAAACCACCAACCAAATTAGCGAACTTGAGTACGAACTTCAGCAAACACGCGAGAATCTACAAACTACTATTGAAGAACTCGAAGCTACCAACGAAGAACAGCAAGCCACGAATGAAGAACTCATTGCCTCTAATGAGGAACTGCAAAGCACTAACGAGGAACTCCATTCTGTTAACGAAGAACTCTACACTGTTAATGCCGAATATCAATCGAAGATTCAAGAATTAGTCGAACTGAATAACGATCTTGATAATCTCCTCCAAAGTACAGAAATTGGCGTTATTTTTCTCGATCTCGATCTTAATATTCGTAAGTTCACCCCCGCAGCTACCCGAGCGATTAATCTGCGGGAAGGAGATATCAATCGTCCTTTAACGGATTTTTCCCACAATTTAGAATGTCTTCCCAACCAAGAAAATGCTTATGATTTAATGGAATTATTACAGCAAGTTTTGCTGCACCAAAATCCCATAGAACAGGAAATGTACCTGCGAACATTGGGGACAAATCTTCTTTTGCGGGTTAACCCTTATTGGAGCGAAAAAGGAGAACGTCAAGGTCTAGTTTTGAGCTTTATTGATATTCATGAAATCAAACAAACCGAAGAACATCTGCGACGACGCTCGGAGCAATTACGTTTAATTACTGATGCGATGCCGGCTTGGATTTCTTATGTTGATGAGCAGTGCTATTATCGTTTTAGCAATCGAGTTTATGAGACTTGGTTTGGACGACCTTCAGAAGAGATTGAAGGATTGCACATTTGCTCGGTGATGGGGGAGGAAATTTATTTGCAAGTGAGTCATCATATTGATGCGGCACTGTCTGGAGAAAATGTTAGTTTCGATCTAGAATTACCCAACTTTAATGGCAGTTCTCGTTGGGTTAATGCCAGCTATATTCCCCATATTATTGAATCTGGTGAAGTCAAGGGCTTTTTTGCTTTAATTGGCGATATTAGCGATCGCAAGGCGATGGAACATATCAAAGATGAGTTTATCTCTGTAGTCAGTCACGAACTGCGAACTCCTTTAACGGCCAGTTTGGGAATGTTACAATTATTAACAGATAAAAGCATCAAACTCAATTCTAAAAAAGGTGAAGAGGCTCTGCAAGTTGCCTATGAAAGTACCTTACGTTTGATGAATTTAGTTAAAGATATCTTGGAGCTAGAACGTCTGGGATCTGGTAGAGTTCAACTGGAGAAGGAGCAAATTAATACGGCAGATTTGCTTACACAAGCAACAAAACTTATGCAAGCACTTGCTTCCAAAGAAAACATTACTCTTGATATCAAGTCCCAAGAACTTGAGTTTTATGCGGATAGCGATCGCCTGATTCAGGTCTTAACAAATCTTCTCAGCAATGGGATTAAATTTTCTCCAAGTAATTCTACCATTTTTCTCACGGTAGAGCTTCAAGGTGAGAATGTTTTGTTTGCCGTTAAAGACCAAGGTAGGGGAATTCCCACTAATAGACTCAATGATATTTTCGAGCGTTTTCAACAAGTTGATGCTTCGGATTCCCGCCAAAAAGGAGGAACTGGTTTGGGTTTAGCCATTTGTCGTCAGATTATCGAACAACACGATGGACGAATCTGGGCGGAAAGTACATTAAATGAGGGAACTACCTTCAGTTTTACCTTACCATTCTTAATATTAGAGGAAAAGGAACATGAATCCTAAAAGACTTTTAGTGATTGATGATGATGATGGAGTCCGAGCAACCATAGCATTATCTCTCGAAGCAACAACTGACTGGGAAATCTTAACTGCGGCTTCGGGAAAAGAGGGATTAATTCTTGCTGAAAGTCAACATCCTGATGCTATTCTTCTTGATGTTATGATGCCCGATCTCAGTGGCATCGAAGTCTTACAGAAGTTCCAAAGCAATACAACAACTCAAAATATTCCGGTTATTTTCATCACTGCGAAAATTATGGAACGGGAAAAGCAAGAAATGAAGCATTTAGGCATTAAGGGGATTATCTCTAAACCGTTTAATGCTGTTGGTTTATGGCAGGAAATTCATCTTTTACTGAATTGGTAAAAGTAGGAATTTTTTACGGAAACGGCGTACATTGACCCCCTAAACCCTTGGCGATCGCGCAAGTATTAGCAGACATCATGCCAATATAACTCCCAGTTTGAGTGTTTTTGTCTCCTAATGCTCCGGTTAACAGTTTGTCCTCGGCGATCGCGATCTTAGCTTCCCGCGCGACGGTTTCCAAGGTTCTCGCACTGGCTGTCGTTTCCAGAAAGATAACGGGAACCTTAATTGTTTTCAATTTTTCGGCTAATTCTTTGACCCGCGCGGCTGTTGGTGTTTCTTCGGTGCTGACTCCCTGCAAGGCTTCTGAACCCTGCAAATCATAGGCATTGACGTAATAGTTCAAAGCGGCGTGGGTCGTCACTAATAGGCGCTGTTGGGGGGGAATGGTGGCGATCTGTGCTTGAATCCAAATGTGTAGTTTTTCTAAGCGATCGCGATACTTCTCCGTATTTTCCTCATAAGCCTCGGCGCGATCGGGGTCAAGTTTAATTAACTGGCTTTCAATCTCTTCCACAATGGCGATCGCATTCCTGACATCATGCCAAACATGGGGATCGGGTTCAAGTTCTTCTTTGTTATTATGCTCTTCTTCCTCGTGGTGATGATGTTCGCTCATCAGGGGTTTGGGGATAGCTTCCTCATATAAGGCAATTTTAGGCGCATCTGTATTTGTAGCGCGTACCACCTTTTCCAAATGAGGAGCAATGTTATAACCCCCATAAAAAATCAAATCGGCGGTTTCCATCACCTTGCGATCGCCTGGAGTGGGACGATAAGTATGAGGATCTTGGCCTGCATTCATCAAACAAATTAAAGATATCTTCTCTTGGGCAATGCGATCGGTTAAATCGCAGAGAATACCACCGGATGCGACAACCTGTAAAGGTGGGGAAACACTTTCTCCTGCATCTGGTTTCACCGCTTCTCTCTCCGAAGAGCAACTCAGGTTTCCTGCGATCGCCACCAAAACCAACCCGATCCAGATCTGCCGTAAATTTACCAAAAACATAAACTTTACCAAAAATGATAATCATTCTCATTTTAACAGGTAAAGGCAAAATATAAAATAGCAACAAAAAAGGACAAAAGAGAAAATTCTTCCCTTCCATCCCTTTTTCGAGTTTAGTGGAGTCCATCGCGAAACCCTAAACTGCCACACAGTGCATACCGATCCGTTCTGAGTTCAACACCTGAATTCGTCCCAGTTTGATCGCGTAAAAAATTCTCTCAATCATATCGCGATGTTCCTCCACGAGGGCAGGCTCTTCCTTCAGGCGCTCTACGACATCTAAATCCCGAGTTCCCATGATACCGGAAATCATTGTCGTGGAATAAATCTCGTAGAAGTCTTCCATAGTTTCAATCTTGTAGTCAAACATAATTCCTCTAAAACCCAAAATGGTTTTCTGATTGATTCTGTTTAGACTTTACCTAAAGAATGTGAAAAACCTGTGAAGGGTACTCCCAAAAACCAAAACCTTCCGAATTCCTTAACATTTGCCCCCTTTTTGTAAGAGAATTGTTGCCTTTTCTTCCTCTAAAGGGCGGGAAAACCAATATCCTTGAATCTTGGTACAGCCCAACTGTTGTATCTGTTTGAGTTCCTCTTGAGTTTCGACCCCTTCAACAATAGTATCGAGTCCCAAACTATTCGCCAAATGAAGAATACCGCGAATCATCTCCCATTGCTTCTGAGTAACAAAAGCGCGATCGATCTTGAGAACATCCACAGAGAGTTGGTGCAAACGAGCAAGAGACGAGTATCCCGTGCCAAAATCATCAAGGTAGACCGGAATATTTAAGCCCTTGAGTTGTTGCAGAGCCGCGATCGCCACAGGAGAATTTTCAATAAACATACTCTCCGTAATTTCCACACGCAGGCTTCCAGGTATAACCCCCGAGTCCTGATAAATTTGGCGCACATTCTCAACGAAACCTGAATGTAATAATTGCAACGCCGAGAGATTGACACTACAAGTCAAAGGAGAACTCTGGGGAAAATCCTGCTGCCATTGACGTAACTGCTTGCAGGCTTCCTCGATAACCCATAATCCCAGATCGTGAATTAAAAGTGTTTCTTCCGCAATAGGAATGAACTCCGTTGGCGACACCAAACCACGCTGAGGGTGATTCCAGCGCAACAATGCCTCAAAACCTAGAATTTTCTCTGATTCCAAACAAACAATAGGTTGATAAAATAATTGAAACTCGTCATTGTCCCTAGCTGTTTGTAAATCTGCTTCCAAACGCAACCTTTCTAAGGCTTCGTTAGAAATTAAAGAAGCAGAACCGAACTCATCTTGCTCGATAGCATTAGTAAAACGAAGCAAACGCTTCGTATTATTAGCGGCAATTCTGAGCAATTGTTGTCCTTCGCGGGTTTGAACATCGACTTTACCGCTCAAGAGGAGTCCCAAAGCTCCTTGAATTGAAGTTAAAGGCGTGCGGAGTTCGTGAGAGATTTCGCCCAGATTCGAGATAGGGTTAATTCCAGGTTCGGTCATCGCTAGATCCAATTCAGTCCTTATGGACGATTTAAAGGGTTGTGTTTGTCCGGTGTTCATCGCATTTCCCCTTGGGTTAGTCGCGATCGATGCACTTAGTTTCATCATTATCTTAGATTTACTTGCTTAATTGTAGATGGCGATCGAAAGAAAATCGAAGGTTAAGATTTTAGTTTCACCTAAGTCTAAAGATAAATTGTGAAGAACTCGGGAAGACCGGAGATTTTTTTAATAAAGAAAAAGTAGAAATGTAAAGGGTATGGTTTGCTCTGAACCAATATTCTTTGGTGATTTTTATCCCCGACTTCTTGGGACAGATTAAATTATAGAGATTAAATTATAAGGAGAGGCCTATTCCCACCCCACGCAAAAGCATTGCCCCTCGATCCAATCAAAACTATTCCCCAGTCCCCCCTGTGAATTCTAATTTTCCGCCAGTCCGAAGTAATATCTTAGTAGTTGACGATACCCCAGCCAATTTGCGGTTGCTAACGGAATTGTTGAGTCAACACGGGCATGATGTACGCCCTGCCCTCAATGGGACCTTAGCTTTGACTGCCGCCCAGATGATGCCGCCAGATTTAATTCTGCTGGACATTATGATGCCCGATCTAGATGGTTATGAGGTGTGCGAGCAACTGAAAGCGAACGATCGCACCCGTCATATTCCCGTGATTTTTATTAGCGCTTTGGATAACCCCAAAGATAAGGTCAGAGCCTTTGAGGTGGGGGGAGTGGATTATATTCCCAAGCCTTTTCAGAAAGAAGAAATCCTGGCACGGGTAGAAAATCAATTGCGCCTCCTGCGAGCTAATACTGCCCTACAAGAGAGCGAAGAACGCTTCCGAGCCGTTTTTGCCAATGCGGGAATTGGTATTTGTATTTTGCGAGAAGACGGGGGTATTGTGGAAACGAATCCGGCATTTGAGAAATTTATCGGCTACCATCGCCAAGAATTGGGACAGTTAAACTTACTGGATTTAACTTATCCCGAAGATGGAGAGGGCGATCGCGATCGCTTTATGGCCTTATGGGCAGGAGAGGGAGAATCCTATCAAATTGAAAAACGCTACATTCGAGCCAATGGGGAGATAGTCTGGGGGCGATCAACCACTTGTGCGGTGAAAAAAGGGGGAAGGGTACAGTTTGCCTTTGGCTTAATTGAAGATATTACCGAACGGCAAGCGGCATTGCGAAAACGCAAGGAGGCAGAGGAAGCCCTCAAAGCCTCGGAAGCGGAAATGCGAGCTATTTTTGCGGCGATGACAGACGCGGTGATCGTGCGCGATCGCCAAGGAAATTGTTTGAAAGTTGCTCCAACCAAAACCGCCAGAGCCAGCGAACGTCCAGAAATGCAGTTAGGTAAAACCTTACACGAAGTTTTACCCCAAGACACTGCCGATCGCCTGCACCATGCCATCCAACAAACCTTAGAACAAAGGGAAACCACCAATATTGAATACAATATTTCCGGCGATCGGGGAGAAATTTGGCTGGATGGTCGCTTGTCTCCTTTGTCTGAAGATACCGTGGTTTGGGTGGCGCGGGACATCAGCGAACGGAAGTTGATGGAACAAAAACTGCGTTCTAATGAAGCAGAAATTCGGGGTATTTTTGAAGCCATGACGGAGATCGTTTTAGTGGTGGATAGGGAACAAGAAAATATTCAAGTTATGCCCACCAGTTATGCTCGCTTCAATGAAGAAGGCAATTTGACCATCGACGCTACCCTTGACAACTTTTTTGGGGATAAGCCACAACCCGCTTTTTGGCTGGCTATTCAAGATGCCATTACCCAACAGCAAACCATCGCCTTTGAGTACAGTTTAGACGTGAACGAGAAACAGATTTGGTTTGCCGCCAGCATTTCCGCCCTATCGGAACAAGCGGCGATCTGGGTAGCGCGAGATATTAGCGATCGCGTTCGTGCGGAAATGAAATTGCAACAACTCAATGATGAATTAGAATATCGCGTCCAAGAGCGCACCCAGCAACTCCAACAGGCCAATACTACCCTACAAGCAGAAATTAACGATCGCATTCAAACCGAGATTGAACTGGCAAAATCCGAAGAACGCTTTCGCCTCGCCGTTGATAATATTCCCGATATTTTTGCCATTTACGATCGCCACCTACAGTATCAATTTGCCAATACCCGCGCCCTTGAAGTCTGGCAGAAAACCCCCAAGGCAATGCTGGGTCAGACCGATCGCGAACTGTTTCCCAATGACAGCGTACAAACTTATCTCCCGCTTCTAGAAAATGCCGCCCGCAGCCGCAGTCGTCAAACTCAGGAATGTACTTTCAGAATTGCCAATGGCGAGGAACGGACTTTTATCATGAGTTACGTGCCTCTGTTGGATGGAGAGGGAGAAATTTATCAAATCTTGGGCATAGCCTATGACATTAGCGATCGCAAGCGATCGGAACGCGCCCTACAAGAGGCTAAGGAGCAATTACAAGCGGTTTTAGATGCCGTCCCCGGTTTTATTTCTTGGATTGGTTTATCTGAGGAGAATTCCCTGCAATATTTAGGAGCAAATCGCCAATTAGCACAGGCTTTTCAAATGTCTCCCAATGCTTTTATTCATAAACCTTTGGGCTTTTTTCAGCAAGGGAAAAATTTTGTCGAATTCGTAGAAGCATTTTTCCACTCCAACGACACTACCATTGCTCAAACCTTAAGTCTGGAATGGGAAAGACAACAACGAGAATATTTAATTGTGGCGCAGAAGTATCAGCAAGAACGAGCCGCCGTTTTTGTTGGCATTGATATTACTGCTCGTGTTGAAGCACAAAAGCAACTACAACGCGCCTATCGGCGATCGCAATTACTGTCAGAATTAACGCTAAAAATTCGCCAGTCTTTAGATTTAGAGGAAATCCTGCAAACCGCAGTCCTCGAAGTGCAACAATTACTTCATGCCGATCGCGTCTTTATTTGGCAATGGCAATCTGGGCGAGACGGGATTGCCCGACAAGAAGCGGTTTTACCAGGCTTAACCAAAGTCTGCGGGCTAACCCTCCAGATTTCCACCCCCGAGACGGTTTCCCCTCCAGATTTTCAACCGGGCAACTTTTGGACCATCGACGATCTCAGCAGTTCTCCAACCGCGATCGCCCTACCGTCGGAGTTGCATTTTTGCGCTCAATTGGTGGTACCCATCTTTATTCAAGAAAAAACTTGGGGTGCTTTAATCGTTCATCAATGTTACGCCCCTCACCATTGGCAATCTGACGAAATTGAATTATTAACTTCTTTGGCCGACCAAATTGGCATTGCCGTTTCTCAAGCGCAACTCCTCGATCGCCTTGAAGATATGGTGGCAGAACGCACGGGGGAATTGCAAGCAACGAACGAACAGCTACAAACTGAAATTATTGAACGCAGCAGGGCAGAGGAAGCGCTGCGAGAAAGCGAAAAGCAATTACGGCGCACCATCGAGCATAGTGCTTATGGGATTGTCGTCTGCGATCGCGCGGGCATCATTTGCTTTTTCAATGCCGCAGCCAAACAGATTTTTGGTCGTGACGAACAGCAATTACTCGGGTTTCATTTGGGAATGCCCATCACTTCCCAACAAAAATGCGAACTTTCTATTCTCCGGCAGGATGGAACCTCTTGTATTGCTGAAATGCGAGCGGGAACTATTACTTGGGAAGGAGATGCTTCTGCCTATTTAATCTCTTTAGTGGACATTACGGAGCGCAAAGCTGTCGAACAGATGAAAGATGAATTTATTTCCGTGGCCAGTCATGAATTGCGGACTCCACTTACGTCGATTCGCGGTTCTTTAGGACTTCTGGCGACGGGTCGTCTCGGTAAATTTGAGGAGAGGGGGCAGCAAATGCTCGATATTGCCATTAATAATACCGATCGCCTCACCCGCTTGCTCAATGATATTTTGGATTTAGAGCGGATTGAATCGGGAAAAGTGAAGATTGTTAAACAACACTGCAACGGTATCACTCTGATGGTTCAAGCAGCCGAAGCCATGCAGGTCATGGCAGAACAGGCGGAAATTGGTTTATGTTTGAAATGCGATCTCCGTCCATTTTGGTTGAGAGATACGGACTTAGAGGAGAATCCTTATCTCGAATCTCCTCCCACAATGATGATTTGGGCCGATCCCGATCAAATTTTGCAAACTTTAACCAATTTGATCAGTAACGCTATTAAATTTTCTAACCCTCACAGTATGGTGGGGATCGGCATTATCCCACAACAAGAACAGATTTTATTTGAAGTAAAAGATTGCGGTCGAGGAATTCCCAAGGATAAGCTGGAAAGTATTTTTGGTCGCTTTCAGCAAGTAGATGCTTCTGACTCGCGGGAAAAAGGAGGTACAGGGTTGGGTTTACCGATCTGTCGCGAAATTATCCAGCGACATCAAGGCAAAATGTGGGTGGAAAGCACGGTGGGTGAAGGGAGTTCTTTCTACTTTACTCTTCCTTTACCACCGCCATAATGCTTAATTTAAAAACTTTCCAGTCCACGTTCCTACAAATAATTTCCTAATTTTCTGCAAACTGGTTTTATTACGATTTGTAAAGAAAAGGACTATCTTCACAACTTCTTCACATTTAGATCTTATTTTTCCTCTAATAACAATCCTTTTTATTAAATTTATCAAACTAATGGCCATGAGCGTTCAGCCAATCCTATCAATACCCCCTCCCCTGTTAAACCATTTTGTCATCCTGCAAGAGAGAGAATTCATACAGAGCTATCTTGGAAATTGTCTATGACTCAGGCCAAGACAACTCAGCCAAAGATGACTCAGGCAAAGATGACCCGCAAACATCTCTTACTTATCGATTGTGAGGAGGATCGTCGTTATGTCACACAAATGGGATTGGAACTCATGACCGATTGGAAAATCTGGGTGGCTCATTCTTATAGTGAAGGGTTTAATCTTGCCCAAAACCAAAAACCCCATGCTATTCTCGTCAATTTGACTTCCTTAGAGGCAAATCCCCTCGAAATTTTACAACAACTCTTGGCACATCCTGCCACGCAACATATTCCGATTATTCTCACCCTAGATCGCCTTCGTCGTACCGATCAGCAACATTTCAACCAATTAGGAGTGGCAGGAGCGATCGCGCAACCCTACGATTGCACAAACTTAGGAGAGCAAATTGCTGACTTTTTAAACTGGGAGCGGGAATTCCCCTCTTCAAATCTTCGATTGAAGAGGGGATGAGAGCGACCCCCAAAGGTCAATTGGATAAGCTGAGGAGCGGTGCAACCTCGGCACGAGGTTGCACCGCTCCTTTGGAGACGCTACGCGAACAGCCAAGGAACGCGCACCAAGAGAAACCTCACCCGTCCCTACTCCCTCCGGGAACCCTGTGGGAACGACCTCAAAATCAGTTATAATCTTATCAGCAAGCTATCCAAGCGATAATGTTCAAGGCATACAAATACCGCATCTATCCAACCCACGAACAACAAGCAGCCTTAGCCAAGAGCTTTGGTTGTTGTCGTTGGTATTGGAACTATGGGTTAAATTTGTGCCAAGAAACTTATCAAGCAACAGGAAAAGGATTATCAAGAAGTTATATTCAAGGATTATTGCCTAACCTAAAAAAGGAACATCCTTGGCTCAAAGAAGATGTCTATTCCCAATGCTTGCAAGT
>NZ_JACSWA010000306.1 GCF_016888125.1 Spirulina sp. CCY15215
ATTTCGAGGGTATCGAACCCTCAAAATATACGCCCCGTTTCCTCCCACCACCAATCTTTCAGATATGGTGGGGGTCTCCACGGGGGTTTCTGATGAAGAATTAGACGACTATCTGAGTTGGATTAATCGCACGATTCGCAATCTTTATTTAACGCAAAGTTAGTCAGGGTTATTATTTTGTCGGGTCATCGCAGTATTACGGAAGAAATGCGCGATCGCCATCCACAATTTTAGCTGACGAACCCCACCAATTATTTTTCCTCTTTTTCTAATCTCCTTTTCAAGCGCTGAGGATCGCCGCGATCGCCAATCTTCCCCCTCTCTAACAAAAATGCCCCATCACAATAATCGAGTTCATTTAAGCGATGCGTTACCCAGAGAGCAGTTAAGTTACGTTCTTTCACTAAAGTCCGAACTTGCTGCACTAACTCAATTTGAGTATCGGGGTCGAGAAGTGCCGTAGGTTCGTCGAGAATTAAAACCTGGCAATTTCTGGCAATTTCCCCCGCGATCGCAATGCGCTGTTTTTGGCCGCCGCTTAAAGCATAGATCGGTCGTCGCTGCAAGTCGAGCAATCCCACCGCATTGAGGGCTTCTCGAACTCGTGCTAAGGTTTCCGGATAGGTTAAATTTTCCCGAACCAACCCAAAGGCAATATCTGCCCCAACTGTGGGCATCACCAACTGGCGATCGGGGTTTTGGAAGACAAAGCCGAGGGGTTGAATCGTTTCAATATTTCCCTCTCGTGGTTCCAATAAACCCGCAAGTAAATTGAGTAAGGTCGATTTTCCGCTCCCATTTGCCCCCAAAAGCATCCAAAATTCTCCTTGAGGAATGCTGAAGGAACAAGAGTCTAAAATTGGCGTATTAATTTGCCAGTTAAAGGATAAATTGTTAACATTGATAGCGTTTTGGGACACAAAATTAGTTGATAGTTGATAAGAAAGAGAACAGGAATAAGAGAGAGAGAAAAACTTCATCTCTCATTCTCTATTCATAATTTTAATCGGTTCGATCGCCTCTGCGGGTTGAAAACCAAAAACGCGAGAATAAAAGTAAAATTCCCCATCTAAAGCGCGTTTAATATTTTCAGCGCGACGAAATCCATGTTGTTCCCCTGCAAAAGAAACATAAGCAACAGGTAGCCCTTTTTTCTCGATTGCTTCCACCATCATTTCTGCTTGGTTGGGGGGAACAACTTCATCTTCTAATCCTTGAAAGAAAATGACGGGACAAGAAAGGCGATCGGTGAAATGAATGGGAGAACGTTCTTCATAAATATGTTTCTCTTCGGGATATTTCCCAATTAAACTATCAAGATAGCGAGACTCAAACTTATGGGTATCTTTGGCCAAAACTTCTAAATCGCTAACTCCATAATAGCTCGCTCCTGCTTTAAAAACATCTTTGAATGTTAATGCTGCAAGGGTAGTATATCCTCCTGCACTTCCTCCCGCGATCGCCAATTTGTCCCCATCTACTCGTCCTTCTTTCACCAAATATTGTGCCACATTTGTACAGTCATCAACGTCAACAATGCCCCATTTTTTCTGTAAGCGTTGGCGATATTCTCGTCCGTATCCCGTACTTCCTCCATAGTTTACATCCACAAATGCAAAACCGCGACTCGTCCAATATTGGATTCTCAAATTAAAACTTGCTGATGTCGCTGCGGTGGGTCCCCCGTGACTTTTAACTAATAAAGGAGGTAATGTTCCTTCTGGGGGCTGATAATCTTTATTCTGGGGAGGATAGAACCACCCATAAGCAGTTTTTCCTGCTTCTGTGGGAAAGGCGATCGCTTCAGGAAGAGAAAAATAGTCTGGGTTACATTCAATCGTGCTAGATTTCTTTAAAGTCTTACAATTCAGTGTCTTTAAATCCAGTTCGACAAGTTGGGTGGGTTCTGTGGGAGAACCTCCGATAAAATAAGCGCGTTCTCCTGCTGCTGTCACGGAATGAATGCTGGTAAAAGGAACATCTAAAGTGTGCAGTTTTTTAGCATCTGGATCAAGTTTTGCTAAATAACTGCGACCATTTTGGGAATAGCTACAAATAATTTCATTTTCAGTTAAAAATGTATAAGGTTTTTCTCCGAAGACCCAGTGAGGATAACCAAATTCTGCCTCTTTGTCGCAAACACACTCAATTTCACCCGCTACAAAACGATATAAATTCCACCAATTATTGCGATCGCTAACAAAATATAAAACACCTTCGGGACTCCATTCGGGGGCGCAAATTGACTCTTCTTCCCCCCCTGCAATACACTGCACTTTATCTAAAGTTCCATCGGTTTGTAGGGTTGCAATCCATAATCTTGTCCCATCCCAAGGCATATTGGGATGATTCCAATCAATCCATGCTAATTGAGAACCATCGGGACTCAAACGAGGAGAGGTATAGAAGTCGCTTCCCGATACCAGTTCGCAGACTTCTCCGGTGTTTAAATTGACAGTTGATAAGGTATTTTTCGCTTCTCCTTCTCCTGCATGGTCTTCGCAGACACAAATAAGGCGATCGCGTTGAGAATCTAAAATTGCATCAGCATAGCGTTTTTGAGCTTCAGGAGTTAATACTTGCGGTTCAGCCATTGGAACTTGTTGATAGAGTCGTTGGTCCGTAAAATTGGAGAAATAGAGGGTTTCTGCGGCAATTAAAAACGCCCCTCCACCGTACTCGTGAACCCGAGTGCGAACATTGAACGATCGCGGGGTAATATCTACGGCATCCCCATCGGCAGTTCCTTGTACAATAACATTCCGTCCCCCTTCTGAGGGTCGTCCCTCCAACCAATAAATCGTTTCTCCCTCGACGAAAATATCGATTAAGGCAGTCATTCCCGATACAATAAGGTCGGCAGTAATGGGAGATTTCCATGCACCAAAGGGGGCGATTTTGGGTTGACTCATCGCGATCGCTACAATTGTAAAATTAGTTATTTAATTTTATCGTATTTAACTGGGTTAAATAAATATAAATATGAAATTTGGTGAAGTTGAACTACTACAAATTGCCGATCGCCTCCTTTGCGATCGCACCGGGGAACATTTAACAGATATTGAGGCGATCGTTTTGCAAGGGTCCTGGCAAAAGAAAAAGTACGAAGATATTGCCAGCGAGGCCAATTTTAATCCCGACTATATTCGCGGTACGATCGGGCAAGAATTATGGCGAAAACTCTCCGATGCTTTGGGAGAAAGGGTTGAAAAGCGCAATTTTCGCACAACATTAGAACGACATTGGCAAGACTGGCAAACTTCTCATCCTCATGCGCTTTCTGCTGTCAAGGAAAAGATAGAAATTGTTACAAATTCGCGAGAATTAGAACGTCCTCACATCGAACAACCGTTTTATTCAGCTTTATCCCAAGCGGGTTGTTTAGTTCGGATTAAAGCACCTTGGCAAATGGGGAAAACTGCTTTGATGACCAAAGGATTGAATTATAGAAAGAGTCAAGGCGATCGCATTGCGAGATTGAGTTTGCGACTAGCAGAAGCGTCAGATTTTGCTAGTTTAGAGAGTTTTCTACTTTGGTTTTGTACCAGCGTTACAGAAATTTTAGCAGAAGAGAATCAAACTGTAAAGCATTGGCAAAGTAAGTTAGGCAATAATAAAGTTAAGTGTATGACCTATTTTGAAAAATACTTACTTGACGATGAAAAACCCTTGGTTATTGCCTTAGATGATGTCGATCGCATTTTTCCCTATACTCAGATTGCAGGAGAATTTTTGGGAATTCTCAGAACATTACACGAACAAGCAAAAACAAGGAAGATTTGGCAAAATTTATCTTTGCTAATCGTTCATACTGAGTTATATGAACAGTTAGAAATTAATCAATCTCCGTTTAATGTTGGGACGCAGATTTCTATCCCCGAATTTACCTCAGAGGAAGTTTTAGAACTGGCAAAATTACACGGTTTAGAATGGGAAGAGAAACAAGTTAATAATCTTCGGGAATTAGTCGGAGGACATCCTTATTTAGTACAGCAATCTTTGCTTGACTTAGCGAGAGGAGAAAGAGATTTTGTCACATTGCGAGAGAATGCGATCGCCGATGGGGAAATTTATGGTACTCACTTGCGTCGCTATCGTCGCTATTTAAAACAACTCCCTCACGAAATAATTGCCATATTTAACAAGATTTATAGCGCAGAAACTCCCCTTGAGTTGCAATCTTATCAGGATAAAGAACAAGCACAGAAATTGTATTATTTAGGCTTAGTTCAGTTTTGCGATCGCGCTGTTTTTCCCCGCTATCAATTATACCGAGATTATTTTCATTGATTACTGGCGACGATAAACCGTTGCTTTAATTCCCTGTTGTTCGAGACGCGAAACTAGAGATTGAGCATCCTTTTCTGAAGAAAAAGCCCCCATTTGAATTTGCGCCCCTTGAGGGAAATTACGAACATAAGATTCGGGAACGATCGCCCGCGTTTGTTGCAGAGAAATCCCTCCCGCATAATCCACAATCACATAATGGAAGCGATCGCCCTGACTAGGAGCCCCAGGTGCATTTTCAACCACCGGATCCGGGGAAGACTCTGGAGAAGAACTAGGAGAAGGGGTTGGTGTAGCCTCAACAGCAGGGGGTGCAGGGGATTGAACCTCGGGGGATAATAACGCCGTCGTTAAATCCGAAGCCCCTTCAGGAGATGAGGGAGTCGCCGTTGATGAATTAGCGGGGGATGATGTAGGCTCGGGAGTCGGTAAAGTGGGAGAAGTTGCAGAATCCGGCTTGGTTTCCACCGTACTGAGAGAATCCGGATTCACAGGCTCAAATTCATCCGTTGCTAAATTAGGACCCGTGAGATTGAGAGGAGAAGGTGAGGGAGTTGTACTGGGTGACGGCTTCGACGTTTCTGGCGCGATCGCCGTATTCTTCCCATCACTATTTTCCTCCCCAGCCAAGCGCGTCAAGAGATCGGGATAAAGTAATGTCACCCCCAATAGAGTCATCGCTGTTCCCAAAACTAACACC
Organism: Spirulina sp. CCY15215; assembly: GCF_016888125.1. Lineage (GTDB taxonomy): Bacteria > Cyanobacteriota > Cyanobacteriia > Cyanobacteriales > Spirulinaceae > CCY15215. Next base: position 4,988 of record NZ_JACSWA010000306.1, read on the forward strand.
GAACCCACTCCCATCGGCGTTAAGATGCGATCGGCGAACCCTTTCTTCTTCTCTACCGGTTGCTGTGCTTCAGCCCTCGCCACATTTCGCAAAAGTTCTTCTGAAGAGGCTAAATATTCTTGTGGGGCTTCCGTATCCGACCCCGCAGAAACCCCTGCTTGAGTCTCCGCGTCGTTTGCAGTAGGTTTTTGGGTAAAATCAGCGATCTGATTATCAATCGCTTTATTGGCGCTTGTTTGACCCTCTGCAACCCCTTTTTGTTCTACCACAGGAAGCACCGCCATGCCAGGTTTTGGAGGTTGAGGATAACTAACTTGCGGGCTTGTACCGGCGCGATCGGGTTGCTGCGATCGCCCTTTGCGATAGCGTGCTAATTCCGCTTCAATCTGTAGATCTAAACAGCTTAAAGCCCCTTCTAGTATCGGACTGAGGTTGGGGGTCGCCGTAGATTCAGCCTTAGTATTTTGACTCATAATGAACTCTCGAATCAATAACGGACTCTCACTCAATTTATGATACCTCGTCCTTTTCTCTTGCTGTTATTTTTTCTGCTGCGATCGGAAAAATAATTCTGGGGATGAAGGTATAGATTACTACAACTTTACTCCCCACAAGTGCGATCGCCAATTCATTTCCAGATTTACTTACAACCCAGAGAAGCGATCGCTCTAACTCAGCAATATTGCTGGTAGCACGCAGAACCAAAACACACCATAAAGAAAATATTAAAAAAATTCTAGAGTACCGACTCAGAGGTTATCCTAGCCTTAATGGTAAAGGGTAAATTCTGCAAACGAGGGGTTTTAACATAGTTTTTAGCTTGATCCCCAATAGTTTTAACCTAACGCCAATCCGGTTTTAGTAACTAAAGTTTACATAATTTATCAAGGGCAGGCAAAATTTGTATCTATTTATTACATAATGATGCAACCTTCCGGAAAGCGAACCACAATGGAAAAGATAAAGCCTTAATAAATCCACTTTTTAATAATTTCAATAATGCTCATGAACACAGAAAAACTTTTAACATCTGCCTGTCGCTGCTGCACTTTTTATTCTCCAGAAGGAAGACGAGGAGGAACGTGTCAACAACTTGGCGTTCCCGTCAAAGGATGCTGGAAGGCTTGTAGTTTAGCAGCACATCCCTTTGCCAAGTCATCTTGGCAAGATTGGGATGCGGGAATCGTTCATCTCGAACATTCTCTGAGTTTAAATTGTTCAACAGAAAGTCAAGGATCGCCGTCAACTCCTCCCCTTCCCGTCACTTCTCAAACCCAAACGGCTTAAAGAATTTGGCCAGTTCATTATTCACAGATCGTTCTTCCTTCCTAGTTGTTCATTAATAATCGATTAAGGTCGCCAAGGATATTGACGAAAATCAGGTTTACGCTTTTCTAAAAACGCTTGTTTGCCTTCGCTACCTTCTTCTGTCATGTAATAGAGCATTGTGGCATTACCCGCGAGTTCTTGTAAGCCGGCTTGTCCATCACAGTCAGCATTAAATGCAGCTTTAAGACAGCGAATGGCGATCGGGCTTTTTTCCAGAATTTCCTGCGCCCAGCGAATACCTTCCGCTTCTAATTGGTCTACAGGAACGATACAGTTGGCTAAACCCATGTCCACAGCTTCTTGTGCGTTGTATTGACGGCATAAAAACCAAATTTCGCGAGCCTTCTTTTGACCGACAACACGAGCCAAATAAGAGGCACCAAAACCACCGTCAAAACTGCCAACTTTAGGGCCAGTTTGCCCAAAAACTGCATTATCAGCAGCAATAGTTAAGTCACAGATTAAATGTAGGACATGACCCCCACCGATCGCATATCCCGCAACCAAGGCGATGGAAACTTTCGGTAAGGAACGAATGAGACGCTGTAGGTCCAAAACGTTCAAGCGAGGAATACCGCTATCATCCACATAGCCCGCTTCTCCTCTTACGCTTTGGTCCCCTCCAGAACAAAAAGCATATTTTCCATCTGAATGAGGTCCTGCACCCGTTAAAAGCACAACCCCGATCTGACTATCTTCCCGCGCATCGCAAAAGGCATCGTAGAGTTCAAAAACCGTTTTGGGACGAAACGCATTTCTTTTGTGGGGGCGATCGATGGTAATTTTGGCGATCCCATCAAATTTATGATAAAGAATATCCTCGTAAGTCTTGACAATTTGCCACTCAACTGACATCAATTTTAATCCTTGTTGCAACATCTCTTCCAGAATACAAGCTGAGGATTTTTCTGATCAAGGCATCAAGGGAAGCGATCGCCTTTTGAGGGGGTGTTGCGATTACTGCATGGGAGCATTAAGGGAAATTTAAGATTTGTTCAATAAGTATAAAATGCAGGATTTTATAGCGAGGGAGGGCTGGGGATCACGGGGATCACAGGCAATGCCCCAGATAAAATAGATTGACAAACTTACTTTATTTTGATACAATAAAGGGAGAATAAAATGTTTAAAAACCAATAAAAAACCGAGTTAACAAGGAAAATTTAAAAATGTCAAGAATGGAAAGAGTACACTGTCCTAACTGTGGCAGTTATGCAGAACGCCATTATTTCTCCAAACATAAAATCGTGCAAACCCAGTGTCCTGCTTGCGATTATCTCCTAGTGAGTTGTTCTCGCACGGGTTCAGTGCTTGAAGCCTATGCCCCTGGCATTACTATGCGTTGTCGGTCAATAACCCACCGCTAACACTTTGGGTATAGCGGGGGCTTGAACCAAGCCCATAGTTGACCAGCCTAAGTTCTTGGGAACTACGTTTTTTAAGCTATCACACCCTCAAATGCGTCG
>NZ_JACSWA010000307.1 GCF_016888125.1 Spirulina sp. CCY15215
ACTATTTCAGTGACCTTAAAATTGTTTAACTGCTAACGACAGAGCGGGGAACTAGCTTCGCATTCCCAGGTGTCGTGACTAAAATAACGTAGTACGCAGGGTACTTAGTCTGGTCAGAATGGCTTGTTAGATTTCTCTTTCAAGCCTCATGCCTTTAGGCTGAGGTTTCTGACAATTCGTTCAGCTTTCTCCTGTTCAAGGGTTGACGGTTTAATCGCTTTCGGTATTGAGACATCTGCTTGGTTTCAGGATCGATACGGCTCTACCATTTCGGTGCAACCGTCCCCAAACCGGGGAGTTTCCCTCGATACCGATCGCGTATAGTCTCTTGATTAAACGCTTTTGTTAAAGTTTCGGTCAGTTTTTAGATTAGAACGTTTCGGGTTTCCTGAGTGTCTTTGTTAAGAAGTATGTAGGAGCGGCTGGTCAACCATCGGATCGCGGATAGTCCCAAGGACAATCAATATCGAACATGAAGGCTCAAAAGGACACCTTCATGTTTAATCATGTTCAAATTGAAAATCGTTGGTTACAGGTCTCCTTTGTTGAGTGCCAACAAAAAGATCACTGCGGGACCTGAAATCAAAATTAAGCCGACAAACAGAAGTTGAAAAATAACTTCAAAGTTAACACTTGCGAAGATGTTGGTTACGTTTGTCAAGATGTCTGTCAAGATGTCCATATTTTTTTATGCTGTTGGCCAACCAAATGTGAGAAAAGAAACCAAAAATTTACTGTACATCATAACCGGAAGGCGGTCTGTATTTTAACATAAGACGGGCGACCCTTGATTTTAATCAAGGGCTAACCCTCACTCTCTATTTTTGGGTTTGCTGTTAACCTAGTTGGTTTGATAGAGGAGTTGGTTTAATATTTGTTGTCCATTGGGGCTAAAAACTTGCACCCGAATAGTTCCAGGATCGTTGGGCTGCCAAGCAACTTGATAGCGATAGCCTCCATTATTCCACGTCATTGTGCGGCGATTGCTATTTCCTCCAAAAGTTGCTCCGCTTAATGTAATCGAATCCCCTGTATTTTTGTTATTTCCTTCGTAAAAGTAGGCATTGTTAAAATAACTAATTCTTACCAACCATGTACCGTTAACGAATGTACCAACTGGCGCAGAAACTTGAGCGATCGCGTTAGGGGCAATAGCTGTGCTGGCGATCGCGGGAACTGATAAACCTAGGATAGAAGCGAGAAGAAATGCTTTAACGTTCATTTTACTTGACATAAATCGCAATTAATATATTTCTAACATAGCAATTGTTTTGAGGAAGTGACAAGCTCTTTGTGAATTAATTTATCCTTGAGTTTTGGGCGATCGCATCAAAAACCTCTGATATGCCCTATCTAAAAAACCCTTTCCGAAAAGAAAGGGCTTTTTAACTCGAATGAGTTTGGGCTGATTTAATGTCGCTGATTTAATTTCAATGATTTTAACGATTTTGAGGAAAATCGTGGGTTACAGATCCCCTTTGTTGAGTGCCAACAAAAAGATCACTGCGGGACCTGAAATCAAAATTAAGCCAACAAACAGAAGTTGAAAAATAACTTCAAAGTTAACACTTGCGAAAATGCTGGTTACGCTTGTTAAAATGCCTGTCAAGATGTCCATATTTTTTATGCTGTTGTCCAAGCCAATGTGAGAAAAGAAACCAAAAATTCACTGTACATCATAACCGGAAGAGGTGCCATTTTCATAAAACATACAAAACTAAACAATTCGCTGTAGGTGGTGGTATGAGGTGTATAATTGGGAGTTCGGGATATTAGCAGTACAAACAAGGGAATACGGAAATATGAAGGTTTGGCGTTGCGTAAAACAGTGCGGTGCTTGCTGTCATCTCGATCCCACCGATCGCCCTGAACTTGAAGAATATCTTTCTGCCGCAGAATTCGATCGCTACATGAGTATGGTAGGAGAAGATGGCTGGTGCATTAATTTCGATCGCCAGACGCGAGAATGTAGCATTTATGAGCAACGTCCTCGCTTTTGTCGCGTGCAATCGGATGTTTTTACGGAAATGTACGCGGTTTCTCCCCAAGATTTTAATGATTTTGCCATAGATTGTTGTCACCAGCAAATTACTGGAGTTTATGGCGATCTCAGCCCGGAAATGTCTCGCTACAATGAAGGGATAACAAGCAGCGAGTCAGGTTAATGAAACTGAATATCGAGCATAATTGGTCGCCAACGGAAACCCATCTCTACATTTCCATCGGTCATAAAATTAGCTTACCCACGGTGATCGATTATGTCCTGCGTTGCGCCCCTCGTTATCGTCTCCCCGAAACAACGCGCCTCGCCGATCGCCTCGCTTCTTAACAGGTAAATGCTTTAAACATCCCCAACAATCCATTCTGAAGCTCGATCGCCCAAATCCAGAGGAATACTAACAGCCTTACCCAAACGCGGTCGTTCTGTCGTTTTAGCAAGGTAATCTTGAACCTGAGACTCTCCCTCCCAAGCATCGAGATATGTCGCCACTCCCTGTAAATGCTGCAAATACTCCATCTCAGTAAGGGGAAAAGACTGTTGTTCCAAATATTTCCACATTACCTGTAGGTAAATTGTTCCCTTAGTTTGTCGCAAGCGTACATCATAAGAACGTCCCCATTTTTTCAGTAATAATTCTCTGAGTTCCTCTCCCGTCATAATTCTCCCAATTTTTTTCTTAATCCTGAGAACGATTGCGCGGTTTCAAATGATGTAAGATATTGCAGATTGTTACGCATTGCTCTGTAGAAGAATAACCCAAGAATTGGAGGATTGAAGTTTGACTACTCGTGTTATTATCGTGCGTCACGGACAAAGTTCCTATAACGCTCAACAAAAAATCCAAGGCCGTTGCGATGAATCAGTTCTCACGGAACAGGGACAAACTGAGGCTAAAAAAGTTGGCATGGCATTGCAAGGCGTAACATTCGACGCATTTTATCACAGTCCCTTGCAGCGAGCGACTCAAACTGCCTCTATTATTCAGCAATATTTGGCTAATTCTCTGACTCCTGAAGCCAAAGAAGAACTGAGGGAAGTCGATCTCCCACTTTGGGAAAAACTAAGTAAACAAGAGGTTGTCGAAAAGTTTCCCGCAGATTATCGCTGTTGGAAAGAACGTCCCCATGAATTTAAAATGCTGGTATCTGAACCAGCAGGAGAAAAAGAGCATTTTCCAGTCCTTTCTCTTTACGAACAGGCTCAATTATTTTGGCAAGAAGCGATCGCCAAACATCAAGGACAAACAATTCTCATTGTTGCTCATAATGGCATTAATCGCTGTTTGATTATGAGCGCGATCGGTATTCCTCCCGAACGCTATCACACGATACAACAATCTAATTGCTGTATTAATGTTTTAAATTTTAGCGGCGGTTTAGCAGATCCAGTACAGTTAGAATCCCTCAATCAAGTTTCCCACATGGGGATCGTGCTGCCTCCCCCTCGCCCTCCCAAACCCCCTGCTGTGCGTTTATTATTGGTTCGTCATGGAGAAACTGAGTGGAATCGTATGTCTCGCTTCCAAGGAATGATGGATATCCCCCTCAATGAGACGGGGAAAGAACAAGCACGAAAAGCGGCTCAATATCTCAAAGATGTTCAGATTGATTTTGCGGTTACTAGCTCTTTATTGCGCCCCAAGGAAACAGCAGAGATTATTCTTGAATATCATCAGAGTGTTCCTTTGGCATTAGAAGACCAATTTAAAGAAATTAGTCACGGTCTTTGGGAAGGAAAATTAGAATCTGAAATTGAGGCCGAATTTGGGGAATTATTACAACAGTGGAAAGATGCTCCAGAAACTGTACAAATGCCCGAAGGAGAAAATTTGCAACAAGTTTGGGATCGCGCGATCGCGGCATGGAATAAAATTGTGCAAACCCATTCTAATCCTGATGAACCCAAGGTCATATTAGTTTCTGCCCATGATGCCATTAACAAAGTTATTATCTGCTATTTGTTAGGGTTAGAACCCAACAGTTTCTGGAATATCAAACAGGGAAATTGTGCAGTCAGTGTTATTGATTATCCCCAAGGTGCAGAAGGTTTACCTGTTTTGCAAACGGTCAATTTAACGACTTATTTGGGGTCGGGTATTTTAGATCGAACTGCAGCCGGAGCATTGTAAAACAAGATGATGGAGTTGTAAAAATAACTTCAGAGCCTTTAAAATTGTCCGTACTATGACTTCTAAGGAGCTAACAAGATCGTGTTTGAACGCTCCCCAACCAAATCAAAGATTATGGTTGGGGATTCTTTCAGCTACGAGAGACCTCGTAGCGTTCCCAGAACAACTGGCGTTCTCAG
>NZ_JACSWA010000308.1 GCF_016888125.1 Spirulina sp. CCY15215
GATCGGTGACTTTCTCGATGTTACCATTGGCATCGTATTCGTATTCGGTGACGTACTCCGTTGCTCCATTCTTGTCGGGTTTGACGGTGACTTTTTCTACTCGTCCTAATATATCCCGTTGATAGCGAATGCTGCTGTCGTTGGGATAGTCTATTCCGGCAAATGCTCCCGTATCGGGGTCGTAATGGTAAGCAGTCGTTCCGGTGGGGTCTGTGACGCTTAGAAGCTGTCCGGTTTCAAAGTTCCAATCGGTGACGACTTCATGGAGGGGGTTTCCGTTGAGGGAATAAACCCGTCGCGTTTCTAATCCTGAATCTGCATCGTATTCGTAATCGATCGCTTCTCCAGAGGGTAAGGTTTCCTGCATGAGAGCATTGGTGATGGGGTCGTAAACAAAAGAGCGCTGACTCTCATCGAGATAGGTAACGGTTTCTAAATCTCCATTCTCATCGTAATTGTAGCCGAGAACTGTCTCTCCATTGGCATTGCGAACGCTGTAATCGAAACCGTTTTCATCGTAATGATAGGTGTAGGTCGTGTCTCCCCAATCTGTGGCACTTTCCAATCGACCCAATTCATCATAGGTGAAGTCTCTGTCTCGTCCTGCTTGGTCTGTGATTTCTGTGGGATAATCCGTCCCTTCGAGGAGATTATTATCGAATAGATAATCTACTGTCGAATTCGTCCCGTCTGCATAGCGAGTTTCTGAGGGCAAATATTCTGAGGTTTGCACTGTGGTGGTTTCCCGTCCGAGGGGGTCGGTGATGGTGACGGTAGTATCGGTATAACGATAGTGCCACGTTTCTCCCTTTGCGTCGGTCATGGTTTTGATTTGACCGTCGGGATAGTAGGTGTAATGGGTGATGTAGCGGGTGTCTTCGGCATCGTGAAGGGCGATTTCTCGTGCTGCTACCCGTCCGATGAGATTGTCTGCTAAGGCATCCGGGTCTTGATAACTGTTGATTTCATAATGAGTGTCGTAATGGGTAATCGTTTCTACTCCTGTTGTTTCGTCAAGGACTGACTGCACTCGTCCGAGACTGTCGTAATTGTAGGTGGTGGTGCCGTGGGGGGTGATTTCTGTTTCTAATTGTCCGGTGTTGTTGTACTCGAAGGTGAGTTCCTCGTTTCCGGGGGTAATCCAACCTCCCAAACTGCCGTCGTCGTTGAATTTTCGCTCGATTTTCCCGATGGTGGGAGCTTCTAGGGTCGTCCAATCTCCTCCTGCTCCTTCGTAATCATAATCCACCCAGACTCCATCCCCATAGTCGGTATAGTCTTCTCGTCCCAAACCGTCGTAGGTGAAGGTGGAGATTTCTTCTTCTGGGGTGCCGGGGTTTTCGGTCATGGTTTGGATTTGACCGTTGGGGTTGTAGGTCGAGGTGGTTATCTCTCCTGAAGCATCTTGCATCCACCGAGGATTGCCAAAGGCATCGAAGTTGTTGTAGTAGGTGGTGCCGAAGGGGTCGCTTTCTTCGATGACCCGACCGCGTGCATCGTAGACGTAGGATTGAATGACTGTACCTTCCCCGTCTTTCATGGCGAGGAGGTTGCCGCGAGAATCGTAAGTTTACATTTTTCTATTTTTTTAGTCTTCTGTTGCTCCTACTTCAAGGAGAATTTGAACAATGTGTTTGAGCTTTTCAGTTAAATTAGTATTTTCCTTTACATCTTCTCTTTGCCTCTGAACTAAAGAGAGGGCTGTATTACCATGAATATCTTTGAGATTAGCATTTGCTCCTTTGTGCAATAACATTTGTATTGTTTTGATGTCTAGATTCCAAGCTGCAATCATTAATGCTGTCAATCCATCACGTCCGCGTTCATTAACGTCAACTTCGGTATTAAGAATCTCCTGAATTATTTCATCGCTAGAACGTTCTACGGCAATAACAATTACAGGCTGACCAAAATAGTCTTGTTCTCCTCTCATATTTGGATCGGCACCAGCAGCTAGTAGCATTTGTACTACAGATAATTGACGATTCTCAACTGCATTTTGAAGTGCTGTACTGCCAGAAATTGCTGTATTGATATCCACACCTTGATTAATTGCAGTTTCAACTGCTTTTATATTGCCGATTAAAGCTGCATAATTAAATACGTAAGAAGTAAAGTAAGATTCTTCATCTATTTGTCTTTCGATTAAACCTTTCTCTAGTTCATTTTCTGCACGGGAATGTAGTTCGGGGTCAGTTAGAGGAAGAAGATAATTGTAGATATTTTGCCTCCCACACCCAGCCGCACAGAAAAGAGGGTAATAACCATCGTCATTCTGCTCATTTGTGTTTGCTCCCATTGCAACTAATGTTTTAACAAGATCGAGGCGATCTGTGCAAGCAATATCCATCAAAATTGTCGCTCCATCAGAATCTTTCTCGTTAATATCAAATGGTGTATTAGAATTTAGTAATTTTTCACATGCTCGAATGCTAAGAGTAAACGTTCTATTAAGATCATCTTTTTGCGTTCTGAAAAGTTCATCCCAAGTCATTTGTTTATTTTCTTCAAGAAAAGCATCCCAATCTTCATCAGGTACATAGTTACCTGAAGGAGGATATAATTCCTTGTCTACAGATTCTCTTAGTTCAAAGAAAGAAAGCATAATTTAATTAGTGATTGTTTGTAACTATTTTTCAGGTCTTGGGATATTAAGTAAAGAAATAATGTTGAGCAGTACTCCGGGACTTCCATTCTTAGGTTTTAGAGCTTCATCTTTAGCCTTTTGAATCTGTGTCTGATCGTAGGTAAATAACGACACATAGGTAACAGCAGGAATATATTGATAGTGTTGGGAAAAATTTCTCATTGCTAACCACTGATCCTTTTTCGCTTTAGGTCTTTTATCAAGAATTTGTTCGACAGGCTTTTTAGCTGATAATTTAACATCTCCGATCATCCAAGCCTTGTTAAACGCTCCAACTCCTCGACGAATATTGTCTGGAACAGTAGCGGAAATAAGAAAATCTGCATTAGGTGGACTACCTCCTTTTAAACCGGGATCTTTATTATCGCTAGGACTACCGGTAGATAGACGATAGCCTGTGCTGAGAGGTTTTCCAGAATCTATCTCAAGAAAAGTTTCCCTCCATACAAAATCGCCCAATTTACCTAGAACTGGTTTTAAGGCTGTATCAAGAATTATATCTTCAAGCATATTTCCAAGGAATAATTCATCTTTTGGATTATTTAATGAAGCTATATTAACTAAATCTTGGACATCTGCAGGTATTATTTTATTGAAAATCGATTCTATATTTTTCGATACCACATCCTTTGCTTTATCAATTGCATTTTCTAAGGCCTGCTTTCTGACTTTTGTTCCCATTTTTCTTAATATACCTTGAATTTGTCTCGTAACTGCTTGTTCTTGGATCGTAAACATTCCCGTAGGATCGCTATAAATATGAGGATTATTATAGACAAACTGATAGGGATTAGAACTTTCCGGCTCAGTCTCAATAATATCAATCGGATCGCGACTGACAAACCTTCCCGTTTCCGGATCGTAATACCTTGCTCGGAAATGATAGAAATCCGTATTCGACTCCAACCATTGTCCTTGGAAACGGAAATCTCCTCCTAACTCATTGGCAATGAAACTATCACCGCGCAAATTACCAAAACTATCATATTCAAACTCTGCCACCTCAACCCCAGAATTGTTCGCTAAACTAACAATCGAACCCATGCCATCCTCTAAATAATAAGTCGGATTTCCTTGCTCATCCAAACGCATCAACGGCATATTTCCGGCATAAACATAAGCAGCCAAAGGATCGTTTACTCCATCCATCACCAAATGAGGTGATTCTAACCCTCCTCCCATCAATGGAGCCACCAGATAATCCTTTTCTCCCTCTCCATCCATCATTTCCACCCGACGACCCGCACTATCATAAGCATACTGCACTACAATATTTTCTCCCTTCTTCACTTCGATAATCAAATCGTCTGCATTGTAGCGCAATTGCCACGTTTCCCCCTCTCTCGTTATGGTTTCCAATCGTCCCCCATCATCGTAATAATAAGTCTCCAATCCCTCGCTTGTATCGATTTGCGTTAACTGATGAATGTTCTCGTAATCGTAACTTCCTTGTGCTTCTCCACTCGATACTGTCTGACGATTTCCCTCGGCATCGTAACTGTAAGCAATTTCTTCTTCTTGCACTCCATTGGCATCATAATAAGTTTCTTTTTCCAAGCGTAAAGAGTCATCATATTTCAACTCCACATAAGAACCATCTTCTCGCGTTATCTTCGTCGGTT